>NZ_JBQPOM010000004.1:0-114212 GCF_052220145.1 Vagococcus sp. WN89Y | reverse complement strand
TACGGGCCGTAAGTAACGAAGTTTGATGCAAATGTCAGATCGTATGCGCCTGTTAGGGCGCGGCTGGTAATAGAGCCTTATAGGCGCATCTGAAAAACCTCCGGCTATGCCGGAGGATATTTATTTCGCACCAACATTTCTGCGCATAAAAAAAGCCCATGCCGGAGCATGAGCTTTTCACATCAACTGGCGCTATTGCGCAATCAGAAGTTGTAACCTACAACCAGGTAGCCACCCCAGCCGGTAGAGCGTGCGCTAAGGTCGCCCAACATTGCGCCATCTTTAATCTGGCTGCCGTTGTGCCAGTAACGCGCAACAACAGAGTAGTGCCAGTGATCGTAGTTCAGCGCGAGGATATGGCTGGAGGCGATGGAGTTGCTGGTACGCTGCTGCGCGCCATCAACGTAGTATTTTCTGTCGCCCAGGTCTGAGCCCCAGTCAAAGTTGGTGAAACCGATATAGCTCAGCTGGCCGCCCCACAAAGAGGTGATTGGCACAAAGTATTTCACTTTGAAACGGTAGCCATCCCACTCGTTTTCGTTTTCTGCGCCGTAGTTCTGCCACTGGTATTTAGCATAAACGTTAAGCGACAGGCTCATCGGCAGACCGGTTTCAATATCCGTCCCCAGACCCATATACCAGGTGCTCTGGCGGCCAGCCTTGTTACGCCCCATGTCGTAGACGTAGTTATTGGCGAAGTACCACTCTTTGAACGGGCCAAAGCTCAGGTCGGTGCCGGTCAGCTTATCAATGGAGAAGCGCGGCTCAATTTCCATAAACAGCGGTGAACCGTGGTTCCAGATCCCTTTAGCACCGCTGTTACCCCCGAAGAATACCGGCGCATCCAGGTATCCGTAGAAGTCGAACCAATCTTTTTTGGCAAAGGCTTCATATTCGAGGTAGGTATCGTTACGCGGAACCGGTGAAAAACGGGTGTGGTAGCTACCCACTACGTTCACGCTCTGGTGCCACCAGTCGGAAAGGTATTCAGGTTTGCTGTTCTCCGCTGCATTTACAGTGAAAGAAGCGGAAAGAGCGAGAGCAGCAGCACCGGCTGCGAGAATTGTTTTTTTCATCATTACGCCACTGATAAGTATCCCGGATGGGAGTGAAAGAAAGCACACATTGCATTGCTAAATGTTTCATATTTCTGGGCGCCTATTATAAGTATTCACGCTCACAAAAATATGTGTTATTTCACATTCTCGACATGAAGGTAATCGATTGCGTTCACGTTTGCGTGCAGTAAACCGCGGCGATTGTACTGATATTGCGCAGCATTGCAAATTCATGAAACTAATGGTTAAGGTGAAAAACCAGAAGAAAAGGACGTCTAACAAAAACAGGGCGACATTGCCGCCCTGAATGTTAAGGGGTGATCGCGGGCTGGATATCGTGGATACGCACAAAACCTAACTGGTCTGGCGTGATGCCGTTTAGCTGCAACGGAATGTCCACACCGCTCGGCGCAAGGGTGCTGGCCGGGGCATTAATCAGCTGGCTCTGGACATTCACTTCCTGGTAATTTTCCGTGGTGCCGACAATCTGCCCCCACTCAACGGTGCCGCTAAAAGCCGGTAACGGATCGTTGGACTCGCCCTGGATACGCAGCAGCACGCGCGTTCCGCCTGCATTTGGCGCAATATCGCGCAGCGACATACGCAGCATACCTATCTGGCTGTTCAGCCGGGCAGGGGTATTCGCGCCTGGCAGTAAATAGACGCCGCTTGCGGATTTTGCGTTCAACGTATTTTGTTGGGTGATTTTAACCGTCTCTTTATTCAGCTGAGTCATTTCTTTATTCAGCGTGTTGACGCTCTGATGCAGCTGACGGACTTCGCTTTGCGGGGCGCAGGCGCTGAGAGTAAACAGGCTGCCCAGCAGGAGTGTTCGCAGGTAATATGCTGGCATAATCTATTTTTCCGGCTGTTTTCAATTCTGTAATGGTAGATCGCAACGGCAACGTTGCCATCGATCCTTTGTCTCAAAAAATACTCTGCCTTTGTTGTCATGCCAGTTCAGGTTAAAATAGATTTCAGTTAACTCTAACGTCAGGACGCCGTATGCATTGCCCATTCTGTTTCGCCGTGGATACCAAAGTAATCGATTCTCGCCTGGTGGGTGAAGGTTCATCCGTTCGCCGTCGCCGGCAGTGTCTGGTTTGTAATGAGCGTTTTACCACTTTTGAAGTGGCGGAGCTTGTCATGCCACGCGTGGTGAAAAGCAATGATGTGCGTGAACCGTTTAACGAAGATAAATTGCGCAGCGGTATGCTAAAAGCGCTGGAAAAGCGCCCGGTCAGCGCAGATGACGTCGAAATGGCGCTTAATCACATCAAATCGCAGCTGCGTGCAACCGGCGAGCGCGAAGTGCCGAGCAAAATGATCGGTAATCTGGTGATGGAGCAACTGAAAAAACTCGATAAAGTGGCCTACATCCGCTTTGCTTCTGTTTACCGTAGCTTCGAAGATATCCGCGAGTTTGGTGAAGAGATCGCGCGCTTACAGGACTGATCATGCTGGACGAAATGTATATGGCGCGGGCGCTGAAACTGGCGCAACGCGGGCGTTTTACCACGCATCCAAACCCGCGCGTCGGCTGCGTGATCGTTAACGGTGGGGAAATCGTTGGCGAAGGTTTTCACTATCGCGCAGGCGAACCGCATGCTGAGGTTCACGCGTTGCGAATGGCGGGTGAGCGCGCCCGCGGCGCAACGGCGTATGTCACGCTGGAGCCTTGCAGCCATCATGGCCGCACGCCTCCGTGCTGCGAAGCGCTGATTGCGGCGGGCGTTGCGCGCGTGGTGGTGGCGATGCAAGACCCCAACCCGCAAGTCGCCGGGCGTGGTTTGCACCGCCTGCAGCAAGAGGGCATTGAGGTCAGCCACGGCCTGATGATGAGTGAAGCCGAAGCGCTGAATAAAGGCTTTCTCAAGCGCATGCGTACCGGTTTCCCTTACGTGCAGCTGAAACTCGGCGCGTCGTTAGATGGGCGCACGGCTATGGCGAGTGGCGAAAGTCAGTGGATAACCTCTCCGCAGGCGCGGCGTGATGTTCAGCGCTTGCGGGCGCAAAGCCACGCTATTCTGACCAGCAGCGCCACGGTACTGGCGGACGATCCGGCGCTCACCGTGCGTTGGGAGGAGCTAAACGCCGACAGCCAGGCACTTTATCCGCAGCAGGATCTACGCCAGCCGGTGCGGATTGTTCTTGATAGTCACAACCGCGTCACGCCGCAGCACCGCCTGGTCACCCAGCTGGGCGAAACCTGGTTTGCCCGTACCCACGCCGATGCGCGTAGCTGGCCGCAAAGCGTGCGCGAAATTATCGTACCGGAGCACAACGGGCACCTCGATTTAGTGCTGCTGCTGATGATGCTCGGCAAAGCGCAGATTAACAGTATCTGGGTGGAAGCGGGGGCAAACCTGGCCGGAGCCTTGTTGCAGGCCGGGCTGGTGGATGAGCTGATTGTCTATCTGGCGCCTAAACTTCTGGGCAGCGATGCGCGCGGTTTGTGCGTACTGCCGGGATTGTCCGCGCTTGCGGATGCGCCACACTTTAAATTCAATGAGATACGTCAGGTCGGCCCCGATGTCTGCCTGCATCTTACCCACGCGTAATGCCTGCTGTAAAAGGGAAGCAGCGCGTCGAATAGTATGATAAAATCCGCCCCCCTGCGTGGGCCGAACTGAACCTGGAAAGGATATGTATGAACATTATTGAAGCCAACGTTGCTGCTCCGGACGCTCGCGTCGCCATCACCATTGCGCGTTTCAACAACTTTATCAACGACAGCCTGCTCGAAGGCGCTGTTGATGCGCTCAAACGCATTGGTCAGGTGAAAGATGAAAACATCACCGTTGTCTGGGTTCCGGGCGCCTACGAGCTGCCGCTGGCGGCGGCGGCGCTTGCCAAAACCGATAAATATGATGCGGTGATCGCTCTGGGCACCGTTATCCGCGGCGGTACCGCCCACTTCGAATACGTTGCCGGTGGCGCAAGCAATGGCCTGGCGCATGTCGCTCAGGAGAGCGGTATCCCGGTCGCCTTCGGTGTATTAACCACTGAAAGTATTGAACAAGCTATCGAGCGCGCTGGTACCAAAGCCGGTAACAAAGGTGCGGAAGCCGCACTGACCGCGCTTGAAATGATTAATGTATTGAAAGCCATCAAGGCCTGATTTTTGTAAGGGGAATTCCGTGAAACCTGCTGCTCGTCGCCGCGCCCGTGAGTGTGCCGTCCAGGCGCTTTACTCCTGGCAGTTGTCCCAGAACGACATCTCGGATGTTGAATACCAGTTTCTGGCAGAACAGGACGTTAAAGATGTCGACGTTCTGTACTTCCGCGAGCTGTTGACCGGGGTGGCGACCAATAGCGCATATCTCGATGGCTTAATGAAGCCGTACCTGTCCCGCCAGCTTGAAGAACTGGGTCAGGTCGAGAAAGCGGTATTGCGTATCGCACTGTTCGAATTGTCCAAACGTGACGATGTTCCGTACAAAGTCGCCATCAATGAGGCTATCGAACTGGCAAAAACCTTTGGCGCTGAAGACAGTCACAAGTTCGTGAACGGCGTGCTGGATAAAGCCGCACCTGCGATTCGCCCCCGTAAAAAGTGATCCGCAAGCCGGACGCGGGCCGTGCCTTACGCGCGTCTGTTCCGGCTTTTTCTTTTTTTCACAGAGGCATAACGTATGGCATGTGGCGAATTCTCCCTGATTGCCCGTTATTTTGACCGGCCACGTAATACCCGCCGCGATGTTGAAACCGGTATTGGCGACGACTGCGCGCTACTTAATATTCCCGACAAACAGACGCTGGCCATCAGCACCGACACGCTGGTGCAAGGGAACCATTTTCTGCCGGATATCGATCCTGCCGATCTGGCGTACAAAGCGCTGGCGGTCAATATCAGCGATTTGGCGGCAACCGGTGCCGATCCGGCGTGGCTTACGCTTGCGCTGACGCTGCCGGACGTGAACGAAGCCTGGCTGCAAGCCTTCAGCGACAGTCTGTTTGAGCAACTTGATTACTACGATATGCAGCTGATTGGCGGAGACACCACGCGTGGCCCGCTCTCCATGACGCTGGGTATCTATGGCTTTGTGCCGGTTGGGCGCGCGATGAAGCGCTCCGGTGCGAAGCCTGGCGACTGGATTTATATCACCGGCACGCCGGGCGACAGCGCTGCGGGTCTGGCGGTGTTGCAAAAACGCCTGGTGCCTGACGTAAGCAGCGACGCAGATTATCTGGTCGGTCGCCATCTGCGCCCTACGCCGCGCTTACTGCACGGGCAGGCGCTGCGTAATCTGGCCAGTGCGGCCATCGATCTCTCTGACGGTTTGATTTCAGATTTGGGTCATATTCTGCACGCCAGCCGCTGCGGTGCGCGTATCGATCTTGATTTGCTGCCTTATTCGCAGGCGATGCAGCGCCAGGTGGAGCCTGAACAGGCGCTGCGCTGGGCGCTTTCCGGCGGCGAAGATTACGAGCTGTGCTTTACCGTACCGGAGCTTAACCGTGGCGCGCTGGATGTTGCCATTGCGCAGCTCGGCGTGCCGTTTACCTGTATCGGGCAAATAAGCAGCGAGATAGAAGGGCTGCATTTTACCCGCGAAGGGAAACCCGTCGAGTTTGATTTACGCGGCTACGATCACTTTGCCCAGGCGTGAGGCGAAAACCGCCTCACTCTGCAAAGCCTCTTAGCGAAAACCCACCACCGGGTGCGGTAGATAAGGTGTTTCCAGTTCGGCAACCTGCGCCGGTGTAAGCGTTAAATCTACCGCGCCAAGTAACTCGTCAAGCTGCTCTGCTCTGGATGTGCCGATAATCGGTGCCGCAACGCCGGGTTTACTGAGCAGCCAGGCCAGCGCCACCTGTGCGCGTGAAGCGTCCAGCTCTTCGGCGACGCCCGCCAGCCGTGCGGCGATTTGCGCATCGTTTTCCTCGGTTTCACTGTAAAGCGTTTTCCCGAATTCATCCGACACCACGCGCGCGGTCGTTTCACCCCAGGGGCGCGTCAACCGTCCACGCGCCAGCGGGCTCCACGGGATCACG
This sequence comes from Vagococcus sp. WN89Y, assembly GCF_052220145.1. NCBI lineage: Bacteria > Bacillati > Bacillota > Bacilli > Lactobacillales > Enterococcaceae > Vagococcus > Vagococcus sp. WN89Y. The sequence goes on along the minus strand of NZ_JBQPOM010000004.1, from coordinate 108,156 downwards.
GCGACCCCCTCTTTGTAGCACAGCGGCAGCATCTCCAGTTCTTCTTCACGATAGATAAGATTGTAGTGATCCTGCATGGTGACAAAACGCGCCCAGCCATGCTGATCCTGCAAAGCCAGCGCCTGCGCAAATTGATGCGCATGCATGGAAGACGCGCCGATATAGCGTGCTTTGCCCGCTTTCACCACGTCATTGAGCGCCTCCAGCGTCTCTTCGATTGGCGTGTTGTAATCCCAGCGGTGGATTTGCAGCAGGTCGACGTACTCCATACCGAGGCGTTGCAGGCTGTCGTCGATAGAGCGCAGGATTTGCGCCCTGGAGAGGCCTTCCGCCAGGTCACCGGTTTGGTGATAGACTTTGGTGGCGACAATCACCTCGTCACGGCGGGCGAAATCACGCAGCGCACGGCCAACAATCTCCTCGCTGCTGCCGTCAGAGTAACTATTGGCGGTATCGAAAAAGTTGATGCCGCCTTCCAGCGCGCGTTTGATAATCGGGCGGCTGCTCTCTTCGGGCAAGGTCCAGGCGTGCTTACCCCGGTCAGGTTCGCCAAAGGTCATACAGCCAAGGCAAAGGCGGGAAACCTGAAGCTCTGTTTTTCCTAATCTGTTGTATTGCATGGTTACACTCCTGCCAGATAAACGTAGGTTTAAGCATAGCAGGAGTGAAAGAGGAGGGACTCAGGCGAGCCAGGCGTTGATACGTGTGATTATCCCGCTCGCATCCAGCCCCAGCTCTGCACGGATTTCATCCTGCGTGCCCTGTGGAACAAAGAAATCAGGCAGGCCGAGATTGAGCACCGGCACCGGTTTACGATGCGCCATCAGCACTTCGTTCACGCCGCTGCCTGCGCCGCCGATGATAGCGTTCTCTTCCAGCGTCACCAGCGCGTCGTGCGTTGAGGCGGTTTCCAGAATCAAGGCTTCATCCAGCGGTTTGACGAAACGCATATCGATAAGCGTTGCGTTTAGCGCGTCGGCTGCTTTTTCTGCTTCCGGCAACAGGGTGCCGAAATTGAGGATGGCGGTTTTTTCACCACGGCGCTTAACTACGCCTTTACCCACCGGCAGTTTTTCCAGCGGTGCCAGCGGGACGCCAAGCGCATTGCCGCGCGGGTAACGCACTGCACTGGGGCCGTCGTTATAGTGATAACCGGTAAACAGCATCTGGCGACATTCGTTCTCATCGCTCGGCGTCATGATAACCATGCCGGGAATGCAGCGCAGGTAGGAGATATCAAACGCGCCCTGGTGCGTCTGCCCGTCGGCACCGACAATCCCGGCGCGATCGATGGCAAACAGCACCGGTAGCTTCTGGATAGCCACATCATGAATAACCTGATCATAAGCGCGCTGCAGGAAGGTGGAGTAAATCGCCACCACCGGCTTATAGCCGCCGATCGCCAGCCCGGCGGCGAAGGTCACCGCGTGCTGTTCAGCAATCGCCACATCGAAATACTGGTCCGGGAATTTACGCGAAAACTCAACCATGCCCGAACCTTCACGCATCGCCGGGGTGATCGCCATCAGCTTTGGATCTCTGGCGGCGGTTTCGCACAGCCAGTCGCCAAAGATTTTTGAGTAGCTCGGCATACCGCCGCTGCTTTTCGGCAGGCAACCGCTGGAGGGATCAAACTTCGGCACCGCGTGGAACGTTATCGGATCTTTTTCCGCTGGTTCATAGCCGCGGCCTTTTTTGGTCATAATATGCAGGAACTGCGGGCCTTTTAGCGTGCGCATATTGCGCAGCGTCTGTACCAGCCCCAGCACATCATGACCATCAACCGGGCCGATATAGTTAAAGCCCAGCTCTTCAAACAGCGTGCCGGGAACCACCATGCCTTTGATATGCTCTTCGGTGCGCTTGATAAGCTCTTTGATAGGCGGCACGCCGGAGAGCACTTTTTTGCCGCCTTCGCGCAGGGTGGAGTAGAGCTTGCCGGAGAGCAGCTGCGCCAGGTGATTATTCAGCGCGCCGACATTTTCAGAAATAGACATTTCGTTATCGTTGAGCACCACCAGCATATCCGGGCGAATATCCCCGGCGTGGTTCATGGCTTCAAACGCCATGCCGGCGGTGATCGCGCCGTCGCCAATTACGCACACGGTACGGCGCTGTTTGCCCTCTTTTGCTGCCGCGACGGCGATGCCAATCCCGGCGCTAATGGAGGTTGAAGAGTGGCCGACGCTCAGCACGTCGTACTCGCTCTCACCGCGCCACGGGAAGGGATGCAGGCCGTTTTTCTGCCGGATGGTGCCAATCTTATCGCGCCGCCCGGTGAGAATTTTATGCGGATACGCCTGGTGTCCTACGTCCCAGATCAGCTGATCGAAAGGGGTGTTGTAAACGTAATGCAGCGCAACGGTCAGCTCGACCGTGCCAAGCCCGGAGGCGAAGTGCCCGCTGGAGCGGCTCACGCTATCAAGCAAGTAGCGGCGTAACTCGTCGCACAGCTTCGGCAGGCTCTCTTTCGGCAGCAGGCGTAACTCCTGGGTATTTTCTACCATTGCCAGCGTCGGGTATTTGGCTATATCAAAACTCATCAGCAACTCGTTATAGCATGTCAGTTTATTTATCACGCTGGATTATATAATTCGCCAGTGCTTCCAGTACCGTGGTATCCAGCGACTGTGCCGACAACAGGCTTAGCGCCTGGCGGGCATCGTCGATCAGGTCACGGGCTTTTATGCGGGCTTGCTCAAGGCCCAGTAATGCGGGATAGGTGCTCTTGCCCAGTTGCTGGTCTGCACCCTGGCGTTTGCCAAGTGTTGCAGTATCGCCGACAACATCCAGAATGTCATCCTGTACCTGGAACGCCAGGCCAATGTTTTGCGCATAGCTGTCCAGATAGGGCAAGGCTTCCCGCCCTTTGTCACCTGCGCTCAGCGCCCCCATCCTGACCGCCGCACGAATTAATGCGCCGGTCTTATGGCGATGGATCTGCTCCAGCGCTTGCAGCGACACCTGCTCACCTTCGGCGGCTAAATCCAGCGCCTGGCCGCCGCACATCCCGGCGACGCCGCTGGCGTGCGCCAGCTCTGCCACCATCGCCAGCCGGTCGCGCGCGGCAACCTCCGGCATTGGCGCATCGGCAAGGATAGAAAAGGCCAGCGTTTGCAACGCATCTCCTGCGAGGATGGCGCTGGCTTCACCAAATTTAATATGGCAGGTCGGCAGACCACGGCGTAAATCGTCGTCGTCCATCGCCGGTAAATCGTCATGCATCAGCGAATAGGCATGAATGCACTCAACCGCCGCAGCGGGCGCATCAAGCGTTGACTGGCTGATGCCAAACATACCGCCGGTTGCATAAACCAAAAACGGGCGCAGGCGTTTGCCGCCTAATAATGCGCCGTAATGCATGGCCTCAACCAGTGGAGTGTTCTGAAAGGGGAGAGGCTCGATAAACCGACGCAGTGCATTATTGGCCTGTTCTACACAGGCCTGTAATTGTTGGCTGAAATCCATTTATTCGGCATCCGGGGCGAAAGGCGTCAGCGGGGCCTCTTCATTATCGGATAGCAGGATTTGCACGCGCTGTTCGGCCTGCTGCAGTTTTACCTGCCCCTGGCGCGCCAGCTGCACGCCACGTTCGAATTCATTGAGCGCCTCTTCGAGCGGAAGATCGCCGCTTTCAAGACGAGTGACAATCTTTTCCAGCTCGCTTAGCGCAGTTTCAAAACTGGCCGGTGCGTCGTTTTTCTTTGGCATAGTGAATGTCTGACTCTTCTGGTTTTCCTGTTCGACTACGTTATGGTAGCGAAGTCGCACAACTAAGCAAATAACGCACAATGGTAATGCATTACACAGGTTGTTCGTGATGGTGGTATACTTCCGCGCCTGGATGCAGTCGCGGGTATGGGCTGCTGTATTATTTCTCATAACAAGCCAGCCTGGCTTGCCAACGAACCATTGCCGCCATGAAGTTTATCATTAAATTGTTCCCGGAAATCACCATCAAAAGCCAATCTGTGCGCTTGCGCTTTATTAAAATTCTGACAGGGAACATTCGTAACGTTCTGAAGCACTATGACGAGACGCTGGCCGTTGTTCGTCACTGGGATCATGTTGAAGTTCGCGCTAAAGACGAAAACCAGCGCGAGGCTATTCGCGATGCGCTGACCCGTATTCCGGGTATTCACCATGTTCTGGAGGTCGAAGACGTTCCTTTTACCTCGCTGCACGATATTTTTGAAAAAGCGCTGGTGCAATATCGCGAGCAAATTGAAGGGAAAACCTTCTGCGTTCGCGTTAAACGCCGCGGTAAACACGAGTTCAGCTCCATTGAGGTGGAACGGTATGTTGGCGGTGGTCTGAACCAGCATGTTGAATCGGCGCGCGTGAAGCTGACGCACCCGGACGTCACCGTAAATCTTGAGATTGAAGACGATCGTCTGCTGTTGGTGAAAGGCCGCTATGAAGGTATTGGCGGTTTCCCGATCGGCACCCAGGAAGATGTGCTGTCGCTTATTTCCGGCGGTTTTGACTCAGGAGTTTCCAGCTATATGCTGATGCGTCGCGGCTGCCGCGTGCATTACTGCTTCTTTAACCTCGGCGGCGCGGCTCATGAAATCGGTGTTCGCCAGGTGGCGCATTATCTGTGGAACCGTTTTGGCAGCTCGCACCGCGTGCGTTTTGTCGCGATCAATTTTGAGCCTGTGGTGGGTGAAATCCTCGAAAAAGTGGACGACGGCCAGATGGGCGTGGTGCTAAAACGCATGATGGTGCGTGCGGCGTCAAAAGTTGCCGAGCGCTACGGCGTGCAGGCACTGGTGACCGGCGAAGCGCTGGGCCAGGTCTCCAGCCAGACGCTGACCAACCTGCGCCTGATTGATAACGTTTCTGATACGCTGATCCTGCGCCCGCTTATCTCCTGGGATAAAGAGCACATTATCGATCTGGCGCGCGAAATCGGTACGGAAGATTTTGCCCGTACCATGCCGGAATATTGCGGCGTGATTTCAAAAAGCCCGACGGTAAAAGCGGTCAAGGCGAAAATCGAAGCGGAAGAGGCGAATTTTGATTTCTCTATCCTCGATAAAGTCGTTGAAGAAGCGAGCAATATCGATATCCGCGACATCGCGATCCAGACTCAGGAAGCCGTGGTTGAAGTCGAAACGGTAAACGGTTTTGGCCCAAACGACGTGGTGCTGGATATCCGTTCGATTGATGAACAGGATGAGAAGCCGTTACAGCTTAAAGACGTGGATGTGGTTTCTCTGCCGTTTTATAAGCTGAGCACGAAATTTGGCGACCTCGATCAGAGCAAAACCTGGCTGTTATGGTGTGAGCGCGGGGTGATGAGCCGCTTACAGGCGCTCTATCTGCGGGAGCAAGGCTTTACTAACGTGAAAGTCTATCGCCCATAACACAACGATGCCGGGGCTGCCCCGGCATTTTTTACCCTTCGTAGTAGTTATAAATCCCGGCCGCAATCACCAGCTGTGATGCCACCTCGTGGGCTTTTTCACGCCCAACCAACAGATCGATAATCTTCAGGCCAAAATCAATGGCCGTTCCCGGCCCCTGGCTGGTCAGCAGGTTGACTCGCGCATCCCAGACCACGCGTTTATCCTGCCACTGCTCCGCCGGTATGGTCTCTTTCAGGCCAGGGAAGCCGGTCATATTGCCCAGCGGGAAAATGTCATGCGGCACCAGCACGGTACCGGCGGCCGCACAAATCGCGGCCACTATTCTGCCTGAGCGATGAAACTGCCGCACGGTTTCAACCAGCAGCGGGCTATCCCGGAAGCATTCGGCACCTTTCAGGCCGCCGGGCAGCACAATCACATCATAATCACCGTCCGCCACCTCAACCAGCGGCGCATCCGCCAGCAGTTTGACGCCGCGCGAGCAGGTAATCGTCAGGTTGCCGTCGCTGGCAACGCTGGCGGTGGTGACCGCAATGCCGCCACGCACCAGCAAATCGATAGTGGTGACCGCTTCAGTCTCTTCACTACCAGGGGCGAGGCATACCAGAGCCGATGCGCTCATACTCACTCTCCTTACGTTTAATCATGTCGTACAGACGGGCGTTTTCCGGCACAGCAATGCCATGAGCACGGGCGCGTTTGAGCAGATAACCAGTAATGTAATCACACTCGGTATGACGCAGCGCGCGGACATCCTGCAACATTGAGGAAAAGTTTTCCGCCGTATTTTCAATAATCTGATAAGTATAATACAGCAACTCATCAGCCGAGATATGGTGGCCTTCGCGCTCAATCACGGCGGCGGCTTCATCGATTATCCGTTTGATCTCCTCCGGATACGCCAGCAGCTCGCCATTTTTGCACTCCCGCAACGCAGTCAGCGGGTTAATCACGCAGTTCACCGCCAGTTTACGCCATAGCGCCGGGCGTATGGTGTTATGCCAGGCAACGTCCGGCAGCACCTCTTGCAGGGTATCGGCCAGGTAACTAAACTCGCCGTCGAACTGGCGTGCCGGGCCAATGTGGGTAGTTCCGCCCGCCACATGGATTATCACGTTTCCATCACGGCGTGCCGCATGAGTGGTGGTGCCTATCAATAAGGGGTTCGGCAACGCTTTTAGCTCTTCAACCGTGCCCATACCGTTATGAATCAGCAATACCGGCATGCTGGGGCGCAGCATTGGCGCCAGGCTTTTCACCGCATCGGAGACTTGCCACGCCTTGAGCGTTACCAGCAGTAAATCACTGCCAGCGAGGAATTCCGGGTCATTGGCCGTCAGCGATTCATTAAAAATTGAACCGTCTTCTTCGACGAGGTTCACGCTGCAAAACGGCTGTGAAACACGTAACCAACCTTGTACCTCATGCCCATGCTTATGTAATGCTGTTAACCACAACTGGCCTAAAGCACCGCATCCAAGTACGGTAATTCTCATTGTTCCTCCTCACCTGCAACCGCGCCAGGTGCTGCTATCATAAGTATAATGGCGTCAGCTAAGCTTCCAGTATTACAAGTTGAGTTATGTTTCGTTGCAGGTATTATGCATCGCAACAAATACAGAGGGAGAAAAAAGATGCCATCTTTCGATATTGTTTCTGAGGTCGATCTCCGGGAAGTGCAGAACGGTGTGGAAAACGCGACCCGTGAACTGGCGACGCGTTTCGATTTTCGTAACGTTGAAGCCACTTTTGAGCTGAATGAAACAAATCAGACCATTAAAGTGTTGAGCGAATCTGATTTCCAGGTCAATCAGCTGCTGGACATTCTGCGCGCCAAGCTGCTCAAGCGCGGCATTGAAGGCAGTTCGCTGGAAGTGCCGGAAGAGTTCGTGCACAGCGGTAAAACCTGGTATGTTGAGGCCAAACTCAAGCAGGGGATTGATAGCGCGACGGCGAAGAAAATCATCAAGCTGATTAAAGACAGCAAGCTGAAAGTGCAGGCGCAGATTCAGGGTGAAGAGATTCGCGTGACCGGTAAGTCCCGCGATGATTTGCAGGCCGTGATGGCGCTGGTTCGCGGGGGAAATCTGGGGCAGCCGTTCCAGTTCAAAAATTTCCGCGACTGATAAATCGCCCCTCCCGTCAGGAGGGGGGATGTTTAGCCCGCCACCGCCTGTTCTATTTCAAAACGGTTCGTCACTTTGCTGTCGATTTTGACGTAAGCGCTGCGTTCTTCTGCAACGACCAGCACTTCGCTGACCCCTGCTTTTGCTCGCAAGCGCTGCTGTAACGCCTCGTCAATGGTGACGCCATCGGGGATGGCTATCCGCAAGCTGCTGACATAGGGCGGTTCCTTCATCGTACTGGCGACCAGCAGCCAGACCATCGCCAGCAGTGCGCCAGCGAGAAAAACGGTTTGCGAGTCGAAGAAGCCGTCCAGCCAGCCACCGAGCGAGCCGCCAATCGCGACGCCGATAAACTGGCTGGTGGAGTAAATCCCCATCGCCGTTCCTTTATAGCCTGCCGGCGCTTCTTTACTGATTAATGACGGCAATAAGGCTTCCATCAGGTTAAAGGCGAGGAAGAAAATTTGCACCCCCGCCACGATGTCCCAGAAGTGTGGGCCTGCGCCCCACAGCATAATCTCAGCAATGACCAGCAGCGCCACGCAGAGCAGGAATACGCGCTTCATGCGGCGTTTTACTTCAGCATAAATAATAAAAGGCACCACCGAGACGAACGATATCAGCATGGTGACGAGGTAAATTTTCCAGTGGTTTTGCGCCAGAAAACCGGCCGCTTCAAGCTGGCGGGGCAGGGCGACGAACGTCGACATCAGCAAAATATGCAGGCACATGATGCCAAAGTTCAGTTTCAGCAACTTAGGGTTAACCATCACCATGCGGAAACAGTCTTTCACCATGCCCGATTCGCGGTTACGCACATGATGCTTGCTGTCAGGCACGACCCATAGCGTCAGGGCAATACCGATTATCGCCAGCGCGGCGATCATCCAGAACAGAGCGTGCAGGCCCAGTTTATGGGTGATGATTGGCCCGAGCACCATCGCGATGGCAAAGGTGACGCCAAAGCTGACGCCGATAAAGGCCATCGCTTTGGTACGATTTTGCTCGCGGGTCAGATCGGACAGCAGCGCCATTACGGCCGCGGCGATAGCCCCGGAACCTTGTAAGGCGCGGCCAAGAATAATGCCCCAGATGGAGTCAGCCAGTGCGGCGGTGACGCTACCGATCACAAAAATCGCCAGCCCGCCGACAATCAGCGGCTTGCGCCCAATTCTGTCTGAGAGCAGGCCAAAAGGTATTTGAAAAATCGCCTGGGCGAGGCCATAAATCCCGATAGCCAGGCCAATTAGCGCCTCGCTCGCCCCCTGGAGCGCCATGCCGTAAGTAGTCAGAACGGGCAGAACCATAAACATGCCAAGCATGCGCAATGAGAATACAGTTCCTAAACCCCAGGTGGCGCGCAACTCGCCTGGCGTCATTTTATAATCGTTCATCACCACCTCAAATTGTAAGCCGGGCATAGTGTAGTGCGGGGGTAGGGCAGGGTAAATAACAGCTTGATTAACAAATATTACCTGCGGAGGGATACAGAAAACGTAAAAAAAGGGTGCCGGAGCACCCTTGATAATCGTGCCTGACTTACCAGACGTAAGTCAGCAGACTGTGGGAGTCGGGCACCATAAAATCGACGGACATCATCACGCTTAGCGAAGTGATAGCGACAATGGAGAACACGAACAGTTTGCGCGCCCACACTTTGTCATCTTCCACTTTGTATCCACGCAACGCCATGCCTAACCACCAGAGGCTTACCGCTGCGGCAACCACCAGGTACTTATACCCTGCGTAGCCGCCCAGGGAGAGCATCAGTGTGGCGATAGCAAACGCCAGGATGTAGAGCGTGATGTGGTTTTTCGCGACCGAAATGCCTTTCACTACCGGCAGAACCGGAATGTTTGCCGCCTGATAATCCTTGAAGCGGAAAATCGCGATGGCATACGAGTGGGGCATTTGCCACAGGCTGAAAATCGCCAGCAGGATAGCCGCGCCGCTGTCAAACTCGTTGGTTACCGCACAGTAACCAATCACCGGCGGCGCAGCGCCGGAGAGAGAGCCAATCAGCGTGCCGTAAACGGAGTGGCGCTTCATATACAGGCTGTAAACGCCCACATATACCACGAACCCCATCACCGCCAGCCAGCAGGCCAGCGGATTGGCGCCAAACCACAGCAGCATAAAGCCAGCAATACCCAACAAGGTTGCGTATACCAGCGAGACTTTTGGCGAGATCAACCCTTTGACCAGCACCCTGTTTTTCGTCCGCTCCATTTTTTTATCAATGTCACGGTCGATGTAGTTGTTGAAAACACAACCAGAGGCGACCACCAAAGACACGCCAATCAGCGTGCAGAGGAACAGGGGATAATCTATTTGGCCTTTGGAGGCCAGCAGGAATCCCCCGATCACGGAGATCAGATTGCCAAAAATAATGCCCGGTTTCGTTACTTGCAGGTATTGCTTAAACATACTCGCCGCTCTTATCGAACCATCATGTTGTAGTTCAGGTTCCACATAATCCACAGTGAACCTACAACCACAATGCCGATGATCAGTGCAGTAAAGACGAAGGCCGTAAAGTTCCAGCCCTCATCAGACTTGGTGTTCATGTGCAGGAAGCAAACCAGATGCACCAGAATCTGCACAACCGCAGTCACAATGACTGTCCCCACAATGGCTGCATGGGAAGCCGTACCGTTCATCACCATCCAGAACGGAATCACTGTCAAAATAATCGACAGGATAAAACCGGTTATGTAGGTTTTTACGCTACCGTGAGAAGCGCCGTGATCGGTTGAATGACTCATTACATCGCCCCCATCAGGTAAACAACAGAGAACACACAGATCCATACCACATCCAGGAAGTGCCAGAACAAGCTCAGGCACTGGATACGGGTACGGTTAGTACTGGTCAGGCCCCGACGTGAAACCTGGAACATCAGAACCGCCATCCAGATAAGACCGGAGGTCACGTGCAGACCGTGGGTGCCTACCAGCGCAAAGAACGCTGACAGGAAGCCGCTGCGATCCGGCCCCATACCTTCGACAATCAGGTGGTGAAACTCATAGATTTCCATCCCGATAAACCCGGCGCCAAACAGCCAGGTCAACGCCAGCCAGGAGATAACCTGGCTTTTGTTGTTTTTGTACATGGCGATCGCCGCCATGCCATAGGTGATGGAACTGAACAGCAGCAGGAATGTTTCTACCAGTACGAACGGCAGTTCAAAAATGTCCTTACCCGTCGGCCCGCCCGCAGTGCCGTTCACCAGAACGGCATAGGTAGCAAACAGACAAGAGAACAGAATGCAGTCGCTCATCAGGTAGATCCAGAAACCGAATACTTTATTCGCCCCTGCATCGTGGTGCCCGTGTTCGTGCGCATGGGCGTGCGCGTTCGTCAGAGTATCAGTTGCCATTTTTCAGCCCTGCTTTAGTGATCTCATCGAAATGCTGGTTTTCCAGTTTCTCGATTTCTGCAACCGGTACGTAGTAATCCACGTCCTCGTCGAAGCTTTTCACGATCCAGCTAATTACGATGCCCGCGAAGCTTGCGATCGCCAGCCACCAGATGTGCCAGATCATGGCGAAACCAAATACCGTTGCAAAGGCGGCGATAACAATACCGGCACCGCTGTTTTTCGGCATATGAATTTCTTCATAATGCGCAGGCTTTTTATAGGCTTCGCCTTTTTCTTTCATTTCCCAGAAAGCGTCACGCTCGTGAACGTGCGGAACGATAGCGAAGTTATAGAACGGCGGAGGAGAAGAGGTCGCCCACTCCAGCGTACGGCCGCCCCACGGGTCACCCGTCAGGTCACGGTTCTGATCGCGGTCGCGAATAGAAACGAAGATCTGAATCAGCAGGCACAGAATACCAATGGCAATCAGCGCTGCACCGCACCCGGCAATCATCAGCATGGTGTGGAACTGCGGGTCAATCTGCTGGCTGAGACGACGAGTCATACCCATAAAGCCCAGCACGTACAGCGGCATAAATGCAACGAAGAAGCCAATTATCCAGAACCAGAACGCGCGTTTACCCCAGGTTTCGTTCAGCGTGAAACCGAAGGCTTTCGGCCACCAGTAGGTCAGGCCTGCGAAGCAACCGAACACGACACCGCCGATGATAACGTTATGGAAGTGCGCAATCAGGAACAGGCTATTGTGCAGCACGAAGTCTGCGCCCGGTACTGCCAGCAGCACGCCGGTCATCCCACCTACGGAGAAGGTTACGATAAAGCCGATAGTCCACAGCATTGCTGAGTGGAACACGATGCGGCCCTGGTACATGGTGAACAGCCAGTTGAAGATCTTCACCCCGGTCGGGATGGCGATAATCATCGTTGCAATACCGAAGAAGGCGTTTACGTTACCGCCTGCACCCATGGTAAAGAAGTGGTGCAGCCAGACGATGAACGACAGCACGGTAATACAGACAGTTGCCCACACCAGCGAGGTGTAACCAAACAGACGTTTACGTGAGAAGGTTGCCGCAACTTCTGAGAACACCCCGAACACCGGCAGCACCAGAATGTACACTTCCGGATGGCCCCAGGCCCAAATCAGGTTGATGTACATCATCATGTTGCCACCCATATCATTGGTAAAGAAATGGGTGCCCAGATAGCGATCCAGGGTCAACAAGGCAATAGTCGCGGTCAGAATCGGGAACGAGACGATAATCAACACGTTAGCGCACAGTGACGCCCAGGTGAAGACCGGCATTTTGAACATGGTCATGCCCGGTGCGCGCATCTTCAGGATAGTCACGAAGAAGTTGATACCGGTCAGCGTCGTACCGATACCGGACAGCTGGAGACTCCAGATCCAGTAATCGACCCCGACACCAGGACTATATTCAATCCCCGAAAGCGGTGGATAAGCTAGCCAACCCGTCTGCGCGAACTCACCTACGCCCAGAGAGATGTTAACCAGAATCACACCCACAACCGTGAACCAGAAGCTCAGGTTGTTAAGGAACGGGAACGCTACGTCGCGTGCGCCGATCTGCAGCGGAACCACAAGGTTCATCAGACCGATAACAAACGGCATCGCCACGAAGAAGATCATGATAACACCGTGAGCGGTGAAGACCTGATCGTAGTGGTGAGGTGGCAGGAAGCCTGCTTCACCCGCCGACGCCAGCGCCTGCTGGCTACGCATCATCACCGCATCCGCGAAGCCGCGCAGCAGCATAACAACAGCCACGATGACATACATGATGCCAAGGCGTTTGTGGTCAACAGAGGTTAACCATTCTTTCCACAGCCATGACCACTTACCGAAATAAGTGATCAGAGCCAGTACCGCCAGTCCCCCGACGATAATCGCAGCAATCGTGACCATGATAATAGGTTCATGGTACGGCACTGCATCCAGTGTAAGTTTTCCGAACATCGTTTTCTTCCTCGACCCCTTAGTGAGAGGTTTCCGCGTGGCTCATGTTCATGCCTTCCATACCATCGTGCTTGCTATGCTCGCCTTCCGGTTGGGTCGGATCCATGCTCATGCCGTGGCCCATAAATTTGTTGATAACATCTTTAAACAAATCGGGTTTAACGCTGGAGAAGTATTCAACCTTGTTGTATTCGCTAGGTACGGCAATCTTCTCGAAAGCGGCCATGTCGGACACGGTTTCAGATGATTGCTTCGCTTTAGCGACCCACTGGTCGAATGCGGCGCGGTCCGGCGTTGCAATGGCTTTAAATTTCATGCCGGAGAAGCCCGGGCCACTATAGCTGGCGGAGATGCCATCATAAGTACCGGCTTCGTTGGCGATGAGATGCAGGTTCGTCTGCATACCGGCCATCGCATAAATCTGGCTACCCAGGCGCGGGATAAAGAACGAGTTCATCACAGAGTTAGAGGTCACTTTGAACTCTACCGGGACGTTCGCCGGGAAGGCGATTTCGTTTACGGTAGCAATGCCCTGTTCCGGATAGATGAAGAACCATTTCCAGTCCATGGAAACCACTTCGATTTTAATCGGGGCTTCGTCATGTACCAGCGGCTTGCTCGGTTCGAGCGAGTGGGTGGTTTTCCAGGTTAATACGGCAAGGAACAGGATGATCAGAATTGGCACTGTCCAGACCACAGCTTCCACTTTGTTGGAGTGTGACCAGTTAGGGCTATACTTTGCATCTTTATTGCTTGCACGATACTTCCAGGCAAAACCAAGGGCCATTAAGATGGCGGGAATAACGACGATCATCATCAGGCCAAAAGCCGTCAGTATCAAAGAGCGTTGCTCCAGTCCAATCTCTCCTTTGGGGTCAAGAAGTGCAGAATCGCAGCCAGTAAGTAAAACTGTGCCGGCGATTAATGACAACCATCCCAAACTTTTATTGTATTTCCTGAGTCTCATTTAACGACCTCAATTCCACGGGATCTGGTGGCGCTTAAAGTGTGCGGGCATTTTACGGAAAGGTTACGTTACTGTAAACATGATTGGCTCTCTGTCAGTAAGGTGTTACCGGGTTCTGCCGTTTATGTCACACGTAATGCAACAAACTGTAAAATGAGACATTTGCACAACCAGAGATTGAGATATAACAAAAATATTACTTTACAAATAGCATTACGGGTAAATTGGTATAACCAATCAATTAAATAAACATTTAGTTAACAATTATTCAGCAACTAATGAACCTTACTGGAACTAATTAGAAACTCAAGCATTGTTAACACGACTAAGCCGTTAAAGAGTAGCCATTATTTTAAAGCGCACAAAATAATTAAGAATATTTTTATGCGCCGAAAAATAATCGTATCCAGGAGCAGAAAATTTGTGTTTATTTGTTGAGCATAATAATAACGCTGGGGAATAATCCCTCGCTATTTTTTATATTTGCCGCTGATTTATAAGGTAAAATATTTATCAGATCTATTTTATGTGGCGTTAAAAATATTTTTTTGCGAGCAGTTAAATATATTGTTTGATATTTCGCCATATTTTTTCCATGCGCCAGGCCTGGCAAAGAGCGCCCGCAGGCGCCCTCATTACAGCAGCTCGGTTTTTCGCAGCGCCAGCAAATCCAGCAGACCGCCGTATACGACCCCGCCGATGGCCAGAAACGCGCCCCACTCCAGCAGTTGAGCATCGATACTCCAACGGGTGATGCCAAGATGGTTGCTGAGCAAAACCAACAATCCGGCGGCAAGCAGCAGGCAACCCGTGGCGAGGATACGCAGCGCCAGCCGATAGGCACCGCTGTACTCGGTACGGGGAATAAACGTTTCGGTACGCTGGGCATGCTCCAGTGTTTTTTTGCAAAGTAGCAGCAATATCAGGCCAGGAACGGCGGCGACAATAGAGAAAAGATAGAACGTAGGCCAGTCCCAGTTCGTCACAAACCAGCCAGCCAGTGGGCCGACATAAACGCGCCCGACAGCCGAGAGGGCTGAGAGCAATGCAAACTGCGTTGCGGAAAAGGACTTGTTGCACAAAGACATCAGCAAGGCGACAAAGGCGGCGGTACCCATACCGCCGCACAGGTTTTCGAAAAACACCGCAGCACCCATGGTGAAGAGGTCTTTTTCAGTCACCGATAAAAACCAGTAACCGGCATTCGACACCGCCTGCAAGACGCCAAAGATTAACAATGCCCGAAACAGCGTCAGCCGCTGCATCAGGACGCCGCCCCACAGCGCGCCGATAATCGTTGCGATAAGCCCAAGGCTTTTATTCACCATCCCCACATCGCCGGGATCAAACCCGAGGCCGCGAATGAGGAACAGCGTGGTCAGACTCACGGCAAAAGCATCGCCGAGCTTATAAAGGACAATCAGCAGCAGAATAAGCCAGGCATTATTGCGCCCGAAAAAATCGCGCAGCGGTGCAACGACCGCTTCTTCTAATGATTTTGGCGCAGGGTTGGCATCCGTCGGTTCCGGCGCGCACAGCGTGGCGATAATACACGGGATCATTAATGCCGCCATCAGCCAGTACATTCCTTGCCAGCCGAGCCAGCGGTCCGCCAGCCACAGCGCCAGGCCACCGGAGACCAGCATCGCGATGCGATAACCGAGCACGCTGATAGCCGCACCTGCACCGCGCTCGTCTGCGGGCAGCACGTCGGTCTTCCAGGCGTCAAAAACGATATCCTGAGAAGCGGAACAAAACGCTATCAATACCGCCAGCGCGGCCATCCAGCGCAGATCGGTTTCCGGTTGCAGGAAACCCATCCCGGCAATCGCAATCATCAGGCAAACTTGCGTGAGTAGCAGCCAGCCGCGACGCCGCCCCAAAAATGAGGGGGTATAGCGATCCATCGCTGGCGACCAGAGAAACTTAAAAACATAGGCCTGGCCGACAAGCGAGAAGAAGCCAATGGTTTTGACGTCAATGTCTGCGACGGTTATCCATGCCTGAAGTGTGCTGCTGGTCAGCGCGAGAGGAAGCCCGGATGCAAAGCCAAGCATCAACAGGATGATTGTTTTAGGCTGCGTAAAAATGCGTAAGTAATAATTGGACATAGGTTACAAAATGGCCCGGACAAGCCGGGCCACTATTTTATCGTGCGTTTTGTTTAATAAAGTCGTGAATGCTGGTGTCCTGAGACATATCTGCAATGGTATCGGTCAACACACTGTTAACCGCATTGGCAATCTTGGTGTTATTGGCTTCAAACGCGCCTTCAACGTTGTAACTGGCACGGTAGTTTTTGGTCATTTTGTTGCCGTTCGCAGCGGTAGCAATGATGGCGATATCGGCTTTCGTGGCGATGCTGTAACGCACATTACCCTGCGTGACGTCAGCATACAGCTGGTTAACAATTATCTGCAGATTGACTGCGCCATTCGGCCCAATCATATAACCGCGCGCGGTCATCTGCTTTTCAAGCACTTCTTGCAACAGGAAGCGCAAATCCCGGGAAGCCGTCAGCGTAACCAACTGATTATCACGGGTCACTTTTGCCAGCGCCTGGTCAGGACGCTGATCGGCACCGTTAATGCTCACGGTGACGCCCATCAGGCTTGGATCCTGCTGCGGCAGGGTGATGCTCGGCGCAACATTAATGGTGGTTGGCGGAGTAGCGCACCCGGCCAACATAAATAACGCTATCAAAGGAAAAAGGAGTTTTTTAAACATGTTCAGGCTCTCAAAGGAACGTATGCTTTTAGTGTGAAAAATTGCCGTCATCATAACATTGCCGCCGGTAAGGGGAAGACTTCAATGCATGTAAATTCATCGTCTTGTCCTTTTTTCGGCGCATTACGCATCTTGCATGTAAAAATCTGTTCTGTTTCATTAGATTCCATCTGATGCCAGGTAAACCAGGATATTTATTAATTTTTTGTTGTTTTCGGATTATGGAGCCTGTAAAAGCGGCTAATATTTAAGAAGATGGCTGGGATCCCAGCGTTGTCTGGAGGGGTAAGATCATGATGATGCGCGAACAAATCGAAGGGAAATTAAAGGCGGAATTTGAGCCCGTGTATCTCGAAGTTGTTGATGAAAGCTATCGTCACAACGTTCCGGCCGGTTCTGAAAGTCATTTCAAAGTCGTACTGGTAAGCGACCGCTTTAATGGTGAGCGTTTTCTTAATCGTCACCGGATGATTTACACTGCGTTAACGGATGAACTGTCAACGACACTTCATGCACTTGCATTGCATACTTATACCATCAAAGAGTGGGAAGGGCTGCAGGATACGATTTTTGCCTCTCCACCATGTCGTGGCGCGGGCAGTATCGCGTAAAAGCTATTTGCAACTGCGGGAACTTTTCCAGTATGTTGCATGCAGATTGAGTAAAACGGCCTGCGGGCCGTTTTGTTTTGCCTGAATTTTGAGCGAGAAGTCATGTTTTCTGCGCAAAATTGCGTCAGAAGTGTGAAAAGTGACGCAACTTTGCCAACCACCCGTTCTCGACTCACATCAGCGATGCCGCTATAATGCTGCGTCTTATTTTTCGGAATGTCTTCGGGGTGATTCTGACGACAGGGAATGTATATCTGATTTGAGAGAACATCCCGGTTCTGTAACGCATAAGGTTGCTTACAGAGTAGAGTTGACCGAGCACTGTGATTTTTTGAGGTAACAAGATGCAAGTTTCAGTTGAAACAACTCAGGGCCTTGGGCGCCGTGTAACGATTACAATCGCTGCTGACAGCATCGAGACCGCTGTGAAGAGCGAGCTGGTCAACGTAGCGAAGAAAGTTCGTATTGACGGTTTCCGTAAGGGCAAAGTACCGATGAATGTCGTTGCTCAGCGTTATGGCGCTTCTGTACGCCAGGACGTGCTGGGCGATCTGATGAGCCGCAATTTTATCGACGCGATCATTCAGGAAAAAATTAACCCGGCTGGCGCACCGAAATATGTTCCGGGCGAATACAAGCTGGGCGAAGACTTCACTTACTCTGTTGAGTTTGAAGTGTATCCGGAAGTCGAGCTGAAAGCGCTGGAAACCATCGAAGTTGAAAAACCGGTTGTTGAAGTCACTGACGCTGACGTTGATACCATGCTGGACACGCTGCGTAAGCAGCAGGCAACCTGGAAAGACAAAGACGGCGCAGCTGATGCTGAAGACCGCGTAACCATCGATTTCACCGGTTCTGTTGACGGCGAAGAGTTCGAAGGCGGCAAAGCCACTGATTTCGTTCTGGCAATGGGCCAGGGCCGTATGATTCCGGGCTTTGAAGAAGGCGTTAAAGGCCACAAAGCGGGCGAAGAATTCACCATCGACGTGACCTTCCCGGAAGAGTACCACGCAGAAAACCTGAAAGGGAAAGCAGCGAAGTTCGTTATCAACCTGAAAAAAGTTGAAGAGCGCGAACTGCCGGAGCTGACCGAAGAGTTCATCAAACGTTTCGGCGTTGAAGATGGTTCCATCGAAGGTCTGCGCGCTGAAGTGCGTAAAAACATGGAGCGCGAGCTGAAAGGCGCGGTGCGCAACCGTATTAAATCTCAGGCAATTGATGGTCTGGTGAAAGCGAACGAAATCGACGTTCCGTCAGCACTGATCGACAGCGAAATCGACGTTCTGCGTCGCCAGGCTGCGCAGCGTTTTGGTGGCAACGAGAAACAAGCACTGGAGCTGCCGCGTGAACTGTTCGAAGAGCAGGCGAAACGCCGCGTCGTGGTTGGTCTGCTGCTGGGCGAAGTGATTCGCACCAACGAGCTGAAAGCTGACGAAGAGCGCGTTAAGGGCCTGATCGAAGAGATGGCTTCTGCTTACGAAGATCCGACAGAAGTTATTGAGTTCTACAGCAAAAACAAAGAGTTGATGGACAACATGCGTAACGTTGCCCTGGAAGAACAAGCGGTTGAAGCGGTTCTGGCTAAAGCGAAAGTGACTGAAAAAGCCACTTCCTTTAATGAACTGATGAACCAACAGGCTTAATGCTGTAAATACACCGAATTATTCTGGCGGCGCGGTGGTTCGCGGGAGCTTAGAGAAGTACAAAAGTGAGTGACCGGGAGCCATTATGAGCGCAGTCTGCGTGCGTCAGCCTGAAGAATAGAGTGTAATAAGCCCGTTACCTGCCGGTGACGGGCTTTTTTTATCCATTCACTTTTTTCAGATGTGTGCTAAAAGAGCGTTTCACTATTAGCGTAACAGCAAAAGATTGTTATGCTTGAAATCATGCGATGTCATCCCCACTAAGGGAAGAGTGGCAATAGAGACTCTGGCTGATAATCCGTCCGTGAGGGGTAATGGTCAGACCCCGCGCACTCAAGTACAATCAGTACAGCAGGTTTGTTTATTTTTTTATCCAGGAGACGGTAATGTCATACAGCGGCGAACGAGATAACTTTGCACCCCATATGGCTCTGGTGCCAATGGTTATTGAACAGACTTCACGCGGTGAGCGCTCTTTCGATATCTACTCCCGTCTTCTTAAAGAACGCGTGATTTTTCTGACCGGTCAGGTCGAAGACCATATGGCGAACCTGATCGTGGCTCAAATGTTATTTCTGGAAGCGGAAAATCCGGAAAAAGACATCTACCTGTATATTAATTCTCCAGGCGGCGTGATTACCGCCGGGATGTCCATTTACGATACTATGCAATTTATTAAGCCGGACGTGAGCACCATTTGTATGGGGCAAGCCGCATCCATGGGGGCTTTCCTGCTGACGGCAGGGGCAAAAGGCAAGCGTTTTTGCCTGCCAAATTCTCGCGTGATGATCCACCAGCCGTTAGGCGGTTATCAGGGACAGGCTACGGATATCGAAATCCACGCCCGCGAAATCCTGAAAGTGAAAGGACGCATGAATGAACTTATGGCGCATCACACGGGTCAATCGTTAGAGCAAATTGAGCGTGATACTGAACGAGATCGTTTCCTTGCCGCACAAGAGGCGGTTGATTACGGCCTGGTTGACTCAATTTTAACCCATCGTAACTAATGCTCATGCCCAGGTGCCGCTATACTAGCTAGTGCGAGCGGTAACATGCTTGAGTAATGTTTTGCGCCTGGAATGGCATTTGCGTCGTCACGTGCGGCACAAAGAACAGAAAAGAGGTTTTGACTCATGACAGATAAACGCAAAGATGGTTCGGGCAAACTGTTGTACTGCTCTTTTTGCGGCAAAAGCCAGCATGAAGTGCGTAAGCTGATTGCCGGGCCGTCCGTGTATATCTGCGACGAATGTGTTGATCTGTGTAACGACATCATTCGCGAAGAGATTAAAGAAGTTGCGCCGCACCGCGAGCGCAGCGCACTGCCTACGCCGCACGAGATTCGCCACCACCTGGACGATTACGTTATCGGTCAGGAACAGGCGAAAAAAGTGCTGGCAGTGGCGGTTTACAACCACTACAAACGCCTGCGCAATGGCGACACCAGTAACGGTGTAGAGCTTGGCAAAAGTAACATTCTGCTGATAGGTCCGACCGGTTCCGGTAAAACGCTGCTGGCTGAAACGCTGGCTCGCCTGCTGGACGTTCCGTTCACCATGGCGGATGCGACCACGTTAACTGAAGCCGGTTACGTGGGGGAAGATGTCGAAAACATCATCCAGAAGCTGCTGCAGAAATGCGACTACGATGTGCAGAAAGCGCAGCGCGGGATTGTCTACATCGATGAAATCGACAAGATTTCGCGTAAGTCTGACAACCCCTCCATCACCCGCGACGTATCCGGTGAAGGCGTTCAGCAAGCACTGTTGAAACTGATTGAAGGCACCGTTGCCGCCGTTCCGCCGCAGGGCGGGCGTAAACATCCGCAGCAGGAGTTTTTGCAGGTCGATACCTCCAGGATCCTGTTTATCTGCGGTGGCGCTTTCGCCGGTCTCGACAAAGTGATTTCTCACCGTGTTGAAACCGGCTCCGGCATTGGTTTTGGCGCCACGGTGAAAGCAAAATCGGAAAAAGCCAACGAAGGTGAGCTGCTGTCGCAGGTTGAACCGGAAGATCTGATTAAGTTTGGTCTGATCCCGGAGTTTATTGGTCGTCTGCCGGTGGTCGCAACGCTGAACGAACTGAGCGAAGAAGCCCTGATCCAAATTCTGAAAGAGCCGAAAAACGCCCTGACCAAGCAGTATCAGGCGCTGTTTAATCTGGAAGGTGTGGATCTGGAGTTCCGTGACGAAGCGCTGGACGCTATCGCTAAAAAAGCGATGCAGCGTAAAACCGGTGCGCGTGGCCTGCGTTCAATCGTTGAAGCGGCGCTGCTGGATACCATGTACGACCTTCCGTCGCTGGAAGACGTCGAAAAAGTGGTGATTGACGAATCGGTTATCGAAGGGCAGAGCAAACCGCTGCTGATCTACGGCAAGCCGGAAGCGCAGCAGGCATCTGGTGAATAATTAATCAATTCTTACAGCAGGTTAATCTGAAAGGGGGGATTTTATCTCCCCTTTTATTTTTCCGTCTCCCCGCCGTTGAATGTGTGGCAAACATCCCCATATACTGCTTTACATGTTAATGGTGCGTGTTGCACAGTCACGTCACCTTATTACCTGGCGGACTTTAAACTAAGAGAGAGCTCTATGAATCCTGAGCGTTCTGAACGCATTGAAATCCCCGTATTGCCATTGCGCGATGTGGTGGTTTATCCGCACATGGTCATTCCGTTATTTGTGGGACGGGAAAAATCTATCCGTTGTCTGGAAGCGGCCATGGACCATGATAAAAAAATCATGCTGGTCGCCCAGAAAGAAGCATCAACGGATGAGCCGGGTGTAAACGATCTTTTCACCGTCGGGACCGTGGCGTCTATTTTACAGATGCTGAAATTACCTGACGGCACGGTAAAAGTGCTGGTCGAAGGCCTTCAGCGCGCACGCATTACAACACTTTCTGATGATGGCGAGCATTTTTCCGCTAAAGCGGAATACCTCGACTCACCGGCTATTGAAGAGCGTGAGCAGGAAGTATTGGTACGGACGGCTATCAGTCAGTTTGAAGGCTATATCAAGCTGAACAAAAAAATTCCGCCGGAAGTGCTGACTTCGCTCAACAGCATCGACGATCCTGCGCGCCTGGCAGACACTATCGCTGCGCATATGCCGCTGAAGCTGGCAGATAAGCAGTCCGTGCTGGAGATGTCCGACGTCAACGAACGTCTGGAATATCTGATGGCCATGATGGAGTCGGAAATCGATCTGCTGCAGGTTGAGAAACGCATTCGCAACCGCGTGAAAAAGCAGATGGAGAAATCCCAGCGCGAGTACTATCTGAATGAGCAAATGAAAGCCATTCAGAAAGAGCTGGGCGAGATGGACGACGCGCCGGACGAAAACGAAGCGCTGAAACGCAAGATTGACGCGGCGAAAATGCCTAAAGAGGCAAAAGAGAAAGCCGAGTCTGAGCTGCAGAAGCTGAAAATGATGTCGCCGATGTCCGCCGAAGCCACCGTGGTGCGCGGCTATATCGAATGGATGGTGCAGGTGCCGTGGAATGCGCGCAGCAAGGTCAAAAAAGACCTTCGCCAGGCGCAGGAAATTCTCGATACCGACCACTATGGCCTTGAGCGCGTCAAAGACCGCATTCTTGAGTATCTTGCGGTGCAAAGCCGTATGAACAAGCTGAAAGGGCCAATTTTATGCCTCGTCGGGCCTCCGGGGGTGGGTAAGACTTCCCTGGGCCAGTCGATAGCCAAAGCCACCGGGCGTAAATATGTCCGTATGGCGCTGGGCGGTGTGCGTGACGAAGCCGAAATTCGCGGTCACCGTCGTACCTATATCGGTTCCATGCCGGGCAAATTGATCCAGAAAATGGCGAAAGTTGGCGTAAAAAACCCGCTTTTCCTGCTTGATGAAATCGACAAAATGTCGTCTGACATGCGCGGCGATCCGGCTTCTGCACTGCTGGAAGTATTAGATCCAGAGCAGAACGTGGCCTTTAGCGACCACTATCTGGAAGTGGATTACGATCTGAGCGATGTGATGTTTGTGGCGACCTCCAACTCCATGAACATTCCGGCACCGCTGCTGGATCGTATGGAAGTGATTCGTCTTTCTGGTTATACCGAAGATGAAAAACTGAACATTGCCAGACGGCATCTGCTTACCAAACAGATTGAGCGTAACGCGCTGAAACCACACGAAATCACCGTGGATGACAGTGCAATCATCGGTATTATTCGTTACTACACCCGTGAAGCGGGCGTGCGTGGCCTGGAGCGTGAAATCTCTAAATTGTGCCGTAAGGCGGTTAAGCAGTTGCTGCTCGATCCAAGCCTGAAGCACATTGAGATTAACGGTGATAATCTGCACGATTATCTGGGCGTTCAGCGCTTCGATTATGGTCGCGCGGATGACGAAAACCGCGTAGGCCAGGTGACGGGGCTGGCGTGGACGGAAGTCGGCGGTGACCTGCTGACTATCGAAACCGCCTGCGTACCGGGTAAAGGCAAACTGACCTATACCGGCTCACTGGGCGAAGTGATGCAAGAGTCTATCCAGGCGGCGCTGACCGTTGTGCGTGCCCGCGCGGAGAAACTGGGCATCAACGGCGACTTCTACGAGAAACGCGATATCCACGTTCACGTACCGGAAGGCGCAACGCCGAAAGATGGCCCGAGCGCCGGTATTGCAATGTGTACGGCGCTGGTTTCTTGTCTGACCGGCAATCCGGTGCGTGCGGATGTGGCGATGACCGGGGAAATTACCCTGCGTGGCCAGGTTCTGCCTATCGGTGGGTTGAAAGAGAAGTTACTGGCAGCGCATCGTGGCGGTATCAAGACGGTTCTGATCCCTTACGAAAACAAGCGCGACCTGGAAGAGATCCCGGACAACGTTGTCGCCGATCTGGATATCCATCCGGTCAAGCGTATTGAGGAAGTTCTCAGTCTTGCACTGCAAAATGAGCCCTTCGGTATGCAGGTTGCCACCGTAAAATAGTGATATTGCGCAAAGAGCATTGATAAAAACAGGGCTGGCAAGTAAATTCCCACTTGCCAGCCTTTTTTTGTATAGCTAATTTAGGTGGCTGGTTGGGTGTGTCATCAACAACTGGTGTTGTAAGGGCATGACATGCCTGATATAACTGCTGCGCGGTCGCACTGTGAAGGACTCAGGTGCGATATATATTATAAAGAGAGGAAGAGAAGAGTGAATAAATCTCAACTGATAGACAAGATTGCTGCAGGTGCTGATATCTCCAAAGCTGCGGCTGGACGTGCGTTAGATGCTGTAATCGATACCGTTACTGAATCTTTGAAATCCGGGGACGACGTAGCACTGGTTGGTTTTGGTACTTTTGTGGTCAAAGATCGCGCTGCCCGTACTGGCCGCAACCCGCAGACCGGCAAAGAGATCACCATTGCTGCTGCTAAAGTCCCGGGATTCCGCGCAGGCAAAGCGCTGAAAGACGCGGTAAACTGATCGCTTTCCCCATGCGGGGGAGGGTGCAATTTATAAGGGCGCATCGCAAGATGTGCCTTTTTTATTTGCACACAGGCAATTTCTGCGAGTTTATACGCATTGCGGGCTAACAATTGCGCCGTTTTCTTGTCAAAATATGCGCTTACTCGCAGCGGGCAATGAGTACTGCCTGAGTTTTACAGTCAACTACAGCGGAGTGTTGTTACACCATGATGGACAATTTACGCGCGGCGGCTAATCACGTCGTGCTCAAAATCATTCTGGGTTTGATCCTTTTGTCATTCGTTCTGACTGGCGTGGGTAATTACCTGATTGGCGGTAACAATAATTACGCCGCAAAAGTGAACGGTCAGGAAATTAGCCGCGCGCAGTTCGAGAATGCCGTGACCAATGAGCGTAACCGTATGGCGCAGCAACTGGGCGATCAGTTTTCAGAGCTGGCCTCTAACGAAAACTATATGAAAGCCATGCGCCAGCAAGTGCTCAATCGTATGATCGACGAAGCGCTTTTGGATCAATACGCTAAAAATCTGGGGCTGGGTATCAGCGATAAGCAGGTTAAAGACGCGATTTTCGCCACTCAGGCTTTCCAGTCCAACGGTCACTTTGATAACGCCCGCTTTAATGCGCTGGTGAATCAGATGGGGATGAGCGCGGATCAATACGCTCAGGCGCTGCGTAACCAGCTAACCTCCCAGCAGCTGATCAACGCTGTCGCCGGCACGGATTTTATGCTGAAAGGCGAAACTGATGAGCTGGTGGCTTTAGCCGCTCAGCAGCGCGTAGTGCGCCAGGCGGTCATTGATGTCAACGCGCTGGCTGCGAAACAGACGGTAAGCGACGAAGAGGTTTCCAGTTACTACGAGCAGAACAAGAACAGTTTCGTGGCGCCGGAGCAGTTCCGCGTGAGCTACATCAAGCTTGATGCTGCTGCGATGGAGCAAAACGCCAGCGATGCGGAAATTCAGGCTTATTATGATGAAAACAAGGACACCTTTACCCAGCCGCAGCGCAACCGCTATAGCGTGATTCAGACCAAAACGGAAGATGAGGCCAAAGCGGTACTCGATGAGCTCAATAAAGGCGCTGATTTCGCCACCGTCGCAAAAGCGAAATCCACCGATATCATCTCTGCGCGTAATGGCGGTGATATGGGCTGGCTGGAAGAGTCCACCACGCCGGATGAGCTGAAAAATGCAGGTTTGAAAGAGAAAGGCCAGCTTTCAGGCGTTATCAAATCTTCCGTCGGCTTCCTGGTGGTTCGTCTTGACGATATCCAGCCTGCAAAAGTAAAACCGCTGAGTGAAGTGCGTGACGAACTGGCGGCGAAAGTGAAACACGAAAAAGCGCTGGATGCCTGGTATGCATTGCAACAAAAAGTCAGCGAAGCCGCGAGCAATGACAACGAGTCGCTGGCAGGCGCTGAGCAAGTTGCCGGAACGAAAGCGGTCGAAACAGGCTGGTTTGGCCGTGACAACCTGCCAGAAGAGCTGAACTTTAAACCCGTGAGCGATGCCATCTTTAATGGCGGTCTGGTCGGGCTGAACGGTACGCCGGGCAGCAACTCTGACATCATTACCGTTGAGGGCGATCGCGCATTTGTGCTGCGTGTCACCGAGCATAAACCTGAAGCGGTCAAACCGCTTGATGAGGTGAAAGCGCAGATTACCGATATCGTTAAGCACAACAAAGCAGAGCAGCAAGCGAAACAGGATGCCGACAAGCTGCTGGCTGAGCTGAAAGCGGGTAAAGGCGATGAAGCGCTGAAAACGGCCGGTCTGAGCTTTGGAGCTCCGCAAACGCTGACCCGCGCTGAGCGGAACGCGTTTAGCGAAGCGGTCTTCAACCTGCCGCAGCCGGCAAAAGACAAACCGTCTTACGGTGTTGCCAGCGATACGCAGGGTAACGTCGTGGTGATGGCGCTGGATGAAGTCAAAGCGGGCACGATGCCAGAGGCGCAGCAGCAGCAAATGGTGCAGCGCATTACCATGAACAACGCGCAAATCGCTTTTGAAGCAATGATGGGCAACCTGCGTAAAGAAGCCAAAATCAAATTTGGCGAGACGGTTGATCCGCAGCAGTAAAGGTTGACGGCTCGAAGAGCCTCGCAAAAATTTGCAACGTTTTGCAATTCACAAAGGCCGCTTTCGCGGCCTTTTCCATTTCTGCGTTTTGCTGTTTGTCTGTTTTTTTGCCACCGATTATCGTGAGTTTGCTGTTAAAAAACTAAGGAGAAACAGAATGAAGCAAGGAATCAAAGCCGCCCTGGTCACCCTGAGTATCGCCTGTGCCACCCTGAGCTATAGCGCCGTTGCAGCACCCGTCGCGGGAGCGAAGGCGGTGGCAACACAGAGCAAAAGCGACGCCACATCAACTGTGCAGGCGCAGGATACGGCAAAAAGCGCGGAAGAAGAGACAGGCTCCCGAATCAGCATCAACACGGCCAACGCACAGGAACTATCGCAAGCGATGAACGGGGTCGGGCTGAAGAAAGCCCAGGCCATTGTGAACTATCGAACGGAATATGGGCCGTTTAAAACGCTGGAGGATTTAATTCAGGTACCCGGGATAGGGCGCTCGCTACTGGAGCGTAACCTGGCATCGCTGAAACTTTAAAGCTTGCACAGTCGAAAATCTTTGCCAGGCTATAGAGGTCATACCAGTTATGACCTCTGTCCCTAAAATAAACAAAACAGCTAAGGTTAACGCGCTATGCAGACCCAGATAAAAGTCCGTGGTTTCCACCTCGATGTCTATCAGCACGTCAATAATGCCCGCTATCTTGAGTTTCTCGAAGAAGCTCGCTGGGATGGGCTGGAGCATAACGAAAGCTTTAAATGGATGACCGCGAATCATATCGCCTTCGTGGTGGTCAATATCAATATTAACTATCGACGTCCGGCGGTACTTGGCGATCTGCTTAGCGTTACCAGCCATGTCCAGCAGATTAACGGTAAAAGCGGCGTGCTCAGCCAGGTTGTCACGCTGGAGCCGGAAGGGCAGGTCGTGGCTGATGCGCTGGTGACCTTTGTCTGTATCGATTTGAAAACCCAAAAAGCGCTGGCGCTGGAAGGAGAGCTGCGGGAAAAACTGGAGAAAATGATCCGCGAAGGGGATTAACGCTATCGCAATCCATGCCCGGCAGGTTTCAGCGCCACCGGGCACATTGGCTGCGTTATTGCAGGCCAGTCTTCTCTTTCATCGCGGCCATGACGCCAGCTTTGTCTGACAGATAGCCCTGCAAGCCGTTAGCCCGCAGGCTGCAGGCGGCGCAATGACCACATCCGTCGCCCTGGATACCGTTATAGCAGGTCAGCGTATCGTTACGCACCCGTTCCAGTTGCCCCCAGTAGTCGGCCAACGCCCAGGTTTCTGCTTTATTGAGCCACATTAGTGGGGTTTCAAAGCGAATATCTTTAGCCAGACCCAGATTCACCGCGTGATTAAGCGCTTTAACAAACTCATCCCGGCAGTCCGGGTAACCGGAAAAATCCGTTTCGCACACGCCGGTGATAACCGCCTCTGCCTGCACCTGCCAGGCATAAACGGCGGCCAGCGTAAGAAACAGGATATTGCGCCCAGGTACAAAGGTATTCGGAATACCGCTCGCGTCAGGTTCGTAGTCAGGGACAGGAATGCTGTCGCGCGTCAGGCTGCTGACCGCCAGTTCATTAAGCATGGTGACATCCAGCACTTTATGCGCACGTGCGCCCAGCGTTAGCGCCAGCCTGCGTGCCACATCAATTTCGGCACGATGACGCTGACCGTAATCAAACGTCACACAATGGACTTCATCATACTGCTGCAACGCCTGAATCAGACAGGTCGTGGAGTCTTGTCCGCCACTAAATACCACAACGGCACGTTTCATAATTCTTCCTGGCAATTACAAATAAAACACTATGGTAACGCGTGCTGAGAACAGCGACCAGCTTCTTCACCGCTCTGGCGCGGGTAACCAGGCTTCGGCAAAATCAAACCATCCACGGGTATTCAAACGTATCCCTTCGACACCGGGCGGGGCGCTAATGCGATAGTGATAGTTAAACAGCGGCGTCAGGAGCGCCTCATCCATCAGCTTGCTGAACACATTTCGCAGCGCGTTGACGCGCTGCTGTTCATCCGCCTGGCGCTGCACAGCATCTAATGTTGCCTGTAAATGCGCAAACTGCGGCGCGCTGAGCAAATTCGGCCACAGCGGATCGCATCGCAGCCACTGCTCAAGGGTATAAGCCGCGGTCTCGCCAATCAGCCGGTCTCCCATTAGCAAATCGGCCGAGGCCAGCTGCGTGCAGCCCTCCCAGCTTTTACTGTCATGGAAAATCACCGTCAGTTCACAGCCCAGCCTGGCAAGATAGCACTTCAGTTGTTCTGCCATCGTGTGCAGCTCTACCGGCAGGTGATAGAGCAGCGTCAGTTTTTCCGGCAGCGGTACGTTTTGCGAAGACCAGCGGGGAATATGCCACCCAGGCAACAATTCGCGACTGGGGGTGACAAGGTTTTCATCCAGCGGTAGCGTTTGTAACAGCGAAGTGCTGTGGATTATCTGCACCAGGCGGCGCGCTTGCGCCAGGCTCAGCCGCGCGCCGGGGCGCAGAGCAAGATAGCAAAACCCGAGACTGATGCTATTACCCACCGGCTGTAAATACTGCAACTCATCCGCTTGCCCTATCGCAATCTGCACCGGATGGCGGCAACTGGTGCCAAGATCCTGCTCGAAGAGTTGCGGCGTTATCCAGAACTCCACCGCCTGGAGCAGTGGATGCCCCAGATGCCAGGCGTCGTGGCATTCCAGGCGAACCAGCTCGCGGCTGAAAGTCGCCAGGCGAAACGCTCCGGTGCCGATATGCGGGTGCTGAGGATGCGCCAGCACTGCGGCGTAGCTCGCCAGGCGGTGCGCCAGCCAGTAGTCCGGGCGCTGCAAGGTAAAGGTCAGGCACCAGGGATGGCTCACCTCAATATGCGTCACGCTGTCAAACAGCTTACGCAGCGCAGGCAGCGTCAGCAGCATTTGCAAGCGCGCCTGTAACTGCTCGGCTTTCAGCGCATCGCCATTGTGCCAGCGCACCGTTGAGCGTAAATAGAATCGCCAGCGCAGGCCATCATTACTGATATTCCAGTGATGGGCCAGATCGCCCTGGGGCAGCGGGCTATCAGAGGTAAAACGCGTCAACCCGCTGAAAATCTGCCCGGCCAGGTGTTGTTCGGCGCGGCCAGGGAGAAAACCCGGCGTGAGCGGCTCCAGCGGGCGGTAGTAAGGGATGCGCAGCGTCGGGGTTTCGTTTTGCCATAGCCCGCCGAGGAACGGGTTCAGCAGCGTGCGCAGATCATCGGGCGCAAGCTGCGCCAGCGCGAGGGCATTTTGCTGCTGCCCGGTTTTCAGCGCCTGCTCCAGCATCTCACTACGTAAGGCATCGGGGGCAGCATGAAAATGGAGCGTGCCACGTTTGCCGCGCCCTGATTGCGAAGACCAGCTTAACCAGCCCGCTTCCTGCATCTGGCGCAGCAACGTGCGCATATGGCGCTCGCTACAAAAACAGCGCGCCGCAAGCTCAGTCACGCTCGCTGACTGGGAAGCTCCGCCTGATGATTGCCACAGGCGTTGGTATTGATTCAGCCGATTCAGTTGTCGCATAAACCCGGAACAATAATAATTATCTATTCACTATTACTTCCGTATATCTCACGCAATACTGGAACGCAACCCCCTACATCACACCGGAGAAAATTATGGCGCGTCTGGCTGCATTTGATATGGATGGCACCTTGCTGATGCCCGACCATAATTTAGGCGAACAAACGCTGGCCACGTTGCGCCGCCTGCGTGAGCGCGATATTTCGCTGGCTTTTGCGACCGGCAGGCATGCGCTGGAAATGCGCAGCATTGTGAACAAGCTGGCGCTGGATGCCTTTCTTATTACCGGTAACGGGACGCGCGTTCACTCTCTGGAAGGTGAAGTGCTCTACCAGCAGGATCTTGACCCGGAGGTGGCTGAATGTGTGCTGCACAGCAAGTGGGAGACGAATGCTACTATTCATGCATTTAATGATTCAGGCTGGATGACGGATAAAGCACTGCCGGAAACGCTGGCCGCGCACCAGTACAGCGGTTTTACCTACACTTTGATGGATCTCAAGCGCTTACCGGCTCACGATGTCACCAAAATTTGTTTTGTTGGCGATCACGAGGATCTCTCCCGCCTGCGTATTCAGTTAAACGACGCATTAGGATCGCGGGCGCACTTATGTTTTTCGGCGTCGTACTGCCTGGAGGTGCTGCCGGTGGGCTGCAACAAAGGCGCGGCGCTGGCGATGCTCAGTCAGTCGCTCGGCCTGACGTTACAGGACTGCATGGCGTTTGGCGATGCGATGAATGACCGCGAGATGCTTGAGAGCGTCGGGCGCGGCATGATTATGGGCAATGCGATGCCGCAACTGCGCGCGGCGTTGCCGCATCTACCGGTTATCGGGCACTGCCAGAACCAGGCGGTGTCGCACTTTTTAACTCACTGGCTGGATACACCCAATCTTCCTTATTCCCCCGAATGAAAAGATCTTTTCCAGCAAGCCGGGCGCATACCGTCCGGCTTTTTTTATCTTAAAGCGTGCTGGTCAGGCGCACGAGCTCCGCGTGCCAGGGCGTGATATCGCCGAAGTTAGCCGCCACCCACTGCGGGTTATAATAGGTGTCCAGATATCGCTCGCCGCTGTCGCACAGTAGCGTGACGATAGCACCGCTGCGCCCTTCGCTGCGCATACGCGCCGCAAGCTGTAATGCGCCCCACATATTGGTGCCGGTAGAGGCGCCGACTTTACGGCCCAGCTGCGTTTCCAGCCACTGCGCGGTTGCCACGCTGGGTGCATCCGGTACGCGCAGCATTTCATCAACAACATCTGCGATAAAAGATGGCTCAACGCGCGGGCGGCCAATGCCTTCAATTTTACTGCCGTGCGGGCTACGCAGGGTCGCGTCACGCTGCTGCCAGTAATCAAGAAACACGGAGTTTTCCGGATCAACCACCATCAGTCGGGTGTCATAACCCTGGCTGCGAATATAGCGCCCCAGCGTCGCGGATGTCCCGCCCGTGCCCGCGCTCATCACAATGGAGTCCGGCACCGGATAAGGCTCGTTTTTCATCTGGCGGTAAATACTGTCGGCAATATTATTATTGCCGCGCCAGTCGGTGGCCCGCTCGGCATAGGTAAACTGATCCATATAGTGACCGTTTAATTCGCGGGCCAGTTGTTCGGACTCGGCGTAGATCTCGCATGCGCTCTCTACAAAGTGGCAGCGGCCGCCGTAAAACTCAATTTGTTGCACTTTGCGTTTCGCCGTGCAGTGCGGCATCACCGCAATAAAGGGTAAACCGAGCAGGCGCGCGAACCAGGCTTCTGACACGGCGGTGGAGCCAGAAGAGGCCTCAATGATTGTCGTGCCTTCTTTAATCCAGCCATTGCATAAGCCGTAGAGAAACAGCGAGCGCGCGAGGCGATGCTTCAGGCTGCCGGTAGGATGAGTGCTCTCATCCTTCAGGTAGAGATGAATCCCCGGAAACGCGGGCAGGATCAGGCGGATAAGATGCGTATCTGCTGAGCGCTGGGCATCAGCATTTATTTCATTAATGGCATGTGTAACCCAGGTGCGATTCATCGGTTTTGTCCATTTATCATTTTGTGCCCAGTCTAGCGAAAGCCCCGGAAAAAAAGGTTGCCATTTCACCTTTTCAGTAGACTATAAAGAGAAAAATATTCTCCAAAGGCGCGATATGTTAGATAAAACTGACCGTAAGCTGCTCTCCTTGTTACAGCAGGATTGTTCGCTCTCTTTGCAGGCTTTGGCAGATGCCGTTAATCTGACTACTACGCCATGTTGGAAACGACTGAAGCGCCTGGAAGATGACGGGATTTTGCTCGGCAAAGTCGCGGTACTGAATGCGGAAAAACTCGGCCTGGGGCTGACGGCGTTTGTTCTGATTAAAACTCAGCATCACAGCAGCGAGTGGTACAGCAGCTTTGTCAGCGAAGTCAAACAGATGCCGGAAGTGCTCGGTTTCTGGCGCATGGCGGGTGAGTACGATTATTTGTTGCGCGTACTGGTGTCTGACATGAAGGCTTACGACAGTTTCTATAAGAAACTGGTAAACAGCGTGCCGGGGCTGTCAGATGTGACTTCGAGTTTCGCCATGGAACAGATAAAATACACCACAGCTTTACCCATAGAATAACCCTCCCGGCTGCAATCCCGCGGCCGGAAAACACGTTCAGGATGTAACCGCGTGCGATTATTTGTTCAGTTAGGCTGGTATTTTCGCCGGGAATGGCGTCGCTATCTCGGTGCTGTAGCCTTACTTATTATTATCGCCATCTTGCAACTTATTCCGCCGAAAGTGGTGGGAATAGTGGTGGATGGCGTGACGAAACATCACTTTACGCCACAGCAGGTGTGGATGTGGGTCGGTACGCTGGTGGTTGTTGCCAT
Organism: Vagococcus sp. WN89Y; assembly: GCF_052220145.1. NCBI lineage: Bacteria > Bacillati > Bacillota > Bacilli > Lactobacillales > Enterococcaceae > Vagococcus > Vagococcus sp. WN89Y. Next base: position 75,439 of record NZ_JBQPOM010000004.1, on the reverse strand, counting down.
CATTACCTATTTGCTGCGCTATATCTGGCGTGTCTGGCTATTTGGCGCGTCTTACCAGTTGGCGGTGGAACTGCGGGAAGATTTCTATCGCCAGCTTAGCCGCCAGCACCCGGAGTTTTATTTACGCCACCGCACCGGTGATTTAATGGCGCGGGCTACCAATGATGTTGACCGGGTGGTCTTTGCCGCAGGCGAAGGCGTGCTGGCGCTGGTGGATTCGCTGGTGATGGGCTGCGTGGTGCTCATCGTCATGGCGACGCAAATCAGCTGGCAGCTTACCCTGTTTTCGCTGTTGCCGATGCCGATTATGGCGGTGTTTATCAACCGTTATGGCGAACAGCTGCATCAGCGCTTTAAGCTGGCGCAGGCGGCGTTCTCATCGCTCAACGATCGCACGCAGGAGAGCCTGACCAGCATCCGTATGATAAAAGCCTTTGGCCTGGAAGACAGGCAGTCGATGCTGTTTGCACAGGACGCGGCGGACACCGGGGCGAAAAATATGCGCGTTGCGCGTGTGGATGCCCGTTTTGATCCAACGATTTATGTCGCCATAGGCATGGCAAGCATGCTGGCGATTGGCGGCGGAAGCTGGATGGTGGTCAATGGTCGCCTGACCCTGGGCGAGCTGACCAGTTTTGCGATGTACCTGGGTCTGATGATCTGGCCCATGCTGGCGCTGGCATGGATGTTTAACATCGTCGAACGCGGCAGCGCTGCCTACAGCCGCATCCGCGATATGCTGGCTGAAGCGCCGGTAGTCAATGATGGTACTGAGTCCGTACCGCAAGGGCGCGGGACGCTGGAGATGGCTATTCGCGCGTTTCATTATCCTGAGGTCGCCGCGCCGACGCTGGCAAATGTTAACGCCAGGCTTGCCCCCGGGCAGATGCTCGGTATTTGCGGCCCAACCGGCGCAGGCAAGAGCACGCTGTTATCGCTTATTCAGCGCCATTTCGACGTGGAGGAGGGCGACATCCGCTTTCACGGCCTTGCGCTACAGCGCCTCAAACTTGATGAGTGGCGCAGCCGACTGGCGGTCGTCAATCAGACGCCGTTTCTCTTTTCCGACACCGTTGCCGGGAATATCGCACTCGGTAAACCGGGGGCCACGCAGGAAGAGATTGAGCATGCGGCGAAGCTCGCCAGCGTGCATGAGGATATTTTGCGCCTGCCGCAAGGGTACGACACGGAGGTGGGCGAGCGCGGGGTGATGCTTTCCGGCGGGCAAAAGCAGCGTATCTCTATTGCGCGCGCCCTGTTACTGAATGCCGAGATCCTGATTCTTGACGATGCGTTATCAGCAGTGGATGGGCGCACTGAGCATGAAATTTTACATAACCTGCGCCAGTGGGGCGAAGGGCGCACGATTATTATCAGTGCCCATCGTCTGTCGGCGCTGACGGAAGCCAGCGAGATTTTAGTGATGCAGCACGGTCATATCGCCCAGCGCGGACAACATGAGCAACTGGTGCGCCAGCCCGGCTGGTATCGCGATATGTATCGCTACCAGCAGCTTGAAGCCGCGCTGGATGACGCGCAGGAGGCCGTCGATGCATAATTCAGGCAAACAATGGCCAACGCTGAAACGCCTGCTGAAGTACGGTTCGCCGTGGCGCAAACCGCTGACAAAAGCCGTCGTTATGCTGTGGATTGCCGCGGCGGCAGAGGTCGCCTGTCCGGCGTTAATCAGCTACTTTATTGATAATATGGTGGCGAAAAGCTACCTGCCGCTGGGGCTGGTGGCGGGGCTGGCTGCTATCTATATCGGTCTGCAACTGCTGGCGGCGGGGCTGCATTATGCCCAGGCGCTACTGTTTAACCAGGCGGCGGTGGGGGTGGTGCAGCAACTGCGCACCGACGTGATGGACGCCGCGCTGCGCCAGCCGCTGAGTGCCTTCGATACCCAGCCGGTCGGGCAGATTATCTCTCGTGTCACCAACGACACTGAGGTTATCCGCGACCTTTACGTCATGGTGGTGGCAACGGTTCTGCGCAGCGCAGCGTTGATTGGCGCGATGCTGGTGGCGATGTTTAGCCTCGACTGGCGCATGGCGCTGGTGGCGCTGGCGCTCTTCCCGGCGGTGTTTATCGTGATGTTTCTCTACCAGCGTTACAGCACGCCGATTGTCCGCCGCATGCGCGCTTACCTTGCTGATATTAATGATGGCTTTAACGAAATCATTAACGGTATGGGTGTTATTCAGCAGTTTCGCCAGCAGTCGCGTTTCGGCGAACGTATGAGCGATGCCAGCCGCTCGCACTATATCGCGCGTATGCAGACGCTGCGGCTGGACGGTTTCTTGCTGCGCCCGCTGTTGAGCCTCCTTTCAGCCCTGGTGCTGTGCGGGCTTCTGATGCTGTTTGGTTTCTCCTCCGTCGGAACGGTGGAAGTCGGCGTGCTGTATGCATTTATCAGCTATCTTGGCCGCCTTAACGAACCGTTAATTGAGCTGACCACCCAGCAATCAATGTTGCAACAGGCGGTGGTGGCGGGCGAGCGCGTGTTCGAGCTAATGGACAGGCCGCGCCAGAATTACGGTCACGACGATACGCCTTTGAAAAGCGGTACCATTGATATTGATAATGTTTCGTTTGCTTATCGTGACGACCAGTTTGTGCTGCGGGATATTTCATTGCACGTGGAGCCGCGCCATTTCGTTGCGCTGGTGGGGCATACCGGCAGCGGCAAAAGTACGCTCGCCAGCTTATTGATGGGCTACTACCCGCTGAGCACCGGGGAGATCTGCCTCGACGGGCGGCCCATCTCCACGCTCAGCCACGCGACGCTGCGCAAAGGCGTGGCGATGGTGCAGCAGGACCCGGTGGTGCTGGCCGACAGCTTTTTCGCCAACGTTACGCTTGGTCGCGATATCAGCGAGGAAGAGGTCTGGCGCGCGCTGGAAACCGTCCAGCTGGCGGAGCTGGCGCGCAGTATGAGTGACGGCATCCATACGCGCCTGGGCGAGCAGGGCAATAATCTCTCGGTTGGGCAGAAACAACTGCTGGCGCTGGCGCGCGTGCTGGTTAAGACGCCGCAGATCCTTATCCTCGATGAGGCGACCGCGAATATTGACTCCGGTACCGAGCAGGCGATTGCGCAGGCGCTGACGGCAGTGCGTGAGCATACGACGCTGGTGGTTATTGCTCACCGCCTGTCGACGATTGTTGAGGCGGATACCATCCTGGTGTTGCATCGTGGCCAGGCGGTAGAGCGCGGCACGCACCAGCAATTGCTCAATGCCAAAGGCCGCTACTGGCAAATGTATCAGTTGCAGCTGGCGGGTGAAGAGCTGGCGGCAAGCGAGCGTGAAGACACCCTGAGCGCCTGATGCACCACGATTAAGCAGCGCACCAACGGTTTTATTTGTTGGTGCAAAAATGTAACGCACCCTGCACTGTCATGGTGCGTTTTTCTTTTCTGCACGTCCGATCCACGGCCCAGCCATGCTTTTCCCCCTGTCTGTATCATACGCGGCACCGCTTTTTTACTTTTGGCACACTGCTTGCAATATCCCCTTCGTGTTAGTTGCCGCCATTTTCGCATTTTGCTTTAGGGGGATTTATGAAGCTGGTTACCGTGGTGATAAAGCCGTTCAAACTCGAAGATGTGCGCGAAGCGCTCTCTTCCATTGGTATTCAAGGGCTGACCGTAACCGAAGTGAAAGGCTTCGGGCGTCAGAAAGGGCATGCGGAGCTGTATCGCGGTGCGGAATATAGCGTCAATTTCCTGCCAAAAGTAAAAATCGATGTGGCGATTGCTGACGATCAGCTTGATGAGGTGATTGATGTTATCAGCAAAGCGGCCTACACCGGAAAAATTGGCGACGGCAAAATTTTCGTTGCCGAGCTGCAACGCGTCATTCGTATTCGTACCGGCGAAGCCGACGAAGCGGCGCTGTAAATACCAGACCACACAGTAATAGGGATGGAAATGATGAAGAACAAAACATTAAAAACAGCGATTGCTTCACTGGCACTGTTGCCAGGCCTGGCGATGGCGGCACCTGCCATTGCTGATAAAGCAGATAATGGTTTTATGATGATCTGCACCGCGCTGGTGCTCTTTATGACGATTCCGGGCATTGCGCTGTTTTACGGTGGTTTGATTCGCGGTAAAAACGTCCTCTCAATGCTGACCCAGGTGGCCGTCACCTTCGCGATGGTCTGTATTTTGTGGGTGGTCTATGGCTACTCGCTGGCGTTTGGCGAGGGCAACAGCTTCTTCGGTAATTTTAGCTGGGCGATGCTGAAAAATATTGAGCTGACAGCCGTGATGGGCAGCATCTATCAGTATATTCATGTCGCCTTCCAGGGCTCTTTTGCCTGCATTACCGTGGGGCTAATCGTCGGGGCGCTGGCTGAGCGGATTCGTTTCTCAGCGGTACTGATTTTCGTGGTGGTCTGGCTGACGCTCTCTTATGTACCGATTGCGCATATGGTGTGGGGCGGTGGTCTGCTGGCGGCGCATGGCGCGCTGGATTTTGCCGGCGGCACCGTAGTGCATATCAACGCCGCGATTGCCGGTCTGGTGGGCGCTTACCTGATTGGCAAGCGCGTGGGCTTTGGCAAAGAAGCGTTTAAACCGCATAACCTGCCGATGGTGTTCACCGGTACCGCGATCCTCTATGTCGGCTGGTTTGGTTTTAACGCAGGCTCTGCAGGTTCTGCGAATGAAATCGCTGCGCTGGCGTTCGTCAACACGGTGGTCGCTACGGCTGCGGCAATTCTCTCCTGGGTATTTGGCGAGTGGGTCGTGCGCGGTAAGCCGTCGCTGCTGGGCGCATGTTCTGGCGCGATTGCCGGTCTGGTTGGTATCACCCCAGCGTGTGGTTACGTGGGTGTCGGTGGCGCGCTGATCGTCGGTCTGGTTGCCGGGATTGCCGGGTTGTGGGGCGTAACGGCGCTGAAACGCCTGCTGCGCGTTGACGACCCTTGCGATGTGTTCGGCGTGCATGGCGTGTGCGGTATCGTCGGCTGTATCCTGACCGGCATCTTTGCTTCGACGTCACTCGGCGGTGTGGGTTATGCAGAAGGCGTGACGATGGGCCATCAGCTGCTGGTGCAACTGGAAAGCATCGCCATCACCATTGTCTGGTCCGGGGTTGTGGCCTTTATTGGTTACAAACTGGCGGATATGACGGTCGGACTGCGCGTGCCGGAAGAGCAGGAGCGCGAAGGGCTGGATGTGAACAGCCACGGCGAAAACGCCTACAACGCCTGATTCATTTCAACGACAGCAAAGCCTCCTGCGGGAGGCTTTGCCACAGGTATTAGTTGCGGTTACGCATAACCCCTTCCTGCACCGTAGAGGCGACCAGCACGCCATCCTGGGTGTAGAACTCACCGCGCACAAAGCCCCGCGCGCTGGAAGCTGAGGTACTTTCCACACTGTAAAGCAGCCACTCGTTGATATTGAACGGGCGATGGAACCACATCGAATGATCTATCGTTGCGACCTGCATTCCTTGCTCCAGGAAGCCTACACCGTGCGGCTGGAGGGCCACCGGCAGGAAATTAAAGTCCGACGCATAGCCAAGCAGGTACTGGTGGACGCGAAAATCCTCCGGCACCGGGCCGTTAGCGCGTATCCAGACCTGGCGCACAGGCTCGGCAACGTGGCCTTTTAGCGGGTTATGAAACGATACCGGGCGGATTTCCAGCGGTTTATCGCAGAGAAATTTCTCTTTGACCTGTGGCGGCAGCAGATGCGACAGGTCGCGGGCAATTTCAGTCTCAGATTTTAGCGTGTCCGGCGAAGGCGCCGACGGCATGGTTTTTTGATGCTCATAGCCCGGTTCAGGAGCCTGAAACGAGGCGGTCATATAGAAAATCGGTTTACCGTTTTGCACCGCCGCCACGCGTCGGGCGCTGAAGCTGTTACCGTCGCGCAGCACTTCGACATCATAAATAATCGGTTTCTGGCTATCGCCGGGGCGCAAAAAATAGCTATGGAATGAATGCACCAACCGGTCGGCGGGAACGGTCTCTTTGGCCGCGTACAGCGCTTGCCCCACAACCTGGCCGCCAAACACCTGACGCAGGCCTAAATCTTCGCTCTGCCCGCGAAACAGCCCTTCTTCAATTTTTTCCAGATTTAATAATGCCAGCAGATTTGTTAGCGCCTGACTCATACATTTCCTCAAATAGCTAAGCGCGACACCGCGCATTATCTATTGATTATAACCTGGAAACCACGCAGGTCTGAGGGGTGCAATACTCTGAATAGAATGGCTGTTGCAGGAAGATATCGCAGATTTGTGCCACACTTGTGTCGTTACGATGGTTCAACCACATAAACTGGCAGGATACAGTTCTGTCGGTGCATAGAAGATAAGGAGAACACAATGAAATTTGTGCACATGTTAAGTGGTTTAGCAGTGGCGGTCGCACTGTCTGCTTGCGCCCAGAAAAGCGCTGATATCCCTACGCCAGCGCCAAATCCCAATACGGCCGGGGCGGTGAACCAGGGGGCGATTCAGCAGCCTAATGTTTCCGGGTCAATCTGGATCCGCCAGAAAGTTGCTCTGCCGCCTGATGCGGTATTAACCGTGACTGTGTCCGATGCAACCCAGGCGAATGCACCGTCGAAAGTGATTGCGCAAAAAGCCGTGCGTACCAATGGTAAACAGCCACCGTTTAGCTACGTCCTGCCTTATAACCCGGCGGATGTGCAGCCGAATGCGCGCATATTGTTAAGCGCGGCCATTACCATTGACGATAAACTGACCTTTATCACCGATAACGTGCAGCCAGTTATCAACCAGGGTGGCACAAAAGTTGACCTGACGCTGGTGCCGGTGCAGCAAACAGCCATACCGTTGCAGCAGGGTGGTGGGGCGGCAACAACCGTACCGTCAACCTCGCCGACGCAGGTGAACCCCTCTTCCGCAACCCCGGCTCCAACGCAGTATTAATCATATCGCGCCCTCTGCAGAGGGCGCGCTAATACACCCAGCGGTAGCGCTGCATATCGATTTGCCCACTCCCCGAGACCATAATCCCTTCGGCCAGAAGCGCCTGGCGCTGGCGCTGCAGGTCCGGTCCGGTCAGGGAAATACAGCCATGCCTGTTCACCACCCGATGCCAGGGCAACGTGCTGCCTTGCGGTAAGCGTTTAAGTACGCCACCGACCTGCCGTGCGGCGCGCGGCGAACCGGCAAGCCTCGCGATATCGCCATAGGTGGTGACATAGCCTTCCGGGATGGCTGCAACAATTTGCCAGACCCGTTGCGGAAAAGAATCCTTAACCATAATGCTTTCCTGAAAGTGGAAAAGGCAGAATAAACAGCGATTCGGCTGCTGTGAAGAGGGGATTGCGCAATAAACCAGCATCCGTCCGGGCGCGGCTTGCAATTGGCCTTCGGGACAGGGATAATGCGCCTGCGCGTTGGTTAACAACGCTCTCAATGGGGGCCCTGTTGGTTCTCCCGCAACGCTAATTTGTTCACCAGGTCAGGTCCGGAAGGAAGCAGCCAGGGCAAAGGACGTGTGTGCCGGGATGTAGCTGGCAGGGCCTCCACCCATTTCTGCTCTCCTTTTGAATTCTCAGCCTTCTCCGGCAACAAAATTATGATTTGGCAACATAGCGCAGATACCCGGCCACGCCTCCTTTGCCGCCATCGGACGTATGATGTATGCCATCCGACACCTTTATCTCGGGGAAATCAAACGGCGAAACATTTTCTATACAGGCCACGTTGACGCCGTACTGCTCTGGATTCGAGCGGCGACGGTGGAAGGTATAAATGCCGCATACCGAGCAGAAATAGTGCACGGCTTGCTTCGTGTTGAAACGGTACTCCGTCAGTTTTTCTTTACCCTTTAGCACCTCAATACCCGACAATGGCGCAGAGACGGTAACCGCGCCCCGCATCCGGCAAAACGAGCAGTTACAACGCTGGGCGGTGTTAAAACCATCCAGCAGCTGAACGGTAAACTCCACTGCGCCGCAATGGCAACGCGCCTGTAGTTTTGACGACATAGACTCTCCTTACCTTGTGATAAGTAGCACCGTCTATCAACCTTAGCTTTTTTATCTAAAAATCGCATAAACGGTAATGGGGGCAAAATAGCGCTGTTCTTTATCTGCCATTATGTTAGTTTCATGGTTATGAATCAGCACACCTTCGTAACGCTTAGCATTGCACGTTGGTGGCTGCCTTAACAGGCGGCCTGGTGTTGTTATAACGTATTTAAGGCCGCCGGAAGGCGGTTTTTTGTTTCTGCTCTCCGGCGACTGTTCTCACTCAAACTGGAAGGCAAAATGAACAGCGTCTCTACCATTCTTACCGGCGATCGCCCGACAGGGCCACTGCATCTTGGGCACTATGTTGGCTCGCTCGCCCGGCGTGTAAAACTTCAGCACGACTATTCCCAGACCATTCTGGTGGCCGATCTGCAGGGATTAACCGATAACGGCCATCGCCCGGAAAAAGTTGCCAGCAATATTTTGCAGGTGATGGCGGATTATCTGGCGGTTGGCATCGATCCGCTAAAAACCACGATTTGCCTGCAATCCGGGCTGCCTGCGCTTGCCGAGTTGACCATGCTGTATATGAATATCGTGACCGTGGCGCGCCTGGAACGTAACCCGACGGTGAAAAATGAAATCGAACAAAAAGGGTTTACCCGCAGCTTGCCGGTCGGTTTTATGGTTTACCCTGTCAGCCAGGCTGCGGATATTACGGCGTTTCAGGCCGATCTCGTGCCGGTTGGCGACGATCAGTTACCGATGATTGAACAGACCAATGAAATCGTGCATAAGCTTAACGCCCTGACCGGCACGCCTGTGCTGCGTCCTTGTCGCGCCATTCTCAGCGATACCGGCAGGCTGCCCGGCGTGGATGGTAACGCCAAAATGTCCAAATCCCTGGGCAACGCGCTGCCGCTCTCGGCGAGTGAAGCGGAAATTCATCGTGCGGTGCATGCGATGTATACCGACCCCGCGCACCTGAAAATAACCGATCCAGGTAAAATTGAAGGCAATGTGGTTTTTACCTATCTCGATGCTTTTCATCCTGATAAAGCCAAAGTCGCCGAAATGAAAGCGCATTACCGGCGCGGCGGGCTTGGCGATCGCAGCTGTAAAAATACGCTGGAAGAGTGCCTGCAAATGCTGCTGGCCCCGATTCGCCGCCGCCGCGCTGAACTGATACGCGACCCGGAGATGCTTTTGGCTATCCTCAAGACCGGCACGCAAAAAGCCCACGCGGTGACGCAGCAAACCCTGTATGAAGTGAAAAAAGGGCTGGGATTACCGGTTATGTTTTAGATGACGCTGCGTTTGGGCGGCAGCGGCGTCTCGCGAAGTGCCGCCCACAGCGGTTTGAGCCTTATCAGCGCATCCTCCAGCACGTCAGTTTCCTGCGCAAATGGCATGCGCAGGAAGCGATCGAATGCACCGGCGAGGCCAAAGCGCGTGCCAGTGCCAAGATGGATACCGCACGCTTCAGCCCTGGCGGCGAACTGTGTTGCCAGCATCCTTGGCAGCTCCACCCAGAACGACAGCCCACCTTGCGGCATCTGAAAACGCCAGTCGGGAAAATGCGCCTGCATCAATTCGGCGCAGCGATCGCGGCGCTGCCTGAGCATTTGCCTGTGGGCGGGTAAAAATGTTTCGCGCTGCTCAATCAGCCACTGTGTTGCCAGTTGCTCCAGCAGAGGCGAGCCTAAATCAAGCGTATCGCGTGTTTGTGTCAGCGCGGCAATCGTGCGCGATGAGGCGCGCACCCAGCCTAAACGCAGCCCTCCCCAGAAACTTTTGCCCGCCGATCCGAGAGTAATAACCGTCGTCTGCGGATCGAACGCCGCCAGCGGTGGCGGCGGTGGCGCGTCGTACCAAAGATCGACCATCGTTTCATCCACCACAAGCGTTGTACGGGTTCGTGCCGCTATTGCAGTAATCGCCTCGCGGGTCGCGGCATCCATACAGCGCCCGGTCGGGTTGTGAAAATCAGGCATCAGATACGCCAGGCGCGGCGCGGTCTGCGCAAGCGTTGCGGCAAAACCGTCCGTATCCCAGCCATTTTGCGGCAGCGATACGCCAATGGGCCGACAGGACGCGCCCTGAACTGCCGCAATTGCCAGCGGATAGGCTGGATTATCAAGCACGACGCGATCGCCCGGCCCGGTCAGCATCCGCAAGACTAATGCAAAAGCGCTCAGCGCCCCGTTGACGACCATCACTTCATCGGGGCGCGTTGGCAGCCCGCGCTCGCAATAACGCGCGGCAATCGCTTCGCGCAGCGGCAGGATACCGAGCTGGCCATAGCCAGTTTGCGATAACCACGGCGTCATCGCCGACAGGGCATAGCGATAAGCCTGCGGGATGGCCGGGCCTGCCGTTAGCGCGGCGGTGGAGAGATCCAGCGCGCCACCGGCTGTACTTTGCGTCGGCACGTTGTGGCTATCGGGGAGGATCACTCGCGAGCCGCTACCGTGGCGGCTTTCCAGATAGCCTTCGTCGCGCAGCTGACCGAGAGCGCTGGCAACCGTTGTGCGGCTGACGCCAAGCGTGGCTGCCAGTTCCCGCTCGCCGGGCAGTCGCGTATCCAGCGCCACGCGTCCATCAAGGATCAACAAACGCAGGGCATCGGCAAGCTGTCGCCACAAAGGCGTGCGTGACGAAGATTGCTGCCAGTGACCTAACAGGCGCTGCAGCGACTGGCTACCAAAACGGCGGGATGACATAAGCAGTCCACTATTTGAAAACTGGACATTAATCATAGAGCCATTTGCAGCAAAGATGGAAGCACCTGCTCGCGGAGAACAACTATGTTACGTCGATTGCTGCAACTCTATCTTGGCCTGAGCCTGTACGGTATTTCCACCGCCATGTTTGTACGTGCGAACCTGGGTGCCGATCCGTGGAACGTGTTTCACCTTGGTGTCGCGAAGCTGCTCGCGATGGATATTGGCACGGTCATGATCCTCACCGGTGCGCTGGTGCTGTTGTTGTGGATCCCGCTGCGTCAGCGTCCGGGGCTTGGCACCATCAGCAATGTCATCGTTATTGGCCTGGCAGCCGACGCTGCGCTGTTACTGATCCCGATGCTGGATTCATTCATCAGCCGCTGCGTGTTGCTGTTATCTGCCATCGGGGTGAATGCTATCGCCACCGGGATGTATATCGGTGCCGGTTTTGGCGCCGGGCCGCGCGACGGGTTGATGACCGGTATTAATGCGCGTACCGGCTGGTCGGTGCGAAGCGTCAGAACGGCAATTGAGCTGTCGGTACTGCTGACCGGTTGGCTGCTGGGCGGCACATTTGGCGTCGGTACGGTGCTGTATGCTCTGGCTATCGGCCCGCTTATTCAGTTGTGCCTGCCGTGGTTTCGTCAAAAACGGCCGGTAGCAATTGAAAAAACGGATGATTGCAAAGCGAACAATCCTGCGTATAAATAATAAGCAGGAGCGTATGCCGATGAAAACACCCGAACTTGAAACCGCACGCTTGATCCTTAAACCGCTGGCATCGGAAGATGCCGCGCAAATTCAGCGCGTTTTTCCGCGTTGGGAAATTGTGCGTTACCTGATTGCCAGCGTCCCCTGGCCGTACCCGCCGGGGGCGGCGCAAAATTATGTTGATAATGTGGCGCTGGCAGCGAGCGATGAAGGAAAAGGATGGTACTGGACGCTAAGGCGCAAAGAAGAGGCGCAGACATTAATCGGGGTGATATGCCTGATGGATGTGGCGGATAATAACCGGGGTTTCTGGCTGGTCCCGGAATGGCAAGGGCAGGGATATATGACCGAAGCCTGTACAGTGGTCAATGATTTCTGGTTTAACGTGCTCGGTCGCGAGGTGTTGCGGGCGCCGAAAGCGGTGGCGAATACGCGTTCGAAAAACCTGTCTGCACGCAGCGGCATGCGCCTGGTGAGTGTGCAAAAAGGCGAGTATGTTGCCGGTGAGCTGGATACTGAGCTGTGGGAAATGACCCGCCAGGAGTGGCGGCAGAGAAATAGCTGAAACCTGCCAGCTTTAAATTTGCGCCAGCTATTATTTGGCTGGTGCTATTAATTTATTCAGTTTAATTAAATTTGTCATAAATATAACATATAAACTTCATATTTTTGTCATAATAATAAGGCAGTGTAAATCTGGGAATGAGTAAGCTGTTATATTTTTGAAATATATTGGTGGATCGGAACTTTAACTTCGTGTATTAATTAGCATGCTTATTCGCAGAAAAAGGGATAATCATGACCAGTGCTATTTTAAACGTCAAAATTGATGCAGCGCTAAAAGAACAACTTCGTCACTATGCAGAAGTCAATAATGAAAATTTAAGCACGGCGACAGAAAAGCTGTTACAGCTGGCCTTTCAGGCGGTAGAAGAGTCAGATGTTTCGGGCCACGAGATAGATAATCAACATACGGAAGAAGAGAGTGCCGCGCCGTTCACCGCTAAAGAAATCAAAGGTCTACGCAAACTTCTGAAGAAGAAAAAATGAACCCACAACTGCTATCAACAGCGCGCAACTATGGTGAAGCCTGCGAGATGTTGCGATCCGGCTATGTTAAACAAGTTCGACTCGACTGGAATATAGGTAGCGATGAGTTCTTTCGCATTGCTTCCGACTGGTGTGATGCGGGGGCGAAAATTAAAAAAGAAGGAAGCAGCTTTATTATTTCTATTAAAGGATTCCCCATCCCACGCCAGCAGTAAATTATTTGTCATGTAACTGTCATTATAATTGCACATAAAAATGTGACGTTGCTTTTATAATTATTCGACACATCCACCTCAATACATTATGGACGATGTTTACGACGGGCCGTTCTGGCTCGTCGCTATTTCTTTGTTATCTTTTATGAAGCGCTCACAGTCAAAGCCAGTATACTGATGCGTCACTCTTGCTGGCTGAACACTTATGAAAACCATTACGCTTTACGACGTCGCACGCTACGCGGGCGTTTCGTATCAGACCGTCTCCCGCGTGATTAACGAGGCGGCCCATGTCTCTGCCCGCACCCGCGAAAAAGTGCTGGCGGCGATGGCCGAGTTACATTACGTGCCAAATCGCGGCGCGCAGCAACTGGCGGGAAAACGCAGCCCGGCTCTCGGGCTACTGACCACCGACCTTGCGTTGCATGCGCCGTCACAGATTGCCGCGGCGGTAAAATCCCGCGCAGGTAAAGCCGCCACCAACGTGATTATCTCAATGCTTGAGCAGCACGATGACGCCAGTTGTTCGGCGGCATTGCAGGAGCTGCTGGCGCAACGTGTCGCGGGCGTACTGGTCAATGTTCCGCTGGAGGATGCGCAGGCTGAGCAACTGGCGGCTCAGGCACAGCCCACGCCGGTCCTGTTTTTAGATGTCAGCGACACGGCAAAAGTCAATCAGCTGGTGTTTGATGCTGGCCTGGGCGCGCGGCTGGGGGTTGAGCACCTGCTTGCACAGGGGCATCGCCGTATTGCGCTGCTCGGCGGCCCGTCGTCGTCTGTCTCGGCCCGCGCCCGTTTTACGGGCTGGCTGGCCGTGCTACAGCAGGTTGGGTTAACGCCCTGTGCCATCGCGCAGGGTGACTGGAGCGCGGCCTCCGGGTATGAAAAAGCCCATGCTCTGCTGGCATCCAATCCGCCGCCGCAGGCCATTCTTGTGGCCAATGATCAGATGGCGCTGGGAGTGCTGCGCGCCTGTGCGGAAAAAGGCATCGCTGTGCCGGAGCAGATCTCGGTGGTGGGTTATGATGACACCGCTGACAGCGCCTGGTTTTCCCCGCCGTTGACCACCGTGCGCCAGGCATTTAAAGAAGCCGGCGAGCGCAGCGTTGACTGGCTACTGCAAGCGCCGCATGAGGGCGAAGGCCTGAGCAAGATACGCCTGCCGGTGACGCTGGTGGAGCGCTTTTCTACCGCGCCCGCCGGGCAGAAAATCATCGGCAGCACGCTGGCCCGCCGTCTTAGCGAACTGGCGCAGCAGGTAGCGCGCCTGGACCGTCAATAACGCTTTTGTGATCTGCCTCGTTTCTGGCCTCTTTACCTGCGGCATATTATCCGTCACTGTAGGGAAAATTGTGAGCGCTTCGCAAACGAGGTGATATGACCGCTTCCGCCCTGAATACTCTGCTTGCCCGCCGCGACTGGGAAAACCCGGTCGTCACCCACTGGCATCGTTTAGCGGCCCATGTTCCGCTCCATAGCTGGCGCGATGAAAACGCGGCACGCCAGGACCATGGTTCAGCTGCGCGCCGCCTGCTCAATGGCGAGTGGCGCTTTAGCTTCTTCCCGTCTCCTGAGGCGGTACCGCAAAGCTGGCTGCATAAAGATTGCGCGGACGCGGTGGCAATGCCGGTGCCTTCTAACTGGCAGATGCAGGGGTTTGATACCCCCATCTACACCAACGTCACGTACCCTATCCCGGTCAATCCACCGTTTGTTCCACAAGAAAACCCTACAGGTTGTTACTCGCTCACATTCGAGGTGAGCGCCGCTGCGCTGGCCGGGGGGCAAACGCGCATCATTTTTGATGGCGTCAATTCCGCCTTTCATCTCTGGTGTAACGGGCAGTGGGTAGGCTACTCGCAGGATAGCCGCTTATCGGCTGAGTTTGATCTCAGCGCGGTATTGCAAGCCGGAGAAAACCGGCTGGCGGTGATGGTGCTGCGCTGGTGCGACGGCAGCTATCTGGAAGACCAGGATATGTGGCGCATGAGCGGGATATTCCGCGACGTCTCCCTGCTGCATAAACCGCCGACGCGCATTGAGGATTTCCATGTCGAAACGCGCCTCAACGCTGAGTTTACCCATGCGCAGCTACATATTGATGTGCAGCTTGCGGGGGACTTCGCCGCCTGCCGCGTCGCCGCTAGTTTATGGTCTGTCGCAGAGAAAGTGGCCGACGCGCAGCAAATTCCCGGCAGCGACATCGTGGATGAACGCGGCACGTGGGCGGAGCGCCTGCACCTGACGCTACCGGTTACCGCACCTTTACTGTGGAGCGCCGAGACGCCGAACCTGTACCGCCTGACGCTTGCATTGCTTGACGAACAGGGGCGCGTACTTGAAGTGGAAGCCTGTGACGTAGGGTTTCGCAAGGTGGAAATCAGCAACGGTTTACTGAAACTGAACGGCCAGCCTTTGCTGATCCGTGGGGTCAATCGCCACGAGCATCACCCGGATACCGGCCAGGCTATTGATGAGGCGACCATGCGCCGGGATATTGAGCTGCTGAAACAGCACAATTTTAATGCGGTGCGCTGCTCGCATTATCCTAACCACCCGCTGTGGTATCGCTTGTGCGACAGATATGGTTTGTATGTGGTTGACGAAGCCAATATTGAAACGCATGGCATGGAGCCGATGAGCCGCCTGGCGGACGATCCGCGCTGGCTGCCCGCCATGAGCGAGCGCGTCACCCGGATGGTGCAGCGTGATCGCAATCATCCGTCGATAATCATCTGGTCGCTGGGCAACGAGTCCGGCCACGGCGCTAACCACGACGCGCTTTATCGCTGGGTGAAAAGTAGCGATCCCACGCGCCCGGTGCAATATGAAGGCGGCGGGGCAAACACGGCGGCAACGGATATTGTCTGCCCGATGTACGCCCGCGTCGATGAGGATCAGCCTTTTGCCGCCGTGCCGAAATGGGCGATTAAAAAATGGGTCGGCCTGCCGGATGAAATACGCCCGCTGATTTTGTGTGAGTACGCCCATGCGATGGGCAACAGCTTTGGCGGTTTTGCAAAATACTGGCAGGCGTTTCGCGCGATGCCGCGCTTGCAGGGCGGTTTTGTCTGGGACTGGGTTGACCAGGCGCTGAGCAAAAAAGGGGACGACGGGCACGTGTTCTGGGCGTACGGCGGTGATTTTGGCGACATGCCAAATGACCGGCAGTTTTGTATGAACGGGCTGGTTTTCCCCGACCGAACCCCGCACCCGGCGCTCTATGAAGCGCAGCGCGCGCAGCAATTTTTCCAGTTTAGCCTGCACAGTACCGAACCGCTGGTGATTGAGGTGCAGAGCGAATATCTGTTTCGCGCAACGGACAATGAATACCTGCGCTGGCAAGTCGTGCGCGACGGTGAGGTGCTGGCGCAGGGCGAGGTGACGCTGGCGATTGCCCCGCAGGGTAAGCAACGCATTGCGCTGACGCTGCCGGTGCTTGACGCAGCGCCCGGTGAGGTGTGGCTGAATGTGGATGTGTACCAGCGTGCGCCAACGGCCTGGTCAGCGGCGAATCATCACTGCGCCTGGGATCAGTGGCGCTTACCTGCTCCGCTCGCTATCGCCCCGCGCCCGGCACCAGGCGCAGGCCCGCAGCTATTAGTCAGCGAGCAGCATTTTACCATTAGCAACAGGCAGCAGCGCTGGCAGTTCTGCCGCCGTAGCGGCAATCTGCTGCAATGGTGGCGCGACGAGAAGCCCACGCTTCTGACTCCGCTAACCGACTGTTTCACCCGCGCGCCGCTGGATAACGATATCGGTATCAGCGAAGTGACGCGTATCGATCCCAACGCCTGGGTTGAGCGCTGGAAGGCCGCAGGCATGTATGATTTGAGCGCGCGGTTGCTCTACTGCGAGGTAGAGGAGCAGGCCAGCGGTATCGTGGTCTCTACCGGGCATGCCTGGCAGGGCGCGGGGAAAACGGCCTTTCTTAGCCATAAACGCTGGCGCATCGACGGCGAGGGTGTGTTGCATGGCGAAGTTGACGTGCAGGTCGCGACTGACGTTCCGCCTCCGGCGCGTATTGGTCTGGTGTGCCAGCTGGCAGAGTTGCACGAAACGGTGAGCTGGCAAGGGCTGGGGCCGTATGAAAACTACCCCGATCGCAAACTGGCGGCGCGCCAGGGCTTGTGGACGTTGCCGCTGAGCGCGCTGCATACGCCGTATATTTTCCCGTGCGAAAACGGCTTGCGTTGTGATACCTGCTCGCTGCGCTATGGCGCTCATCGGCTGGACGGGGCGTTCCATTTCTCCCTCGGACGCTACAGCGATCGGCAGCTACAGGAGACCACACACCACCATCTGCTACAGGACGAGGAGGGATGCTGGTTGCATGTGGATGCCTTTCATATGGGTGTCGGCGGCGACGACTCCTGGAGTCCGAGCGTGTCGCCAGAGTTTGTGTTCAGTAATGAGGGGCTGCGTTACGCGTTTTGCTGGCGGCAGAGCTAAACTTACCG
Source organism: Vagococcus sp. WN89Y (assembly GCF_052220145.1). Classification (NCBI taxonomy): domain Bacteria; kingdom Bacillati; phylum Bacillota; class Bacilli; order Lactobacillales; family Enterococcaceae; genus Vagococcus; species Vagococcus sp. WN89Y. Next base: position 58,311 of record NZ_JBQPOM010000004.1, on the reverse strand, counting down.
GGCTTGATGCGGCGGGCTTCTCCTGCCGCGCAATCGCTTCGGAGGTTAACTCATGAAGTATGTTGATGGATTTGTCGCCGCGGTGCCGGCAGAGAAAAAGGAGGCATATCGCCAGATGGCAGCCAAAGCCGCAGTCTTGCTGAAGGAGTTTGGCGCCACGCGGGTTGTGGAGTGCTGGGCTGATGATGTTGCCGAGGGGAAAGTGACCGACTTTCGCATGGCGGTAAAAGCGCAGGACAACGAAGAAGTTGTGTTTAGCTGGATAGAGTATCCGTCCAAAGAAGTCCGCGACGCCGTCAATCAAAAAGTGATGGACGACCCGCGGATGCGTGAGATGGGCGATACGATGCCTTTTGATGGTCAGCGTTTAATCTTCGGTGGATTTGCGCCTATTCTGGACGAATAGACCCCGGTTCAGGAGACTTTGGTGAACAGCCCTTTGCGCTCCATCACTTCGCCATCCGTACGGAACACGCCTTCGCCGACATAGTGCAGGGTTTGCGGCCATGTCGGCTGAGGGGTGACCCGCGCGGCAACCACTTCAAAAATAAAAAAGTTGTACTTATCCACCATCGCATCATCAAACAGGCGGCACTCGAACTGACCAAAGCACTCCTTGATGGACGGCGCGCTGACCTTTTCGCTTTTCTCTTTCGTCAGCGCGAACTCGCTAAACTTATTCACCTCGTCGCCAGTGCAGTTGCCAATCCGTGACACCGTATCGATAAGCGTGGCTTCCGGCAGATTAATCACACATTCACCGCTTTGGCGGATACGCGCGAAACTGGCGTTACCGGCGGAAATCATGCAGCCCACCAGCGAAGGGGAAAATTCAAGAATAGTGTGCCAGCCGAGCGTCATAATATTGTCCTGCTCTTGCCAGCGGCTGCTTAGCAGTACCACCGGGCCTGGCTCCAGCCAGTGCCGCACATCGTGTAACGGCCAGGGTCGTTTTTTCATATTGCTTCCTCCGTGTGTAAGCCACTTTTAACAGTAGCAAACTCAGGGCGAATGCAGGTTATTTTCTGCCCACTGGATAAATTCCTGCTGCGGGAGCGCTTTGCTGTAAAGCCAACCCTGGCCGTACTCCACGCCGTAATGGGTCAGCCATTGCAACTGGCCTTCGGTTTCGATGCCCTCGGCAACCATCGCCAGGCGCAGCGCTTTTGCCATCTCGATGATATGCGGCGTGACGGTTTTATACTCCAGCGCATCGACAAAGGATTTATCGATTTTGATGATGTCGACATCAAGGTGTTGCAGGTAACTCAGACTGGAATAGCCGGTACCAAAATCATCAATGTAGATAGCGTAGCCTGCCGCGCGCAGCGTCGCGATGACCGGGCCGCTGGTTCCCGGGTCGGCAAAACCGCGCTCGGTCAGCTCGAGCGCAATTTGCGAGGGCTTTAGCTGCCAGTGCGCAACCTGCTCTGCCAGCAGGGCGGGTAGCTGCGGATTATGCAAATCGCACGGCTCAAGGTTTATGGAGATATGCTGCTGCGGATGCAGTTGCAGCCAGGCGCCCATATCCGCAAACACAGTCTTGATAATAAGTTTCGTCAGTTGCGGCATCAGGCCGCTGCGCACCGCGAGGGGGATAAAAATATCTGGTGGCAGGTAATCACCGCCTGGCTGTTGCCAGCGGGCCAGCGCTTCGGCTCCCACCATACGCCCACTGCTGAGCGCAACGATAGGCTGGTAAGCGAGGCTGATTTCACGATTACGAATCGCGTCCTGTAGCTGATAGCGCGGCGATTGCAGCCGCCTTAATAGCCGCAGCAAGATAAACGCAAACACCACGCTTATCAGCAGCCCCAGCGGTAACCAGATAGCCAGTAGCCGGTACCAGTCCTTTTCCAGCGGCGCAAGAGAGGCCCAGGTGACCATCGTCAGGCCCAGTTGTGCATTGCGCTTAATGACCCAGGCCATATTGTTTGCCAGTATCAGCGGCTGAGTGCTGTCTAACACCCGCGCGGCGTCGTGGGCATTCAGCGTCGCCGTGCCCGCAATAACCTGCTGCGATTGGGTGTCTATCAGCGCTACGTTTACCGGCCAGGCACCAAAGGAGAGGACATCAATGAGCGACATCGGATCGGTCATCACCACATGGCGTTCGCTGCCGATAGCAAACATATAACGCGACAAACCCAGATCGTTATTTTTCGTTAGCCAGACGCGGAAGCCGTCGTTCAGTTTTTTTTCGCTGTGAGGGAAAGCAGGCGCGTGGCTGATGCTCTCCAGCGAAGAGCATCGCGGCGTCAGGCCCTCTATGGCGATAACCTCGCGCACATAGCGCCAGGAGTATGAAATGCGGCGCATCGCTAACAGATGCGGGGAAGAGCAGGTTACGCCGTTCCAGCGCTCCAGCTGGCGCAGCGCGCCCTTGCTTTGGTTTATGACACGCTGCGTGCGCATTCCCACCAGATCCGAGTAGGTGTACAGCGCTTGCATAAATGTTTCTTCAGCCTGCCGGTGGGTAAACCAGATGCTGAGTCCTACCGGCAGAAAAATAGCGAGTACCAGTACGCCAGTAACAAGGCTCACCAGTCTTCGGTTCGTCATCAACAAAAATCCCTCTTTGATACTGATAATCGTAGCGTATCTTTAATCCGCTGATGTTATAACACGCGGCAGTGATTGTTTTCTTTCAGGAATGGACTAATGAAGAAAAAAGAGTTTGTAACTCAGGATTTGCTAAGCAAAATTTATCAATTCGACGCGCAGCAACCGCGTAAACTTCCTCCTGAAAGACAGCTGGCGCAGGAGTATGGCGTGTCGCGCTTTACCGTGCGCCAGGCGGTAGAAAAACTCGCCCGCATCGGCGTGGTGCGCATTGTGCAGGGTTCCGGTATCTGGATTAATGAACAGGCGCGCAATAATCCGCTGGTTTACAACTCCATCACGGAAAAGCGCTTCGATCAGATCCGCTTTCGTATGATAAGCCTGCATAAAAAGCGCCCGGATCGCGACGAGCAGCAGATCTTTGGCCTGAGCGAAGAGGGTTTTATCTGGCAGTTTTGCCGCCTGCGTTTTGTGGATGAGCAACCGGTGCAGATAGAGGTTTCGCGTATGCCGGTGGACGGTTTTGCCGATCTGAATCAGGGCGTGATTGAAAGCTCCATCCAGCAATATGTGCTCAGCAAGGGATACCGTATTTCCCACCTGCTGACCACTTACCGGGCGGTGAGCGTGAGCCGTGAGCAGGCGGCGCTGCTGGGCTGCAAAAGAGGCAGCCCGGCGATGCATATCAGCAATCGCGGTATTCTCGACGGCGGGCAGGTGTACGAGGTGAGCGATATTATTGATATCAATTATTCCTGCACTTATGTCATTCCTCATAACCGCGACAACCTGGCTTTCCGCCAGGGCGGCGGTTAATTACGGCGTGTGCAGCGTGCCGTCCTGCAGGCGGCTTTGTGTCCACTCATGCGCCCGATAGATGCCGGGAAACTGGCGGGCTTTTTCCTCATCAAACTGCACGCCGATCCCTGTCGTTTCGCCCGCGTAGAGGTAGCCGTTATTCACCACCGGCGCGCCGGGAAAGACGGCGTCGGTACTGGCGGAGCGCGGAATATACTCCTGGATTGCAGCATTGTGCAGATGAATATTTAAATGCGTATTCACCGCCACGCCAATGGGTGTCATATCGCCAGGGCCGTGCCACGCCAGGCGCACACCAAAGGCCTGGCACAGCACCGCCAGTTTTAACGCCGGAGTGATGCCGCCGATTTGTGAAATATGGCAGCGGATAAAATCGATGCGACGTTTGACTATCAGATCGTGCCATTCAGCCGGGTTATTAAACAGCTCGCCCATCGCCAGCGGCACGCTGCTGTGCTGCCGCACCTGATCCAGCCACTCGCTTTGCGCAGGTGGCAAAATATCCTCCAGAAACCAGGGCTGATAAGGTTCCAGCTGTTTCGCAAGCTGCACCGCCTGCTGCGCAAACAAGCGCTCATGCACATCGTGCAGAATATGCAGCCCAAAGCCATATTTCTCCCGCAGGGCTTTAAACATCGCCACGGTATTACTCATATAAGCGTGTTGATCGAAATAGGCCCCGGCCGTCGGGCTTTCTGGCGAGTGCAACTCCCCCGGCGTGCCGCCGTAAAAACCGAGCTGGCAACGCACGTGGCGATAGCCCTGCGCCAGCAGCTTATCGACCGCGGTAAACAGCGCATCCAGGGTTTCGCCGCTGGCATGGCTATAGGCGGCTATCGCATCGCGGGATTTCCCGCCCAGCAATTGATAAAGCGGCATTCCGGCAAGCTGGCCTTTGATATCCCATAGCGCCATATCCACCCCGGAAATCGCGTTATTCATCACCGGGCCGTTACGCCAGTAGGCGTTAACGTTCATCATTTGCCACAGGTCTTCGATATGGTTGGCATCACGCCCGATAAGCAGCGGTTTGAGGTAGTCATCGACCAGGGTTTTGACTGCCAGCGGGCGCTGCTGAAAGGTGGCGCAGCCGTGCCCCGTAACGCCTTTATTAGTCGTAACCCGCACCACAACCAGGTTATGCCTGTCCGGGCGGGTAATAAAACAGTCGATATTCTGGATAAGCGTCGGCGTCACGGGAACTCCTTTACAGCGTGAAATAAGCGAGGAATAACGAATATCTTCGCCTTAATTTTGCTGCCAGGTAAACCTTTTTTGTGAATATTTTTTTGGTCAGGTATTTTGATTGTTTTTAATTAAAAACCGTACCAATTTGCTATTTGTGATGTTTTGTTTTGCTTATGTGTAGCGAAATGTGATGGTGCGCATAATTTATTGGTTTGTTTTATGTTTTGTCTTTATCTACCATCGTCGGTAATGATTAAAACGACAACACATCCGGCAGGAGTTTTTATGGGGACGCAAGAAGTTATCAGCAATATTATCCACCTGGTGGGTGGGCGGGATAATATTAATAACGTCTGGCACTGTATGACGCGCTTACGTTTCGATCTTATTGATGATGATAAAATTCGTCAGAGCGAAATAAAAAAATTACCCGGCGTGCTGGGAACGCAGTTACAAAACGATCAGTTTCAGATTGTTATTGGGCCGCAGGTCAATAGTTGGTACGAACAACTGCTCGCCATGCCTGGGAAAACGCCGGAGACCACGCGCGGGCAGAGCAAAGCGCGTAAAAGCCTGGTATCAATGTTTATGGACACGGTTTCCGGCGTGTTTGGCCCTATAGTGCCTGCGATTGCCGGTGCCGGGATGATAAAAGGGTTGCTGGCCGGGCTGATTGCCCTGAAAGTGGTGTCGGCAAAAAGTGATACGGTGATGATTATCGACTTGATTGCCAGCGGGGTGTTTTACTTTCTGCCGTTCTTTCTCGCCGTGTCGGCGGCAAAAATATTCCGGACGAATGAATACCTTGCGGCGGCCGTCGCCGCCTGCCTGATGTATCCCACGCTGATTGACGCGGCGAAAGCGCTGGCGGCGCATCAGGAGGGCGCGGCCAGCGCGTTCTGGCTGCTTGGCGCCATTCCGGTGTCGGTGTTCAATTACTCGGCAAGCGTCATTCCGGTGATTTTTTCCGTGCTGGCACTCAGCTATATCCATCGCTGGGTGGACAGCATTATGCCGGAGGTTCTGAAGACTGTGTTCACGCCAACGCTGACGCTGTTTATTGGCGCGCTGGCTGCGCTGGTGGTGATTGGCCCGACAGGTATTTACCTTGGGAAAGCGCTGGCATGGTTTATTGAAGGATTGTTTGGCGTTTCCGCCAGTTTTGCCGGGTTAATTGTCGGGGCTATTCGCCCGGTCGCTATTCTTACCGGCATGCACCATGCGATGACGCCGATAGCGCTGCAAAACTTTAGCGAGCGTGGTTTTGATATGCTGATGCCGATGATGTTTATGGCCAATATGGCGATCGCCGGGGCGACCTTTGCTATCTGGCGCATCAGCAAAAGCCGTCAGGATAAAACGGTCACACTTTCGGCGGCTATCTCTGCGCTGCTGGGGATCACGGAGCCTGCGCTATTTGGCGTACTGACGCGTTACAAAAAAGCGTTTATCGCTGCCACGATTGCCAGCTCACTGGCCTCTGCATTTATTGCTTTCTTTGGCGTGCGTCTGTATGGCTATATTTTATCCAGTATCTTCAGCCTGCCCGCTTATATCGGGCCGTACTTTCTCTTTGCAGTGTCCGGCGTGCTGATGGCGCTCGTTCTCTCGTTTATTCTTACCACCTTGCTGGTGGGCAAGACCTCGCAGCAATAGCCTTTCTCCTGGTGCGTCAGGCGGCGCACCGTACTTTCTAACGGCTTACCAGAAAATCGCTTAACGCTGAGCGCTTGAAAAAAAGCGATAGCTTCGGTAGACTTTTGTTATGTTATAACAAAACAAAGAGTGCGTTATGAAAGCTGATATCCATCCCCATTACCGAACCGTGGTTTTCCACGACACCAGCGCCAACGAATATTTCAAGGTCGGCTCCACCATTAAGACCGATCGCGAGATTGAACTTGAGGGCGTGACTTACCCGTATGTCACCATTGATGTATCTTCTGCTTCGCACCCGTACTACACCGGTAAGCAGAAAGTCTTGTCTAACGAAGGCAGCGCGGCGCGCTTCCGCCAGCGTTATGGCAGCTTTTTCAGCGATAAGAAGGAGTGATTTATGCAGGTGTTGAATTCGTTGCGTAGCGCTAAGCAGCGCCATCCTGACTGCCAGATAGTGAAGCGAAAGGGGCGGTTATACGTGATCTGTAAGTCGAATCCGCGGTTTAAAGCGGTGCAGGGTAAGAAGAAAAAACGCTAACCTGAATGCTCGCCGCCGGGGTGATGCCTCCGGCGGCAAAACGGCGGCTAGCTGACAGATTGCATTGTCTGAGGCCGGGTCAGGGTAAAGACATCGTAGAAAGAGAGCTCGCCTTTGCGCTCGACCATTTTCTGCAGCTGGGATTTTTGCTCTGCCTCTACCGCAGGCGAGCGCATAATGGCTTCAATAAGCCCTGCCGGGACAAAACGGGTGTTGTACCACTCTCCGTTATAACAGACGCGGAAATCGAGCACGTCGATATCATCGTAGCGGTAGCGCGGGTAAACATCGAAAAAGAAGAATGCGTTGAGAATGACGAAAAGCACCACCAGCAACCAGACGGAGCCTGCCAGGGTTTCAGATTGCAGCATGACCGCAAGCGTCGCCAGCCATGCCAGATACATGCCGACAAACAACCCCGGATGATTACGAATAAAACTGATGCTGAAGCGTGGACGGTTGTCCCGTTTTTCACGCTGATTGATTTCTTCAATCGTTTCGGTGAGCAGCCGCTGTATCTCTGTCATCTTGCGCCTTAACTGATACGGTTTTACAGGTGTGGCATCTATTTTAAGTTGCCACTATGTGTGAAAAAAGTAACAGTTCTGGCACAAAAAATGATAACAGTTACTGTTCCGAGGTGAGGTGTTTGATTATTCGCGCGGGATTACCGCCAACGACAACATTCGCCGGAACATTTTTCACGACGACCGCGCCGGAAGCAATGACCGCGTTGTCGCCAATCGTTACGCCCGGGTTGATAACAGCTCTCCCGCCAATCCAGACATTATGCCCGACAGTGACAGGCTTTCCGTATTCGACGCCGCTAATTCGCTCGGCAGCATCGATCGGGTGTGTTGCTGTATAGATATGGACGCCGGGCGCCAGCATGCAATTATCACCGATATGGATAGGGCAGACATCCAGCATTACGCAATCAAAATTCGCGTAAAACGCCTTCCCGAGAAAAATATTGTATCCGTAGTCGCAGCGAAAGCTCGGCTCAATATATGCGCCTTCGCTTTGCGCCAGGAGTTCAGCAAGAATTGCAGTGCGTTCGGCTTTTCCTTCCGGGCTGGAATGGTTGTAACGATGAAGAAGCTGTCGGGCGCGTAAACGATCCGACCGTAACGTTTTATCTGCTGGCTGATAAGGTAAACCGGCAATCATTTTTTGTTTTTCTTCGCTCATCGAAATCGGGCCTGCCTGCCAAAAAGGCTGAACGCTGCATTATTCCAAAGAAAAACCATAACTATCATTAAAAAATTAGCGGACAAATTTCCACACAGAAGAAGGGATTTTGTCGTACAGCTTATTCATTGTCAGTTCCGCCAGTCGATGGTCGGCTGCTGAATAAAACACCGCGAGTTCATCGTCGGAAAGTTCGTATTTATTTTTTTCGATTACGCGTTCTAACGTATCGAGTGACTGACAGCGTCGTAAACGCATCAAATAATCAATTTTGGTTAATGGTTTTTCAGACATGCTTTCACCTTAGTGTTGAAATATTAACAAGAGTGACTAACGGGATTAGCCTTGCTCACATTGACGAAGCTGCGGAACAGTTTGTTGCCTGTTTTGCGCCACTTCTGCAAGTCGTGTGTATTTATGCCGTAACTACTGAAGAGCATAAACGTATCATCAAGGTATTCGTCTATCTGCTCAATCAGTTTATTATCTTCATTGTACTTAATTTTATAATTAAGTGCGAAGGTTGCAATATGTTCTATCAGCTCATTTAACTGCAAATTGATTGATGACGTAGGATCGTTAACCCAGCCGTGATGGCTTTCTTCAAGATTAACGAGACAATCATGATACAAAGTTTCGCACAGAAATTTGAGCTGTGCGATATCATGCCTTTTTGGCGAGTATTCGTCCATAACACATCCCCTATCTGAGTGGCTTTTTTTTACTAACCGAACACTGTTTCGGGATGGGTACTTCTGCTCTGACCAGTCATCTGTCTTAGTACGTTGATTTAACTATAATCCAGTCTTAAAGGGATTTCATGGCGCTATTACGAAAAATTACAATTATTGATTATTGCTATCGCAGCAGGAAGAATTACGCGCCCGGATAAACCTCATAAATTGCTTGATTTATGAGCACGGGAACTTGCTCGTCCTTACGATTCATTAAGTTAGCGCTTTAGAGATTATTCCTGTTGCGGGAATATTTTTACCCCAGGACTATTCTTACTTAAACAGATTGTACCAGGTTATTGAGAATATTTCCCGCCCGGCAAAGAGGCACCCCAAATACACAACAATTATATGCCATATATATGCTGCATAAAATAAGGAAACAAACAATAACCTCTTTTAATGCTCCGATGAGCGTAAAAGAAATCGGATGAGTTGAAAAGAAAAAGGCCGCTAAACGCGGCCTTTTCTAAATTAGATACACAAGTATCAGTGATGCTCAACCTTGTGGCTATGTTCAATATCTTCATTACGGCGACTAAAGCGGCGGCGTACCACCACAAAGAACACCGGAACAAAGAAGATAGCCAGAATAGTTGCCGTGACCATACCGCCCATTACACCGGTACCTACAGCGTTCTGCGCACCAGAGCCAGCGCCAGTACTTACCACTAACGGCAGCACGCCGAGGATAAATGCCAGCGAGGTCATCAGAATCGGGCGCAGACGCATACGGACAGCATCCAGCGTCGCTTCCACCAGGCCTTTCCCTTCTTTATCCATCAGGTCTTTGGCGAATTCCACGATAAGTATCGCGTTCTTCGCCGACAAGCCAATGGTTGTCAGCAGGCCCACCTGGAAGTACACGTCGTTATTCAGGCCACGGAACGTTGCGGCAAGCAGCGCGCCGACAACCCCGAGCGGTACGACCAGCATAACCGAGAACGGAATCGACCAGCTCTCATACAGCGCGGCCAGACACAGGAACACCACTATCAGTGAAATGGCGTACAGGGCAGGGGCCTGGTTGCCGGAGAGGCGTTCCTGATAGGACATACCCGTCCAGTCGTAGCCGATACCCGTAGGCAGCTTGCTGGCCAGCTCTTCCATCATCGCCATCGCTTCACCGGTACTCTTACCCGGTGCGGCTTCACCCTGGATTTCCATCGCCGGCAGACCGTTGTAACGCTCCAGACGCGGCGAACCGTACTCCCAGCGAGAGGTCGAGAAGGCCGAGAACGGCACCATCTGCCCGTCGCTGGCACGCACATACCAGTCACCCAGATCGCTTGGCAGCATGCGGTATTTCGCCTCGGACATCACGTACACTTTCTTCACACGACCGCGGTCGATAAAGTCGTTTACGTAGCTACCGCCCCAGGCAGCGCCCAGCGTGGTATTGATATCGCTAATCGATACTCCCAGCGCCTGTGCTTTTTCCTGATCGATGTCGATTTTGAACTGCGGCGTATCTTCCATACCGTTAGGACGCACGCCGACCAGCAGGTCAGGGTGCTGCGCCACCATACCCAGCAACTGGTTACGCGCCTGGGTTAACTGCTCATGCCCCAGGTTGGCCTGATCGATAAGCTCAAAGTCAAAACCGGTTGCGGTACCCAGTTCAACAATCGCTGGCAGGTTAAAGGCAAAGACCATCGCATCGTTGATTTTCGAGAAATAGCCATTAGCACGCGCTGCAATTGCCGGAACTTTGTTCTCTTCACCAGGCCGTTCATCCCAGTTTTTCAGGGAAATAAACGCAAGGCCGACGTTCTGACCACGACCAGAGAAGCCAAACCCGTTAACGGTAAACACGGAGTTAACGTTCTGCTTCTCATCTTCCAGGAAGTAGTGGGTCATCTGATCCAGCACTTTCTGCGTGCGCTCTTGTGTCGCACCGGCAGGCAACTGGGCCATAGATAACAACACGCCCTGGTCTTCTTCCGGCAGGAAGGAGCTTGGCAGACGCACGAACAGGAGCGCCATCCCGGCGACGATAACGATATAGAGCAGCAGATAGCGACCGGTACTGCGCAAGATATTGCCTACGCTGTCGGTATAGTGATGCGTGCTCTTTTCAAACGTACGGTTAAACCAGCCGAAGAAGCCTTTTTTGTTCTCGCCGTGATCGCCTTTGGCAATCGGTTTGAGCATGGTCGCGCACAGCGCTGGCGTCAGGATCATCGCCACCAGTACCGACAGCACCATTGCCGAAACGATGGTGACGGAGAACTGGCGATAGATAGCGCCGGTAGAGCCGCCAAAGAACGCCATCGGGATAAATACGGCCGACAGCACCATGGCAATACCTACCAGCGCGCCCTGGATCTGCTCCATTGAGCGCCGCGTCGCCTCTTTTGGCGGCAGGCCCTCTTCCATCATTACACGTTCGACGTTCTCCACCACCACGATGGCGTCATCCACCAACAGGCCTATCGCCAGCACCATACCGAACATGGTGAGGGTGTTTATGGAGTAGCCAAACACGGCGAGTACGGCAAACGTACCTAACAGCACCACCGGCACCGCAATAGTTGGAATCAACGTTGCGCGGAAGTTCTGCATGAACAGGTACATGACCAGGAACACCAGCACGATAGCTTCGACCAGTGTTTTCACCACTTCGTTAATGGAGATTTGCACGAACGGTGTGGTGTCGTACGGGTAAACCACTTCCAGACCACGCGGGAAGTAAGGTTTGAGCTTCTCAATGGTGGCGCGCACCGCTTCTGCGGTGTCCAGCGCGTTAGCACCGGTCGCCAGTTTGATACCCAGACCGGATGCCGGCTGGCCATTGTAGCGGGCGATAACATCATAGTTTTCACCGCCAAGCTCGACTTTCGCCACGTCACGCAGCAGCACGCGCGAACCATCGCTGTTCACTTTCAGCAAGATTTTAGCGAACTCTTCAGCGGAGGTCAGACGGGTCTGCGCGATGATAGAGGCGTTCAGCTGCTGACCTTTCACCGGCGGCGTACCGCCCAGCTGACCTGCTGCGACCTGCGCGTTCTGCGCTTTGATGGCGGTGATAACATCGACCGGCGTCAGGCTGAAATTGTTGAGTTTGTTCGGGTCCATCCAGATACGCATTGCATACTGCGCACCGAATAGCTGAACGTCACCCACACCCGGCGTACGGCTGACCGGATCTTTCACCGTTGCGCCAACGTAGTCAGCAATATCATCCTGCGTCATGGAACCGTCGGTATTGATCATACCGAGAACCATCAGGAAGCTACTGGATGACTTCTCAACGCTCACACCTTGTTGCTGCACTTCTTGCGGCAGCAGCGGCATTGCCAGCTGCAGCTTGTTCTGCACCTGAACCTGTGCGATATCCGGGTCCGTGCCGGAGTCAAAGGTAATCGTTATTTGAACGGTACCGGAGGAATCACTGGTGGAGGACATATACAGCAGGCCATCGATACCGTTCATATTCTGTTCGATAACCTGTGTCACGGTGTCCTGCACCGTTTGCGCATCAGCACCCGGGTAGGAGGCTGAGATCTGAACTGCTGGCGGCGCAATCGTTGGATATTGCGCTACCGGCAATTTCAGGATCGATAGCAACCCCGCCAGCATGATGATAATCGCGATAACCCACGCAAAAATGGGGCGATCGATAAAAAACTTAGCCATGTCTTAACGGCTCCTGTTTAAGTTAAGACTTCGGTTGTTCTGACTGCCCGCCGGCCTGGGCCTGCTCTTTCTTGTCAGACGTAACTTCCTGAACTTTAACCTGCGCCCCCGGTTTAATTTTTTGTAAGCCCGTGATAATCACACGATCGCCAGATTTCAGGCCGTCAGTCACCAGCCATTTGTCACCAATTGCCTGGGCGGCAGTAATATTGCGCACCTCAACTTTGTCACCTTCGCCGACGACCATCGCTGTCGCTTCGCCGCGCGGGTTACGGGTTACGCCCTGTTGCGGCACCAGGATGGCGTTTGGATTCACACCTTCTTCCAGTTTGGCGCGCACGAACATCCCCGGCAACAGGGTGTGATCAGGGTTCGGGAACACCGCACGCAGGGTAATAGAACCGGTGCTCTGGTCAACGGTGACGCCAGAAAACTCAAGCGTACCCGGCTGTGAATACTTGATGCCGTCGTTGGTCACCAGCTCCACTTTCGCCTTCCCGTTTTCCTGTTTCAGCGTCCCGTTCGCCAGCTCTTGTTTAAGGCGCAAAAAGTCGTTGCTGGACTGGGTGACGTCGACATAAATCGGGTCAAGCTGCTGCACGGTGGTGAGTGCAGTCGTTTGCCCGCTTTGCACCAGCGCGCCTTCCGTCACCGTAGAGGTTCCGGTACGACCGCTGATAGGGGAGGTGACTTTGGTATAAGCCAGGTTGATGCGTGCGCTTTCAACGGCCGCTTTTGCCGCAACCACAGCAGCGTTTGCCTGCTGGGCATCGGCTTGCGCGGTATCGTAATCCTGTTGGCTGATGTACTTGGTGCCCAACAGTTTCTTATAACGGCTCAGGGTCATCTGGGCGATATTGGCAGCGGCCTGCGCTTTTGCCAGGTCGCCTTTGGCGCTGTCGTATGCTGCCTGATAGGTTGCAGGATCAATCTGATAAAGCGAGACACCTGCTTCCACATCACTCCCTTCCACAAAGTTGCGCTTAAGAATAATGCCGCTGACCTGTGGGCGGACTTCTGCAATGCGATAAGCACTGGTTCGGCCCGGTAATTCGGTGGTGATTTGTAGAGGTTCAGATTTAAGCGTTACGACACCCACTTCCGGCATCTGCCCCGCTCCCTGCTGCGCAGGTTTATCATCACATCCTGTTAGCGCTAAGCTGCCCGAAAGCATCAGAACGACCGCCAGAGGCGTAAACCCCCTGTTTTTGTTCATATGTAAACCTCAAAGTGTCCGATTTCAAATTGATCAATGGATCAAAAGCTGAAAAACCCATTGCTGCGTTTATATTATCGTCGTGCTATGGTACAAACATTCACAAATGTATGTAAATCTGACTCCTGTAAATTCACGAACATATGGCACGAAAAACCAAACAGCAGGCGCTTGAGACGCGACAGCACATTCTTGATGTCGCCATGCGTCTCTTTTCCCTGCAGGGAGTTTCTTCCACTTCGCTGGCGGAGATTGCGCAGGCTGCGGGCGTAACGCGCGGCGCGATTTATTGGCACTTCAAAAACAAGTCGGACTTGTTCAGTGAAATTTGGCTGCTATCAGAATCCAGTATCGGCGATTTAGAGATTGAGTATCGGGCAAAATTCCCTGGCGATCCACTGTCTGTTTTAAGAGAAATACTGGTTTATGTTCTTGAAGCAACAGTTGTTGAAGAGCGCAGGCGCCTGATGATGGAAATCATTTACCACAAATGCGAGTTTGTCGGGGAAATCGCCGTGGTACAAGAGGCGCAGCGCAATTTATGCCTTGAAAGTTACGATCGTATCGAAAATACGCTTGCTGAATGTATCGCAGCCAACCAGCTTCCGGCGAATTTACTGACCCGTCGCGTGGCGGTGCTGATGCGTGCCTATATTTCCGGCGTGATGGAAAACTGGCTGTTTGCGCCGCAATCCTTTGACTTAAAAAAAGAAGCGCGCGATTACGTCGAGATTTTACTGGAGATGTGCAAGCTTTGCCCGACGCTTCGCGAAAAAACAGAGCCGCTCAGCGCCTGACGCACCAGGAATATTCTGCAAGTCAACCCTTTGTTGTTGCCTGACGCGGCAGCGTGATATTCTTGCGCGCGGCAATTCCGGCCGCTTTTCGTACAGAAACCGACAGCTAATATGATGCAGCACGCTATCCACCCGAGAAACAGCTTCGCCGCGTTGACCGCCGCGCTGTTTCTATTCTTTGCAAGCCTGGTGAGTAATATCGCCTGGGCCCAGACAGCCAGTGACTTACCTTCGCGCACAGAAGTGCAAAGCCAGCTTGATGCCCTTAATAAGCAAAAGTCGCACTCCGCGCAGGATAAGCTGGTCATTCAGGATTTGACCGAAACCCTGGAAACGCTGGACAAAATTGACCGCGTGAAGCAGGAAACGGCCCTGCTGAAGCAGAAAGTCGCCCAGGCACCGGAGCAAATGCGCAAGGCGACTGACGGTCTGAGTGCGCTCAGCGATAAAGACAATGACGAGGAAACCCGCAAAACGTTGGCCTCGCTCTCGCTGCGCCAGCTTGAATCCCGCGTCTCGCAGACGCTTGAAGATTTGCAAGCCGCGCAGAACGATTTATCCAACTATAACAGCCAGCTGGTGTCATTACAGACACAGCCTGAACGTGTGCAGAGCGCGATGTATACGGCGTCCCAGCAGTTGCAGGAGATCCGCAACCGCCTCAACGGTACCGCCGCCGGAGAGGGCGCGCTACGCCCGTCGCAGCAGACTTTGCTGATGACGCAGCAGACTTTGCTCAATGCGCAGATAGAGCAGTTGCGCAAAAGCCTTGAAGGCAATACCACCTTGCAAGATACGCTGCAAAAACAGCGTGACTATGTGACGGCGAATAGCAACCGCCTTGAGCACCAGCTACAGCTTTTGCAGGAGGCGGTGAACAGCAAGCGCCTGACGCTGACTGAAAAAACGGCTCAGGAGGCGGTGTCGCCGGATGAGACGGCGCGTATCCAGGATAACCCGCTGGTCAAACAAGAGCTGGATATTAACCACCAGCTAAGCCAGCAGCTGATCGCCGCGACCGAGAGCGGTAACTCGCTGGTGCAGCAAAACATCCGCGTCAAAAACTGGCTCGATCGCGCGCTGCAATCCGAGCGCAATATAAAAGAACAGATCTCGGTGCTCAAAGGCAGCCTGCTGCTGTCGCGTATTTTATATCAGCAACAGCAGACGCTGCCCTCGGCTGATGAACTCAAAGACATGACCAACCGCATCGCGGATCTGCGCCTTGAGCAGTTTGAAATCAACCAGCAGCGCGATGCGCTGTTCCAGAGCGATACATATGTCGACAAACTGGAGCAGGGGCACGAGAGCGAAGTCAATGACGAAGTTCACGACGCGTTAATGCAGGTCGTTGATATGCGCCGGGAGCTGCTCGATCAGTTAAATAAACAGCTGGGTAATCAGCTGATGATGGCTATCAACTTGCAGGTTAATCAGCAGCAGTTGATGAGCGTGTCAAAAAACCTGCAACAGATCCTCACACAGCAAATCTTCTGGGTGAACAGCAACAAACCCATGGACTGGGAGTGGTTCAAGTCTTTCCCGCAGGCGCTGCGTGATGAAATCAAGGACATGAAGATCACCGTCAACTGGGAAAAAGCGTGGCCAGCGGTGGCGATCGCCTTCCTGGCTGGCCTGCCGCTGTTGCTGATTGCCGGGCTGATCCACTGGCGTCTGGGTTGGCTGAAAAGCTATCAGGCGAGACTGGCCGCGCAAGTAGGGCAGTTGCGTAATGACAGCCAGCTGCATACGCCAAAAGCGATCCTTATCGATCTTATCCGCGCCCTGCCAGTGTGTCTGGTTATCCTGGCCGTCGGTCTTATCCTGCTGACCATGCAGCTTAATATTAGCGAGCTGCTGTGGTCATTCAGTAAAAAACTGGCGCTGTTCTGGCTGGTGTTCGGGCTTTGCTGGAAAGTGCTGGAAAAAGACGGCGTGGCGGTTAACCACTTCAATATGCCGGAGCAACTGACCAGCCACTGGCGTCGGCAAATTGTGCGCATCAGCCTTGCGCTACTGCCGCTGCACTTCTGGTCGGTGGTGGCCGAGCTTTCTCCGCTGCATCTGATGGATGATGCGCTTGGTCAGTTGGTTATATTCCTGAACCTGATGCTCATTACCGTGCTGGTGTGGCCGATGTTTCGCGAAAGCTGGCGCGATAAAGAGTCGCACGGTATTCGTCTTGTGACGCTTACCGTGCTGGCGATTGTCCCGATAGCGCTGATGGTGCTGACGGCGACCGGTTACTTCTATACCACGCTGCGCCTTGCCGGGCGCTGGATAGAAACGGTCTATCTGGTCATTATCTGGAACTTGCTGTATCAGACGGTACTGCGCGGGTTAAGCGTTGCCGCGCGCCGGATTGCCTATCGCCGCGCGCTGGCGCGTCGGCAGAATATGGTGAAGGAAGGTGCAGAAGGCGCGGAACCCCAGGAAGAACCGGCCATTGCGCTGGAGCAGGTAAACCAGCAAACGCTGCGTATCACCATGCTGGTTATGGTGTCGCTGTTTGGCGTGATGTTCTGGGCTATCTGGTCTGATTTGATAACGGTTTTTGCCTATCTCGACAGCATCACCCTGTGGCACTACAACGGTACCGAAGCCGGTGCGGCGGTGGTCAAAAACGTGACGCTGGGCAGTTTGCTGTTTGCGCTGCTGGCCTTTTTGGTGGCCTGGGCGCTGATTCGCAACTTACCCGGCCTGCTTGAAGTGCTGATCCTTTCCCGGCTCAATATGCGCCAGGGCACTTCTTATGCCGTCACCACTATCCTGAATTACATCATTATAGCGGTGGGGGCGCTGCTGATTTTCGGCTCGCTTGGGGTCTCCTGGGATAAGTTGCAATGGCTGGCCGCCGCGCTGTCGGTAGGTCTGGGCTTTGGTCTGCAGGAAATTTTCGGTAACTTTGTCTCGGGTCTTATCATTTTGTTTGAACGCCCGGTACGCATTGGCGATACGGTCACCATCGGCAGCTTCTCCGGTACGGTGAATAAAATCCGTATTCGCGCGACGACAATCACTGATTTTGATCGCAAAGAAGTGATCATTCCGAACAAAGCGTTTGTCACCGAGCGGCTGATCAACTGGTCGCTGTCCGACACCATCACACGTCTGGTTATTCGTATCGGCGTGGCCTACGGATCGGATCTGGAAAAGGTGAAAAAAGTGCTGTTGCAGGCGGCGATGGAGCATCCGAAGGTGATGCACGACCCGGAACCGGCCGTGTTTTTCACTGCTTTTGGCGCCAGCACGCTGGATCACGAGCTGCGTCTGTACGTGCGTGAGCTGCGCGATCGGAGCTATACCGTGGATGAACTCAACCGAACCATCGACAAGCTGTGTCGTGAAAACGATATCGATATCGCCTTCAACCAGCTGGAAGTGCACCTGAAAAACGATAAAGGTGATGAATTTATCGAAGTGAAACGCAAGCTGAAAGGCGACGATCCGACGCCATCGCAGCAATAACTTCGCCGATATTCCCCTCTTTTATGATGAAAGAGGGGGATTTTCCCGCTTTTTTTCGAAATCCCGCCTGACGATTTCCAGCGCCTTTAGCACGACTTCTGGCGCAATCTCATGCTGTTCCAGCAGCATTATCAAATCCACCGCCAGCTTGACCTCATCCGGGGCATTTTCCAGTGACATTCTTCCTCCTCGGTTAACGGGTTAAACGCGCCAGCACGTTTTCGATATTCTCCAGCGCCCGGCGACAGCGCGCGAGCCGCCCGGCATACGCCTCCACCTCTTTATGCAAGCGCTGCTGCTCAGCAAGCGTGGTGACCTGGCTCAGGCGCTGCTCGCGCTCCTGCTTCATCGCCAGCAATCGACGCTCAAACTCCTGATGCTGTAAACGCCTGCGCTGCCAGCGCGCCACGGCAGGTGAGGCGTTATCCCACTGGCGCAGCGGCCAGACCGCGCTCTCACGCGTAAGCGCTGCCATTTGCGCCGTTAAATGCTCAGCAAGCCAGGCAACCTGTTGCAGACGCCCGGTGGCGACCGCGTGGCGCAGCGCGGCGAGATTATCAGCCGCTTCGTCGAGATAAGCCTGCATTTTCGTGCTGCGTGTGCGAAAGAGGTGCCGGTCAAAGCGTGCGCTTACCGTCGTGTGCTGCGCCAGCGGCGCGGCCTGCTGGCAAAGCGTGGCGAGCTGCTGTTCCAGTGTGTGTAAAAGCGCGGCGCTTTTCATTTCTCTTCTCCCACGAAAGAGCTGTGGTACATTAGCCCTTCATCCTGATAACGATACGCATTATGCAACGGGTTATTCTAATCACCATTGGCTGGCTGGCGGTAGTCCTTGGCACGCTTGGCGTGTTTTTACCCCTGTTACCGACAACGCCTTTTATCCTGCTGGCGGCGTGGTGTTTCGCCCGTTCGTCTCCTCGTTTCCATGACTGGTTGCTCTATCGCTCATGGTTTGGCGGCTATTTACGCCACTGGCAACAGTACCGCGCCATGCCGCCTGGCGCCAAGCCTCGCGCTATTGCGGTGATCCTGATTACCTTTGGTGTCTCATTATATCTGGTACAGATGCCGTGGGTGCGTCTCCTGTTGCTGGTGATTCTGGTATGTCTGCTTATCTTTATGTGGCGCATACCTGTATTTGATGAAAAGCAACAAAAACCGTAAAGCGCGGCGAAGGCAGTTGCAATTGTTGCGTGCAGCCAGTAAATTCGAGCGTTTTCGAGCACAGGTGCGTCTGGTTAAATGTTAATCAGAAGTTACAGGCTTCCTGAAACAGGCACCGTGAGTAATACCGTTTCTATCAGGCAAATATCCATGACAGCGACTGCGCAGCAGCTTGAATATCTCAAAAACAGTATCAAAAGTATTGAGGATTACCCTAAGCCGGGCATCCTGTTCCGTGATGTCACCAGTTTGCTGGAAGACCCGAAGGCCTATGCGCTCAGCATTGAATTGCTGGTTGATCGTTATAAAAACGCCGGGATCACCAAAGTCGTCGGTACCGAAGCGCGCGGCTTTCTGTTTGGCGCGCCGGTCGCGCTCGGCCTGGGCGTAGGTTTTGTGCCGGTGCGCAAGCCGCGTAAACTGCCGCGCGAAACCATCGCTGAAAGCTACGAGCTGGAGTACGGCACCGATCAGTTAGAGATCCATATGGATGCTATTCAGGCGGGCGATAAAGTGCTGGTGGTTGACGATCTGCTGGCAACCGGTGGCACGATTGAAGCGACCGTTAAACTGATCCGCCGTCTGGGTGGCGAAGTGACCGATGCGGCCTTTATCATTAACTTGTTCGATCTGGGCGGCGAACAGCGCCTGGAAAAACAGGGCATCACCTGCTATAGCCTGGTGGCGTTTCCGGGACACTGATGTAAACGCCCGGTAAATCGCTTCATCCCTCGCGCCTGAGGGATGAAGTGTATTAACAGCATGCGCTGTGTTAGCATTATCCCTTCGTAAATCCACCTTCCAGCGTTTCAGAGCCTGCCAATGAGTTATCAGGTCTTAGCCCGAAAATGGCGACCGCAAACTTTTGCTGACGTCGTCGGCCAGGAGCATGTGCTGACCGCACTGGCGAACGGCTTAACTTCAGGACGTATTCATCATGCGTACCTGTTTTCCGGTACCCGCGGCGTCGGGAAAACCTCTATTGCCCGTTTGCTGGCGAAGGGGCTGAACTGTGAAACCGGCATCACCGCGACCCCATGCGGCGTGTGTGATAACTGCCGCGAAATTGAACAGGGCCGCTTTGTTGATTTAATTGAAATCGACGCCGCTTCGCGCACAAAAGTCGAAGATACCCGCGATCTGCTGGACAACGTGCAATACGCACCGGCGCGTGGCCGCTTTAAAGTCTATCTGATTGACGAAGTGCATATGCTCTCGCGTCACAGCTTTAATGCGCTGCTAAAAACCCTTGAAGAGCCGCCCGCGCACGTAAAATTCCTGCTGGCAACCACCGACCCGCAAAAGCTGCCGGTGACTATCCTCTCGCGCTGCCTGCAATTTCATCTCAAAGCGCTGGATGTGGATCAGATCCGCAACCAGCTTGAACATATTCTGGATGATGAAAAAATCACCCATGAACCACGCGCGCTGCAACTGCTGGCGCGCGCGGCTGACGGTAGCCTGCGCGATGCGCTGAGCCTTACCGATCAGGCCATTGCCAGCGGCGACGGCCAGCTAACGGCGGCCGTGGTCAGCGCGATGCTCGGCACCTTGAATGACGATCAGGCGCTTTCATTAATTGAAGCGATGGTTGCCGCCAATGGCGAGCAGGTAATGAACCTGGTGAACGAGGCGGCCTCCCGTGGCGTTGAGTGGGAAGCACTGCTGGTGGAGATGTTGACGCTGATGCACCGTATCGCCATGGTGCAACTCTCTCCCTCCGCGCTGGGCAGCGATATGGCAACCATTGAGCACCGCCTGCGCGAGCTGGCGCGTACCGTGCCGCCTGGCGATGTGCAGCTTTATTATCAGACGCTGCTGATTGGTCGCAAGGAGCTGCCCTTCGCACCAGACAGGCGCATGGGCGTAGAAATGACCCTGCTGCGTGCGCTGGCGTTCCATCCGCACACGCCGCTCCCGGCCCCGGAAGGGGTGCAGCAATCCTTCGCGCCGGTCGCACCAACCGCCGTGATNAACAAGCCAGGTGTTGGCGGCGCGCCGCCAGCTGCAACGTGCGCAGGGAGCAGACAAAGCAAAAAAGAGTGAACCGGCAGCCGCAACCCGCGCGCGGCCGGTGAATAACGCTGCGCTGGAACGGCTGGCATCGGTAACCGAGCGCGTGCAGTCGCGCCCGGCGGCCGCTGTGGCTGAAAAAGCGCCGGCGAAGAAAGAAGCTTACCGCTGGAAAGCCACCACGGCACCGGAAGTGGTAAAAGAAGTTGTCGCCACGCCGAAGGCGCTGAAAAAAGCGCTGGAGCATGAAAAGACGCCGGAGCTGGCGAAAAAACTGGCCGAAGAGGCCATCGAACGCGATGCCTGGGCAAAAGAGGTCAGCCAGCTGAAACTGCCTAAACTGGTAGAACAGGTGGCGCTAAATGCCTGGAAAGAGCAGGAGGGCGCACGGTTGACGTTGCATCTGCGCAGCTCCCAGCGGCATCTGAATTCATCCGGCGCGCAAAAAACGCTGGGCGAGGCGCTCGGCGAGTTATATGGTTCGGCGGTTGAACTGACTATCATTGAAGATGATAATCCGGCAGTGCGTACGCCGCTGGAGTGGCGTCAGGCGATTTATGAGGAGAAACTTGCGCAGGCGCGCGAGTCGATTATTGCGGATAACAACATCCAGACGCTGCAACGGTTTTTCGATGCGGATCTGGATGAAGAGAGTATTCGTCCCGTTTGACGGGGAGCACCGGCTCCCCGTCGTTAACCTTTGAATGTGAGAGAGAAGCCTATGTTTGGTAAAGGCGGTCTGGGTAACCTGATGAAGCAAGCCCAGCAAATGCAAGAAAAAATGCAGAAAATGCAGGAAGAGATAGCACAGCTGGAAGTGACCGGCGAGTCCGGCGCGGGTCTGGTGAAGGTGACTATCAACGGCGCGCACAACTGCCGTCGCGTAGAGATCGACCCAAGCCTGCTGGAAGATGACAAAGAGATGCTCGAAGATCTGGTCGCCGCTGCGTTTAACGATGCCGCTCGCCGTATTGAAGAGACGCAGAAAGAGAAAATGGCATCGGTTTCCTCCGGTATGTCGCTGCCGCCAGGCTTTAAGATGCCGTTCTGATGCAGACCAGTCCGCTGTTAACGCAGCTTATGGAAGCGTTGCGCTGCCTGCCGGGCGTTGGCCCGAAGTCGGCGCAGCGCATGGCGTTTACGCTTTTGCAGCGGGATCGCAGCGGCGGGATGCGCCTGGCGCAGGCGCTCACGCGTGCGATGTCGGAAATCGGCCACTGCTGCGATTGCCGCACGTTTACCGAGCAGGAAGTCTGCAATATTTGCAGCAATCCGCGCCGCCAGGAAAACGGTCAAATCTGCGTGGTGGAAAGCCCGGCGGATATCTACGCCATCGAGCAGACCGGGCAATTCTCCGGTCGCTACTTTGTGCTGATGGGCCATCTGTCGCCGCTGGACGGTATCGGGCCGGATGATATTGGCCTGGACAGACTTGAACAGCGTCTGAATTCAGAAAAAATTCAGGAAGTGATCCTTGCCACCAACCCGACGGTGGAAGGCGAGGCAACCGCAAACTATATTGCCGAACTCTGTGCGCAATATGGTGTGGAAGCCAGCCGTATTGCCCACGGCGTACCGGTGGGCGGCGAGCTGGAAATGGTTGACGGTACGACGCTTTCGCACTCGCTGGCGGGCCGCCACAAGATTCGTTTTTAATCAAACGGAGGCAGAAATTTTTGCCTCCGCTTGAAAATCCATGCCAGTAACCCCACTTCTCACTCAACACATTTTTACCTTTAAATGGCATTGTTGAGGTATTTCCAATGAAAGGACAAGAAACACGCGGTTTTCAGTCAGAAGTCAAACAGCTTCTGCATCTGATGATCCACTCTCTGTATTCCAACAAAGAAATCTTCCTGCGCGAGCTTATCTCCAACGCCTCGGATGCGGCGGACAAACTGCGTTTCCGCGCGCTGTCCAAACCTGAACTTTATGAAGGCGATGGCGAGCTGCGCGTGCGCGTCTCCTTCGACAAAGACAACCGTACGCTGACCATTGCGGACAACGGTATCGGTATGAGCCGCGATGAAGTTATCGAAAACCTCGGTACGATTGCGAAATCTGGCACCAAAGCGTTTCTTGAATCCCTGGGTTCCGATCAGGCGAAAGACAGCCAGCTGATTGGTCAGTTTGGCGTGGGCTTCTACTCTGCCTTTATCGTTGCAGACAAAGTCACCGTGCGCACCCGTGCGGCGGGTGAAAGCCCGGAAAGCGGCGTTTTCTGGGAGTCTGCGGGCGAAGGCGAATACACCATTGCTGATATCACCAAAGCCGATCGCGGTACCGAAATCACCCTGCATCTACGTGAAGGGGAAGATGAGTTTCTCGACGACTGGCGTCTGCGCTCAATCATCAGCAAATACTCCGATCATATTGCGCTGCCGGTTGAGATCGAAAAACGCGAAGAGAAAGACGGCGAAACCGTGGTTTCCTGGGAAAAGATCAACAAAGCGAAAGCGCTGTGGACCTGCAACAAGTCCGAGATCTCCGACGATGAGTACAAAGCGTTTTATAAACACATCGCCCATGATTTTACCGATCCGCTGACCTGGAGCCATAACCGCGTCGAAGGGAAGCAGGAGTACACCAGCCTGCTGTATATCCCGTCGCAGGCACCGTGGGATATGTGGAACCGCGATCATAAACATGGCCTGAAACTCTATGTTCAGCGCGTGTTTATCATGGACGACGCGGAACAGTTTATGCCGAACTATCTGCGCTTTGTGCGCGGCCTGGTGGATTCCAACGATCTGCCGCTGAACGTTTCCCGCGAGATCCTGCAAGACAGCAGCGTCACCCGCAGCCTGCGCAATGCGCTGACGAAACGCGTGCTGCAAATGCTGGACAAGCTTGCCAAAGACGACGCGGAAAAATACCAGACCTTCTGGCAACAGTTCGGCATGGTGCTGAAAGAAGGCCCGGCGGAAGACCACAGCAACCAGGAAGCAATCGCCAAACTGCTGCGCTTCGCCTCCACGCACACTGACTCTTCAGCCCAGACCGTTTCGCTCGAAGAGTACGTTTCGCGCATGAAAGAAGGGCAGGAGAAAATCTACTTTATTACTGCCGACAGCTATGCCGCCGCGAAGAGCAGCCCGCATCTGGAGCTGCTGCGTAAGAAAGGCATCGAAGTGCTGCTGCTCTCCGATCGCATCGACGAATGGATGATGAGCTACCTTACCGAGTTCGACGGTAAGCCGTTCCAGTCCGTGGCGAAAGCAGACGCTTCGCTGGAAAAACTGGCCGACGAAGTGGACGAAAGCGCGAAAGAAGCGGAAAAAGAGCTGGAGCCATTTATCGATCGCGTGAAAGCACTGCTGGGCGAGCGGGTCAAAGATGTGCGTCTGACGCATCGTCTGACCGACACACCTGCCATCGTGGTTACGGGTGCCGACGAGATGAGCACGCAGATGGCAAAACTGTTTGCCGCCGCGGGCCAGAGCGTGCCAGAAGTGAAATACATCTTTGAGCTGAACCCGGACCACGCGCTGGTAAAACGCGCGGCGGATACTCAGGACGACGCGCAGTTTACTGAGTGGGTCGAGCTGCTGCTGGAGCAGGCGCTGTTTGCCGAGCGCGGTACCCTTGAGGACCCGAACCAGTTTATTAAACGTCTGAACAGCCTGTTACTGGCCTAAGTCTGTTGCTCCTCTCTCTTTTTCGGGGAGAGGGGCATTCGTTCACACGGCGGTTTTGCCGCCGTTTCACCTGCTTAAAACCCCGCAAGTCCTACTCCTCGCTCTCATTAACCGTTTCAGCGCCTGCGCCTTCCTTGAGCCCTACGCGTTCTGGTGGTATCGTTTAGCGCTTTTTGAAAGATTGAACCGACATTTGAGGGGATTTTTGCAATGCGTATTATTCTGCTTGGCGCTCCGGGCGCGGGTAAAGGCACTCAGGCTCAGTTCATCATGGAGAAGTACGGTATTCCGCAAATCTCCACCGGTGACATGCTGCGCGCGGCTGTCAAATCTGGCAGCGAGCTGGGCAAACAGGCAAAAGATATTATGGACGCGGGCAAACTGGTGACCGATGAGCTGGTCATCGCGCTGGTGAAAGAGCGTATCGCGCAGCCGGACTGCCGCAACGGCTTCCTGCTGGACGGCTTCCCGCGTACTATCCCTCAGGCTGATGCCATGAAAGAAGCCGGTATCGCGGTGGATTACGTTCTGGAGTTCGACGTACCGGACGAGCTGATTGTTGACCGTATCGTTGGTCGCCGCGTACACCCTGCTTCCGGGCGCGTTTACCACGTGAAATTCAACCCGCCGAAAGTCGAAGGCAAAGACGATGTCACCGGCGAAGAGCTGACCACGCGTAAAGACGACCAGGAAGAAACCGTGCGTAAACGTCTGGTGGAATACCATCAGATGACCGCGCCGCTTATCGGTTACTATCAGCAGGAAGCGCAGGCGGGTAACACCAAATACGCCAAAGTTGATGGCACCAAAGCCGTGAGCGAAGTGCGCGCAGAACTGGAAAAAATCCTCGGATAATTCCTCTCTCCCCGGCATCTTGCCGGGGAAAAATTTATCAATCACTGCAATTGGTTCCGTTTACGCGCAGTTCGGCTACAATTATCAGCCAGTTAAATGGTTAGAGGCGCGAATGAGTCAGGCGAAAACGGGCATTTTATTGGCCAATCTCGGCACCCCCGAAGCTCCCACCCCCGCAGCGGTCAAACGCTACTTGCGGCAATTTTTAAGCGACAAACGCGTGGTCGATACGCCGCGTCTGCTGTGGTGGCCTCTGTTGCGCGGCGTTATTTTACCGATTCGCTCCCCGCGCGTGGCAAAACTCTATCACTCCATCTGGATGGAAGAAGGCTCGCCGCTGATGGTTTACAGCCGCAGGCAAGAGAAGGCGCTGGCCGCCCGTCTGCCGCATGTGCCGGTGGCGCTGGGCATGAGCTACGGTTCGCCGTCGCTGGAAAGCGCAGTCGAAGAACTGATAGCGCAGGGTGTGGAGCACATTGTTGTGCTGTCGCTCTATCCGCAGTACTCCTGCTCAACGGTAGCCGCCGTGTGGGATGAGCTGGCGCGCATCCTGGCGAAGAAACGCTTTATTCCTGGCCTTTCTTTTATCCGGGATTATGCTGACGATGAAAGCTATATCACCGCGCTGGCAAATAGCGCGCGCGCCTCATTTGCCCAACATGGCGAGCCGGATCTGCTGCTGCTTTCCTATCATGGTATTCCTGAGCGTTATGCACGCGAGGGTGATAACTATCCACAACGCTGCCGTGACACCACGCGCGCGCTGGTTTCTGCCCTCGATATACCGCCGGAAAAGGTGATGATGACCTTCCAGTCACGTTTTGGTCGCGAACCCTGGCTGACGCCTTATACCGACGAAACGCTGAAAATGCTGGGCGAAAAGGGCGTAAAACATATTCAGGTGATGTCGCCAGGGTTTGCTGCCGACTGCCTGGAAACGCTCGAAGAGATAGCGGTGCAGAACCGCGAGTTTTTCCTCGAAGCTGGCGGGGAAAAGTATGAATACATTCCTGCTCTGAATGACTCCCCTGAGCATATCGAAATGATGGTCAATCTCACCGCGAAGTATCTCTGATCTTACGTCGGGCCTGTGTTAACATGCGCAGCCCGACAGTTGATGCCAAACACGATCATGAAATTTCCTGGTAAACGTAAATCTAAACATTACTTCCCTGTTGATGCCCGCGATCCGCTTTTGCAACAAATCCAGCCTGAAAGTGAAACAAGCTCGTGCTGGGTGGTCGGTATCGATCAAACGCTGGTGGATATTGAAGCAAAAGTGGACGATGCGTTTATCGCGCGTTACGGTCTGAGCGCCGGGCATTCTCTGGTTATCACCGACGAGGTGGCTGAAGCACTTTACCAGGAGCTGGTTCGGGAAAACCTTATTACCCATCAGTTTGCCGGTGGCACCATTGGCAACACCCTGCATAACTACTCGGTGCTGGCGGATGACCGCTCGGTGCTGCTTGGCGTGATGTGTAACAATATCGAAATTGGCAGCTACGCTTACCGCTATCTTTGCAATACCTCCAGCCGTACCGACTTAAACTACCTGCAAGGCGTGGATGGCCCGATTGGCCGCTGTTTTACGCTGGTAAACGACTGCGGCGAGCGCACCTTTGCCATCAGCCCTGGCCATATGAACCGGCTGCGCCCGGAGAGTATCCCGGAGCAGGTGATTGCGGGCGCTTCCGCGCTGGTGCTGACCTCTTATCTGGTGCGCTGCAACCCCGGCGAACCGATGCCGGAAGCCACCATGCAGGCCGTGGCCTATGCCAAAAAGCACAACGTGCCGGTGGTGCTGACGCTGGGTACCAAATATGTGATTGCCGATAACCCGCAATGGTGGCGCGATTTTCTGCGCGAGCATGTGTCGATTCTGGCGATGAACGAAGAGGAAGCCCATGCGCTGACCGGGGAGAGCGACCCGCTGCTGGCCGCGGATAAGGCGCTGGACTGGGTGGATCTGGTGCTGTGCACCGCAGGCCCGGTTGGTTTATATATGGCCGGTTTTACCGAAGAGGAAGCGAAGCGTAAAACCCAGCACCCGCTGCTGCCTGGCGCCATTGCCGAGTTCAATCAGTACGAGTTCAGCCGCGCGTTGCGCTATAAAGATTGCCAGCAGCCGCTGCGCATCTACTCACATATTGCGCCGTATATGGGCGGGCCGGAGAAAATCATGAACACCAACGGGGCGGGCGATGGCGCGCTGGCTGCGCTGTTGCATGACATTACCGCGAACAATTATCACCGCAGCAATGTTCCTAACTCCAGCAAGCACAAATTCAACTGGCTGACCTACTCGTCGCTGGCGCAGGTGTGTAAGTACGCTAACCGCGTGAGTTACCAGGTGCTGAACCAGCACTCCCCGCGGTTAACCCGCGGCTTGCCGGAGCGGGAAGATAGCCTCGAAGAGGCTTACTGGGAGCGTTAATGATAAAGCCCGGCCTTTGGACTGACCCCATAAAGTTGGACAGTTTATATTAGGCGGCTTTCAGAGCCTGGGTTCGGTACTCTACCGGACTCAGGCCTTTCAGTCTCAGGCTAATACGCTCATGGTTGTAATAGTGGATATATTCATCAGTATCATTCTTTAACTCATTGATACTTCCGTACTTCGTCAGATAAAAACACTCTGACTTGAGCGTGCTAAAAAAACTTTCAGCCATCGCATTATCCAGGCAATTACCTTTCCTCGACATACTCTGGAGCACGCCCTTAGCTTTTAATTTTCCCTGATAAGCTGCCATCTGATACTGCCAGCCCTGATCTGAATGAAGCAAAGGTGTGTCGCCAGGATTCAGCCTCAGGAACGCCTTCTCCAGCATTGTGTGTATCAGCCCCATCACAGGTCTTTCTGACAGACTGTACGATATGACCTCGCCGTTAAACACGTCCAGCAGCGGTGAAAGATAAAGTTTCTCACCATTTACGGCGAATTCAGTGACATCCGTTACCCATTTTTCATTAGGCTTTTTTGCCCTGAAGTCACGTCTGAGAATGTTGGGGGCAACCACACCAACCTGGCCTTTCCAGGAATNATGGTATTGATATATTGCGGTGATTTTCTCCCTGACATGCTGATATTTTTCCGCGTGCTTCATTGTCTTTAAGTGATAATAAAGCGTGCTACGGGCCATTCCAGCGGCTCTCAGCAGATCGTTCAGATCGTGTTTTTGCCTCAGTTCAGAAATTACCTGCGCTTTTTGTCGGTTATTTTTTCCTGAGCTAAGGCCCGGAGCTTTTTTAGATTTACCGGAAAGATAATGTTGTACGGCAGCAAGCCGTAGCTCAAGTGAAAATTTACGACTACTCATAAAAAACTGCACCTCAGTTAGTTGGGTGTCCAACTTTTGGGGTGCAATTCACCTTCGCCGGGCTTCTCGTTAACCGGTTACCGCCTCTTCAATCGGCGGTTTTTCCAGCAGCGTCATCATGGTGTTGGCAATCTCACGCTCGCCCATCACCACTTCGTTCGCGCCACGCTCAGTGATGTAATCCACCTCGTCGTCGTAATGTGCGCGGGCGATTATCTCGATATCCGGGCATTTTTCGCGCGCGGTGGCGACAATTTCACCGGCTTCGTAGCCGTTAGGAATGGTCAGCAGCAGCCAGCGCGCGCACTCCAGATGCGCAAGGCTCATAATCTCTTCATTGGCAGCGTTGCCCAGCACCGCGCGGATACCGCGCTCGCGCAGCTCATCCACACGCGTGCGCGACGTTTCAATCACCACCAGCGGAATACCCTGGGCTAAGAGTTTTTCACCCAGCAGGCTGCCGACGCGACCAAAACCGACCAGCAGCGCGTGGTTGCAAATATCCACCGGGATCTGTTTCTCGTCTTCGATGGCCTCTTCCAGCGTTTGCTCTTCCAGCGTCTCGGTCTTATCGAGGTATTTTTCCAGAATCGCGAACAGCACCGGGTTGAGCATAATCGACAGAATAGCGCCAGCCAGCACCAGGTTTTGCCCGGCCTGCGGCAGTAAATCCAGCGCCATGCCAAGACCCGCCAGGATAAAGGCGAACTCACCAATCTGCGCAAGGCTTGCGGCGATAGTCAGCGCCGTGCGTTGGGAGTGGCCGAACAGGCGCACCAGTAAGAAAGCGGCCAGCGATTTACCGAAAATAATAATCGCCAGCGTGCCAAGCACAGCCAGCGGCTGCTCAAGCAGGATCATCGGATCGAACAACATGCCGACGGAGACAAAAAACAGCACCGCAAAGGCATCACGCAGCGGCAGGGTATCGTGCGCGGCGCGGTGACTCAGTTCGGACTCGTTAAGCACCATTCCGGCGAAGAATGCCCCGAGCGCAAAGGAGACGTCAAACAGTTCGACCGCGCCGAATGCGATACCGAGCGCCAGCGCCAGTACGGAGAGAGTAAACAGTTCGCGCGAGCCGGTAGCGGCGCTACGCGCCATAATCCACGGTACCAGGCGGCGGCCTACCAGCATCATAATTGCAATGAATGCCACCACTTTACCGATAGTGATGCCCATATCCACCGCAAGCGAGGCCAGCCCGACATTACCTTTTTCTACCATCCCGGCGATGGCGGGCAGCAGTACCAGCGTCAGCACCATCACCAAATCTTCAACAATCAGCCAGCCGATAGCGATTTGCCCGCGCTGGCTATCAATAAGCTGTCTCTCTTCAAGCGCGCGCAGCAGCACCACGGTGCTGGCGGTGGAGAGACACAGCCCAAAGACAATACCGGTCATAAGCGACCAGCCAAGCGTCGCTGAAAGCGCCATACCCAGCAGCGTCGCAACGGCTATTTGCGCTATCGCACCGGGAATGGCGATGGACTTTACCGCCATCAAATCTTTTAACGAAAAATGCAACCCGACGCCAAACATCAGCAGAATCACGCCTAATTCCGCCAGTTCCGGTGCGAGTTTGGTATCCGCAACAAAGCCTGGCGTAAACGGCCCGGCCAGCACCCCCGCGAGCAAATAACCCACCAGCGGCGAAATTTTTAACTTATTGGCAAACATACCGAGAATAAAGGCCAGGACAAGGCCGCCGACAATGGTGGTGATAAGCGGGGTGGCGTGATGCATTCCGTCTCCTTTCGTTGTTGCGTGGGTCCCCTGGTCATAGACCAGCAATGAGTTACAGTTTATGACAATTTTAACCAGTATGTTTATGAATAATTGTTGAATTATGATCAAAAAAGCAATTTGAGCGAAAAAAATTGCCTGAGTGCCTTTCCGTAACATAAATTGCGCGCCAGGGGCGAAGAAGCTTATGAAATGCACGGGAAAAGAGCGACTTTGCCGACAAGCAAAACCGCGTTTTTTCCGGGGGATCGGGCTGAATTAGAGTGGGAATCCCGAATGCGGGCGTGAAAACACATATTTTGCAGAGCAATCTGATAATCCATGATGGCCAGCCAGCCCGTACTCTGCGACAGCCCGTTTTACCGCTACGCCAAAAAAACAGAACCTGAAGTGTTTTTGCTCGTGACAGACGGATGAGGTAAACGCCGCAACGGTGGCAAACAGGGCAAGTAAATTTGTCATCATTGTCTGATTAATATACCGCTACGCAGGATTTGAAGGTTGTCGCAAAGCTGAAATCTTATTTGCCTGGTATTTTTATAAAAGGTACTTTCAGGGTTTTATTTATCGGCAGGGAGTACGCATGAAATATTTCAAACGGGGCATGGCGCTGGCGCTACTGGCGGGTGTAGGGTTAAGTAGTCAGGTTCGGGCTTACGAACAGGATAAAACCTATAACCTCACCATATTGCACACCAACGATCATCACGGCCACTTCTGGCGTAGTGATTACGGTGAGTACGGGCTATCGGCGCAAAAAACGCTGGTGGACGGTATCCGTAAAGAGGTGGCGGCTCAGGGCGGCAGCGTACTGCTGCTTTCCGGCGGGGACATCAATACCGGCGTGCCGGAGTCCGATTTGCAGGATGCCGAGCCGGATTTTCGCGCCATGAACCTGATTGGCTATGATGCGATGGCGGTGGGTAACCATGAGTTTGATAACCCGCTCAGCGTGCTGCGCCAGCAGGAAAAATGGGCAAAATTTCCCTTCCTCTCTGCCAATATTTACCAAAAAAGCACCGGCGAACGCCTGTTTAAACCGTGGATGATTTTTAACCGTCAGGGGCTGAAGATTGCGGTGATTGGCCTGACGACCGACGATACGGCGAAGATTGGTAATCCTGAATATTTTACCGATATCGAGTTTCGCAATCCGGCGGCTGAAGCCAGGCTGGTGATTGATGAGTTAAAGCAAAACGCGAAGCCGGATGTCATTATCGCCACCACCCATATGGGGCACTATGACAATGGCGAGCACGGCTCGAACGCGCCCGGAGACGTTGAAATGGCGCGCAGTCTGCCTGCAGGTGCGCTTGCGATGATTGTGGGTGGTCACTCACAAGATCCGGTCTGCATGGCGGGCGAGAACAAAAAGCAGGGTGAGTATGTGCCAGGTACGCCGTGCGCGCCGGACAGGCAAAACGGTATCTGGATTGTGCAGGCGCACGAGTGGGGCAAATACGTGGGCCGGGCGGATTTCCAGTTCCGTAACGGTGAGATGAAGCTGGTGCGCTACCAGTTGATTCCGGTCAACCTGAAGAAAAAAGTGACCTACGATAACGGTCAGACCGAGCGCGTGCTTTACACACCAGAAATTGCCGAAAACCCGCAGATGCTCTCTCTGCTGACGCCTTTCCAGAACAAGGGCAAAGCGCAGCTGGAGGTGAAAATCGGTAATACCAACGGTCATCTGGAAGGCGATCGCAGCAAAGTGCGTTTTGTGCAAACGAACCTGGCGCGCGTGCTGCTGGCGGCGCAAATGGACAGAACAGGTGCCGACCTGGCGGTGATGAGCGGCGGCGGCGTGCGCGATTCTATCGAAGCGGGGGATATTACCTATAAAGATGTGCTGAAAGTGCAGCCCTTTGGCAACACAGTGGTGTACGCCGACATGAGCGGCGAGGCGTTGACGGCGTATCTGACAGCGGTTGCGCAAATGAAGCCGGACTCCGGGGCTTACCCACAGTTCGCCAACGTGGGGTTTGTGGCGAAAGGCGGTACGCTGAGCAATCTGACCATCAAAGGCGAACCGGTCGATCCGGCCAAAACCTATCGCCTGGCGACGCTCAGCTTCAACGCAACTGGTGGCGATGGCTACCCGCGTCTCGACGACAAAACCGGCTATGTGAACACCGGTTTTGTGGATGCCGAAGTGCTCAAAGAGTACATCCAGAAGCACTCTCCGCTGGATGTGAATGCGTTTGAGCCGAAAGGCGAAGTCAGCTGGCAGTAAGCGGCTTAATCGCGGCGGGCGATATCGGCAAACTGCGCATCAAGCAAGGTTGCCAGAGCGCTCGCCGCCAGTTCGATATCCAGCCCGCGCTTGCCACCGGAAATATAAACAGTGGCAAATGTTTGTGCAGAAGCATCAATCAGCGTGGGCAGGCGTTTTTTCTGCCCTAATGGGCTGATGCCGCCGACTAAATAGCCGGTGGTGCGCTGCGCAACGTGCGGGTCGGCCATATCCACCTTTTTTGCCCCCAGCGCTTTAGCGACCTTTTTCAGATCAAGCTGCCCGGCCACCGGCGTTACCGCCACGGCAAGGTGCTTCATGTCACCATTAATCGCCACCAGCAATGTTTTGTAAACCTGGTCTGCGTTTAGCCCAAGCTTGCGCACCACTTCATCACCAAAATTGGTTTCCAGAGGATCGTGATCGTAAGTGTGAATTTTGAAAGGGATTTTATTTTTTTCCAGCAACTTTACGGCGGGCGTCATAACTCTTCTTCCTGGGTTTCTTATGCGCTTAGCATACCGCTTTACGCGGTGGCAAAAATTGTAGCATCTTGCGCTATTGCACGGTTTGCTGAAACGCGATCCGCTGGCGCAGCAACGCGGGCAAATTCCCCTCGCCATAGAGATGCAGCGCGCCTGCGGCGACCACATAGCGCCCCGGCGCCAGAGCATAGAGCTGCTCGCACCAGGCCTGGTTGCGCTGGTGCATTAGCACATCATGCAAGGGCTGGCTAAAGGTGGTCGGCAGTACGAGTGCGTCTTCGGCGGGCGGCTTTTTCAGCCACCAGCTCAGCATCACCTGTAATAAGCGCGCATTTTCATGCCAGTGGGTCAGCGTGTCCTGTAGCAACTCGTTGCCCTCATCCGGCAACTGGCGCAGGATATCAAGCTGGCTGGTGGTGCCTTCCAGTTCCATCACAGTCACCCCGGCCTCTGCGGCTGCGCGTATTAACTGGTAGTCGATACCGTATTCCGGGCGAAGCCCCAGCCGCTGGGCTTGCGTGGCCTGCAAAATCAGCGCGATATGCCAGGCATAATGCTGCTCAAACTCATCGCGGGAGAGCGAAAGGGCGCGCAGCGTTTTTTCCAGATCCGCCAGCAGGGCAGGGCTTAAGCGCTGGTCGAGCGGTTCGGCGGGCGCAAGGCCGTCAAAGGGAGAGTCTGAACCGGCGATATCCGCCTCGACAATCAGCGCATCAGCTTCACGCAGTTTTTGCAACAGCTTATCCGGCAGCGGCGACATGCCGTGGGTGCCCATATGAATGCTGCCCACCAGGTGCAGATACCTGTCGCCAGGCAGCGTGATATCCAGCGCGGGCCAGCTGTAACGGCGCGCCGTCAGCGTGTGAAAAAAGTTTTTCAATCGTTGAAACAGGGCCATACGCGCATCCTGAGAGAAAATATTATGCTAGCGCGCATGGCCGGAAGGTGCAAACCCGTGAGGGTTAGCTAGTCGTGCGGTTTAAAACGCAGCAGGCGATTAGCGTTACTGACGACGGTAATCGAGGAGAGCGCCATCGCTGCGCCCGCGACCACCGGGTTGAGCAATGTACCGGTGAGCGGCCAGAGGATACCGGCGGCTACCGGGATCCCCAGCGAGTTATAGATAAATGCCCCCAACAAGTTCTGCTTCATGTTACGCAGCGTGGCGCGGGAAATCGCCAGCGCATCCGCAACACCCATCAGGCTGTGGCGCATCAGCGTGACTGCCGCCGTTTCAATCGCAACATCGCTGCCGCCGCCCATCGCGATACCCACATCCGCTTGTGCCAGCGCAGGTGCGTCATTAATACCATCACCGACCATAGCGACCTGGCGGCCCTGCTGTTGCAATTTTTTTATTGCATCCGCTTTGCCGTCCGGCAGCACACCGGCGATCACGTCATCAATACCGGCCTCTTTGGCGATGGCATGCGCGGTGGTGGGGTTATCACCGGTCAGCATCACCAGTTGGTAACCCGCACGGTGCAGGCGTTGTAACGCCTCGACGCTGTCGCTACGCAGCGGGTCGCGAATGGCAAACAGCGCTTTGGCTTTGCCATCCACCGCCAGCAGCACCGGCGTTGCGCCGCGGCCCGCCTGCGCGGCTATCTCTTGCGCAAAATGCTGAGTATCAATCTGCTGTTCTGCCAGCAACGCCTGGTTACCAAGCAGTACCTGATGGCCTTCCACTTCACCGCTCACCCCCAGCCCGCGCAGTGTGCGGAACTGATTGACCTGAGGCAGCTCGTCGGCTGCGGCTTTTTCGACAATCGCGTGCGCCAGCGGGTGGCTGGAACCTTGTTCCAGCGCGGCGGCCAGGCGTAACGCGCCCGCCTCGTCGCCATCCTGCGTTGCCACGCTGACCACTTCCGGTTTGCCACGCGTCAGCGTACCGGTTTTATCAAATACGATAGTATCCAGCGTGCTGGCGCGTTGCAGTGCATCCGCATCGCGAACCAGTACGCCAAACTCAGCGGCGCGCCCGACGCCTGAGATAATCGACATCGGTGTCGCCAGGCCGAGCGCACACGGGCAGGCGATAATCAGAACGGTCGTTGCGATAACCAGCGCATAGACGATTTGCGGCGCCGGGCCGAAAACGTACCAGATAGCCCCGCTGAGCAGCGCGATGGCGACCACCACCGGCACAAACACCGCTGAGATACGATCGGCAAGCTGACCGATTTCGGGTTTGCTGCTCTGCGCCTGGCGCACCATACGGATAATCCGCGAGAGCGTGGTATGGCTGCCAACGGCGCTGGCGGTAAAGAGTACGCTGCCATCCTGCACCACGGTACCGGCGTGAATCGCATCGCCTGTACTTTTCTCTTGCGGCACGGGTTCACCGGTCAGCATTGCTTCATCAAACCAGGCTTTACCCTGGCTGATTTCGCCATCTACCGGTACGCGATCGCCCGTGGTCAGGCGTAGCGTCATGCCGGGCTGAACCTGGTCCAGCGGCACGCTTTTCTCACCGCTTTCTGTTACCACACGTGCCGTCGGCGGGGTAAGGTCGAGCAGGCGTTCCAGCGCTTTTGATGAACGCTGACGCGCGCGCGCTTCCAGCATATGGCCGAGGTTTATCAGGCCGATAATCATCGCGCTGGCTTCGTAATAGAGGTGGCGGGCTTCCATCGGAAACCATTGCGGCCAGAGGTTCACGCTCATCGAGTAGAGCCATGCCGCGCCCGTGCCCAGCGCCACCAGCGTATCCATGGTCGCAGCCCCGTTACGCAGGCTTTTCCACGCGCTGGTATAAAAGTGCCCCCCGGCGACGATCATCACGCCCAGGGTGATAATGCCGAGCGCCAGCCACAGCGTGCGGTTGGCGTCGGTGACCATCATATTGTCCCCGATCATTCCCCACACCATGAGAGGGATGCCGACCGCAAGCGCGACAATGGCTTGCCAGCGAAAGCGCTTCATGGTGGCCTGCGCGGTTTCCTGCTGGCGTTCACGGCGTTTGGCATCGTCTTCGATGGCTTCTGCGCCGTAGCCTGCTTTCTCAACGGCAGAAACTAAATCGGCGGCGGGCGCACTGCCCATAACAAGCGCGGTACGCTCCGCCAGGTTTACCCGTGCCTGTGTGACGCCAGGTACCGCCTGCAAGGCTTTTTGTACCCGAGAGACACAACTGGCGCAGCTCATGCCGTTGATTAACAGCTGCTGGCTGTCATCAAGGTCGCTGGCTGCCGGAAGCTCAGGTGAGGCCGCTGTCAGTGCTTCCGACGGGAGTGATGACTCTGCCAGCGGTTTAGCCTTTGGGTGGCTTACGCTCGCGCCATATCCGGCTTCCTCAACGGTCGCGATTAACGCCTCCGGGCTTGCGCTGCCGGTAACGGTAGCATGTTCAATCGTCACTTCTGCCTGTTCAACGTCCGGGCGTTTTTCCAGACTCTCTTTGACGCGTTTCACGCAGTGGCCGCAGGAAAGGCCATCCAGGTTTAGCTCTATGGTTTGTGACATATCCAATCTCCTTGGTGTTCTTGCACTGGCAACTGTGTGAAAGCTTAAACCTTCCAGCAAGGGGAAGGTCAAGTTTTTAAATTGCTGATAGAAAGGGATTTTTAAAATAAGCGGCCACACTGTGACAAAAGTGTCCACATTACAATGCCAAAGCCCACTTTAGAGTGGAGCTTTTACATTTTCTTTTTCGTTGTATCCTCATTATTATTCTGTTTGTTTTACAAACAAAACAATAAGGAATATTTGACATGGATAGCGCGAAAACCCTGGCCAAAAGAATGCTGAAGAGTCTTGAAGTAGATGACTCTGGTTTTTTGGTCTCAATTGCTCATGGCATGCTGTCCTTTCCCGTCAGCATGTATTACCTGGGTTATGACTTCATGGACACAGCTCATCGCCATGCTAACTCTAACGATCGCGTCAGAATGGCGAATATGCTTAAACGAGGAATATCTGTTAATCAGGAGGCTCAAAAGATAGTTAACGCTGTTGTCAGGGAGTTCATGTCAAAAGTTAACATGGACAATATTCAGGGCATTGCACAAAATTTTACTGGCGTCATGGCTGGAAAATTTATTTTTGCAGAGTTAACAGGAATAAAGCTGGGAGCGGCCATATCATCACGAATAATGGCTTCATTCGCTGCGGGTGTAGTAATCGGGAGCGTTCTGACGATTGGCGCTGAAACCTCAAGGGCCATCTATACAGCCCGCAAACTTGAAAACCAGAATCCATCGCTGTATTACCGCCTTAGAGGTATGGGGGATTTAGACCTTCTGTATTTTCTTGTTGAAGATAAATTGAAGCCTTTCCTTGATGCCTGCAGCATGGCAGATGTTAACAAGCATGAATTTAATGAAATGTGTAAATATTTTTTCGGTGGATTATGAACGTACAAGACACTATTAGATTAATAGCATCCAGAATTTTGCGCGGATTGGGGATGGGAATAGCTTCTGCGGGTCTATTGTTCTGTATTTACTTCTTTTCATTTTCAAAAGATGAATCCCGATTTATCTGGGGCGGTGCATCTGGAGTCCTCATTGTCATTGGTTACTTCATATACCGAATAGCTATCCTTAAGATTTATGACGAACGATGATGTTCTCAACTGATCCTGCTCGCGTAATGTGGACACAACCCTAAGCGAGATTTTCATTTTCAAATTGTTCCGGATTGAGACCGCCACAGGCACTGTGGCGACGCCAGCGTATAATTAACGTTGTCTTCATTTACGCCGCCACTGCGCCATCAGTAGCGCATCGCAGGCCAGTTGTGCCGTTATGCACGATGGCATTTACCAGCCGATAACAGCACGTGACCACAGGTCGATGACGACAACCAGAATGGCTAGTCTTCATCCGTGCGAAGATATGCGATATCACCCGCCCACGTTTGGTTCGGACTATTGGCGTAAAAATCCTGTTTAAGCAGATTCTCTGATACCGCAAGCCCATGCTCACGGTAACTGACCGGGCTGAACCGGCGCGAGGCTTTTGCCCGCACCCCCTGGCGACGAAGGCTGGCTGCCACGGCTTTCACGTTGAAGCGATACCCATGCGCACGCAATTCATCTGCCAGCTGCGGTGCGCCGTAGCGCAGTTTTGCCTGAGTAAAAACTTTGCACACAGCCATCAGTAGTATTGCCGGGTTGTTCAGTGCTTAATTTACCGTTACGTCATCTCGCTGAAAATTGGGAGGAAGTCAGGGCCGTCAGTGATGGAACTGGTCCGGGCTGACAACGATTCCTGCAGTCCGTTACGCCTGAAGGTTGAAACGAGAGGATATCTCAGGATAGAAGCATGCAATAAAAAACATTTTTCATGCTAATGAAAATAGTAATCACTATCATTTGCATTTATTATGTCGTAACCCAACCTGTTACCCGCTGTTTTTCCTCACATTCAGTAGGGGGAGTTATAGAAACAGGACGGTATGCAAACAAATAAAACAAATGATGGGGTACTCAATGTCTTTTAAAGAAAGATGTGGCAAGCAGGTACGCGCCGCAGTGTGTGCGCCTGGATTTAAAAAGAATTTTTCTTATTCATTATTAACGCTTTGCATCAGTCATGCTCTTATTATTAACGAAGCGGGCGCGGCGGCTAACACCGGCAACGCCAGCGCTGAAGAGTCGCTGGTTGTCACCGCCGATGCCAGTACCGCAACGGCGCAGGCGCAGACTTATACGGCTCCGGCGACACGGGCCGGCACCAAAATGAACCTGACGCAACGCGATATTCCGCAGGCTGTCAGCGTAATGACGCAACAAAGAATCAAAGACCAGGACTTACAGGATGTAGGCGATGCGCTGACGAATGTCACCGGCATCTCCGCTTCGCAAAATGACTCAGAGCGTGTCGATTTTTATTCCCGTGGCTTTTATATCAACAATTATACCTACGATGATATTCCCTCCACGCAAACTGGTGCGTGGAACTTCGGTGAAACGGATGGTGATTCGGCCATTTATGAACGTATTGATGTGGTACGTGGCGCAACAGGGTTAATGACCGGTACAGGTAATCCGGGGGCTGCCATTAATATGATCCGCAAAAAAGCCGACAGCAAAACCTTTGCCGGTAATCTCTCCGCCAGTTACGGAAGCTGGGATAATCAACGTTATGTTGCCGATTTATCAGGCGCGCTGAATGACGCCGGTACGCTGCGCGGGCGTGTCGTCACGGGGTATCAGGATCAAGATAGTTGGGTCGATCGTTATCATAAAAGGAAAAAATTCCTTTATGTCACTGTGGCGGCGGATATTACTGACAACACAACGCTGGATATCGGTTATGACTACCAGTCACGCAATACAGATGGACCAAGCTGGGGCGGGTTACCCACCTGGTACAGCAACGGCAGCAAGATTCACTATGACCGCAGCGATAACCCATCGGCTGACTGGACGCATTACAATATTCTGTCACGCAAAGTATTCGCCAACCTGACCACCAACTTTGATAACGGCTGGCAGGTGCGCCTCAACAGCACGCATGCGGAGTCGGATTTTGACAGCAAATTGCTCTATGTCTCAGGCTATCCGGATCAGACCAGTGGCATTCTCAATACTACCGGGTCCGGTTTTGCTGGCTGGTATAAAGGCCTGCGTACGCAGACTGCGGTGGACGCGTATGCGACCGGGCCGTTTGAATTATCAGGCCGCCAGCATCAGTTAGTGGCCGGGGTTGATTACAGTCGACAGCGCAATCGCTATATCTATTCTTCTTCCATGCTGTCACCCGCAGACATTGGCGACTGGAACAACTGGAACGGCGACGTGGCGGAACCAGACTGGCCGGCATGGGTCCTTTCTGCTGAAGACGTTATCCGTCAGAAATCCGCTTATTCGGCGGCGCGTTTCTCGCTGGCCGATCCGCTTTCGTTGATTATTGGCGCACGTTATACACAGTACAGCACGCACGGCACGACGGATGAAATGGACAAAAACAACCTGACGCCGTATGGCGGCCTGGTTTATGACATCAACGAGAACTACTCGGCATTCGCCAGCTATACGTCTATCTTCCAGCCGCAGACTTACCGCGATCGGCAGGGGAATTACCTGAAACCTATCACCGGTAACGATTATGAAGCAGGTATTAAGGGTGACTGGGATAACAGCAAGATCACGGCAAGTTTGTCAGTTTTCCGCATTGAGCAGGAAAACCTGGGCCAAATCCAGAGTGATATTTACGTTAATAACAGCAGTGAAAACGCGTATAAAGCGGCGAAAGGCGTGGTGAGCCGGGGTATTGATTTTGAAATCAATGGTGCGCTAACAGATAACCTGAAGGTAACGTTTGGCGCGACACGCTATGTTGCTAAAGATGCCAGCGGCGAGCGCACAAACCCTTATATGCCGCAGACCAGTCTGAAACTGTTTACCCGTTATAATTTGCCGATATTGCCTGAGCTGACCGTCGGCGGGGGCATTAACTGGCAGAACCGCACCTATAAAGAAGCGACCAATCCGGCAGGCGTGACAGAGCGCATACATCAGGGAAGTTACCCGTTAGCTAATCTGTTTGCCCGCTATCAGGTGAATAAAAACCTCTCATTACAGGGGAATATCAAAAACCTGTTCGATCGCGAGTACAACACTAACCCTTCCGGTGGTGTCGCCTTCAACGAGCCGCGAAACTATTCTGTCAGTCTTAATTATAATTTCTGATAACATGATGGCCCTTTATGGGCCATTTTTGTCAGCACTTTTGCGCCGGGCGGTGTGCTGCTTTCCATCAAAAATGGAACATCACAAAAAAATAAAGAAAAAATCAAAGCCTCGTATTCATCGGGGGATTTTATATTTTCCCCTTAACGGCCGGGCTGGTAGAGTATTCATGTCGGGTGAGTGAACCGTAAGGGGGAGAGCGTGAATATTAGCGATGTGGCAAAAAGAACCGGTTTAACCAGCAAAGCAATTCGCTTTTATGAAGAGAAAGGGCTGGTGACGCCGCCGCTGCGCAGTGAGAACGGCTATCGAAGCTACACGCAGCAGCATCTCAATGAGCTGACCTTATTACGCCAGGCGCGCCAGGTTGGGTTTAATCTGGACGAGTGCGGCGAACTGGTTAACTTATTTAATGACCCGGCGCGGCACAGTGCAGACGTAAAAGCGCGGACTTTGCAGAAAGTGGCGGATATTGAAAGACATATTGAAGAGTTGCAGGCGATGCGCGCGCAGTTGCTGACGCTGGCGGATGCCTGCCCGGGTGATGACAGCGCAGATTGCCCGATTATTGATAACCTGTCGGGCTGCTGCCATCACCACGCAAAAGGGTAACGCTACTCGCTTACCGCTTTGATATGCAGGGTGATCCCTTCCACCGAAATCACTTCCACGCGCGTTCCGGCGAGGAGATCCGCATCGGCTATCACCGGCCAGGAGCTGTCGCCCACGCGCATATGGCCGCGGCCATTGACCAGGGCATTATCCAGCTGAAAGCGGCGGCCAACGAGCTGCTGGCCACGCTGATTAAGCGAGGCGTCGGCAGGTTTTTGCTGCCTGACGCGCTTGTTTAACCACTTCCACCACAGCCAGGCAGCCAGCATGGTCAGCAGGGCGAACAACACGCCTTGCCACTCCAGGCTAAACGGCATCACCCAGGCCAGTAAACCGGTCACCACTGCCGCCACGCCGCTCCAGAGCAAATAGCCGTTGCCGCCGAGCATCTCGGCGGCGAGCAGCAGCCCGCCAAGCGTCAGCCAGACAAGGTGAGGATGGTCGAGCAACAGGGCTATCATGGTTTTTTACGCTCGCTGGCGCTCTCTTTAAGCAGTTCCGCGACACCGGCAATCGAGCCCATCAAGCTGCTCGCTTCCAGCGGCATCATCACCACTTTGCTGTTATTTGCCGAGCCGATTTGTTGCAATGCTTCGGTATATTTCTGCGCCACAAAGTAGTTAATCGCCTGAATATCCCCGGCGGCAATCGCTTCGGAAACCATTTGCGTTGCACGGGCTTCTGCTTCAGCTGAACGCTCACGGGCTTCCGCTTGCAAAAAGGCCGACTGGCGCTCACCTTCTGCTTTGAGGATCTGCGACTGTTTTTCCCCTTCGGCTTTGAGGATTTCCGCCTGCCGCACCCCTTCAGCTTCCAGAATATAAGCACGCTTGGTTCGCTCTGCTTTCATCTGCGCATTCATCGAGGCAATCAGTTCCGCCGGTGGGCGCACGTCGCGGATCTCAATACGGGTGACTTTCACCCCCCACGGGTTAGTCGCTTCGTCAACAATGTGCAGCAGGCGAGTATTGATGCTGTCGCGCTGGGAGAGCATTTCATCCAGCTCCATCGAGCCAAGCACGGTACGGATGTTGGTCATCGTCAGATTGATAATGGCCAGTTCCAGATTACTGACCTCATAAGCGGCGCGCGGCGCATCGATAACCTGAATAAAACAGACGGCATCAATTGTCACGTTGGCGTTATCTTTAGAGATGACTTCCTGCGAAGGGATATCGAGCACTTGCTCCATCATATTGATCTTGCGACCAATCCTGTCCATAAACGGCACAACAAGGCTCAGGCCAGGCTGTAAAGTGCGGGTGAAGCGGCCAAAACGTTCAACTGTCCACTGGTAACCTTGTGGAACAATTTTTACGCCAGAAATAACAACAACGAGCGCAACAAAAATAAGCACCAAAATGACGATAGGCATCAAAAAAACCTCCTGTTTAATTTGATGCCATCTTAGCCTTATTTGCTGCATAAAGCAGCACGATCCCTGGTTTTAGCGGGGTGTATTAGTAAAGCAGGGAGTACAGCTGGCGACGATACTTCGATGCCAGCGCATCACCGGTACCCAGCGCTGCCAGAATATCCTGCAAAATCTTGCGCGCCTGACCATCGGCGGCGCCAAGATCTTTACGTAAATGACCAAACAGCAGCTCCAGCGCTTCTTCATTACGCCCGACCTGGTGCAGTTGCAGCGCAAGCTGTGTCGCCAGCGCCGCGTCTTCGGGATTCTCCGCCACCTGTTTTTGCAGTTGCTGGATTTCCGGCGTATCGGCCGCCTGTTTTAGCAGCTCGATTTGCGCGACCAGCCCCTGGTAACGCGTGTCCTGATCCTGCAGAGGAATGGTTTTCAGCACCGCTTCCGCTTCGTCCTGGCGGTTCAGGGTTATCAGGTTTTCCGCCAGCAGCAGGCCGATTTCGCTATTCTGCCCGGAGAGCTGCCAGGCTTCTTTCAGCAGCGGCAGGGCCTCTGCATGCTTGCCTTCCTCCATCAGCTCCATTGCCTGCTGCGCTTTTAACTCTTCTTCACGCGGCAAGACTTTATCCAGCAGCGCTCGG
The DNA here is from genome assembly GCF_052220145.1 of Vagococcus sp. WN89Y. Lineage (NCBI taxonomy): Bacteria > Bacillati > Bacillota > Bacilli > Lactobacillales > Enterococcaceae > Vagococcus > Vagococcus sp. WN89Y. Next base: position 14,788 of record NZ_JBQPOM010000004.1, on the reverse strand, counting down.
ATAGCCTCTTCCGGCTGCGGGCCCTGGAAGCCGTCAACCGGCTGACCATTCTGGAACAGATACACCGTCGGAATAGCGCGCAGGCCAAACTGAGACGCCACCATCTGCTCGGCGTCGCAATCCACTTTTGCCAGAATAAACTGCCCGTTGTACTGTGCGGCCAGAGACTCCAGCACCGGCGTCAGCTGCTGGCAGTGCTGGCTGCGATCGGACCAGAAATAAAACAGCACCGGTGTGGCAACGGATTGCTCAAGCACCTGCTGCAGGTTCGCTTCGGTAATATTGACAATATTCTGTACGGACATAAGAGATTCTCTGTTTTTTACTATTTGGTATTACATGGGGGACAGGCGGCGCGCCTTCAACTCACCCCTGCAAAATTTTATCCATCACGCGCCCCGGAAGCAGGCGTTTTAACAGGCAAACCGCCCAGGTCACCAGCGTGACCGGGTAGCGCATTTTCGGATGGCGGCTCTCAAAAGCATGGCGCACTTTGGCGACAACCGCCTCAGGCCCAAGGGTGAAACGTGCCGCAATGCCGGGATTTTCCACCGGCTTGTCACGCTGCGTCTGGTTGATGTTATCCGTAAATCGCGTGCGGATGGGGCCAGGTTCAATCAGGCTGACTTTCACCCCGCTATGGCGCAATTCCATGCGCAGGGCATCAGCCCAGGCTTCCAGCGCATATTTGCTGGCCGCGTAAGCCCCGCGACCGGGTGTTGAGATAAGCCCCATCACCGATGATGTCATCACGATACGCCCCTCGCCGTGCGGCGTCATGGCGGGCAGTAGCCGCATGGTAAGCTGGTGAGCGCCAAAAAAGTTGCTGGAAAATTGCTGCTCCAGCTGGCGGCGGGTAATGGTATCCAGCGGGCCATATACCCCGAAACCCGCATTATTAAAGATACCGTACAGGCGATTACCCGTCAGTGCTATCACCTCATCTGCTGCGCTATCAACACTCGCCGGATCGTCAAGATCGAGTAAGATACCGTTAAAACCTTCCTGTTCCATGCGTGCGACGTCATCGGGTTTACGGCAGGCCGCCAGCACGCGAAACCCCTGGCGCTTGAGTTCGCGTGCGCTTTCCAGACCGATGCCGCTGGAACATCCTGTAATTAAGACCGTTTTTTGCATAACTTTACCTGGTGGCTTCCCTGACAGGTCAGGAGTCGTGATTTACTAAAGGAGCCAGCCTTGATGCCATCCAGTCGGCGATAAACGGCTGGGCGTCGCGGTTGGGGTGTATACCATCATCCTGCATCCACTGAGCGTTGAGATAGACCTCCTCCATAAAAAAGGGTAACAGGGGAACATCCAACTCGTTGGCAAGCTTAGGATAAATTGCGCTAAACGCTTCATTATAGCGACGACCGTAGTTGGTGGGCAGCCGAATCTGCATCAGTAGCGGCTCGGCATCGGCGGCTTTTATCGCCTGCACTATCTGGCGCAGCGTTTGCTCAGTTTGTTGCGGCGCAAAACCGCGCAGGCCATCATTACCGCCAAGCTCCACCAGTACCCAGCGCGGCTGATGCTCTTTTAGCAGCGCGGGCAGGCGAGACAACCCCTGCTGCGAGGTGTCGCCGCTGATGCTGGCATTCACCACCGCCGGCTTTTGCTGCCACTTATCATTCAGCAGCGCAGGCCATGCGACGTTTGCCGCCATGCGATACCCGGCGCTCAGACTGTCGCCCAGAATCAGTAACGTGTCTGCTGCGGCGACGCGAAAAGTTAACAAAAGCAGAAACAGGAAGGGCAAATGCCAGCGGAAAACATTATTGAAGTTCATCATCTTAAGAAGTCCGTCGGTCAGGGGGAGCATGAACTTTCCATCCTTACCGGAGTTGAGCTTGTTGTCAAACCCGCGCAAACCCTTGCGCTGGTCGGTGAATCGGGTTCGGGTAAGTCCACATTGCTGGCTATCCTTGCCGGGTTAGATGATGGTAGCAGCGGCGAGGTCACGCTTCTTGGCAAACCGTTGCACAAGATGGACGAAGAAGCGCGCGCTCAGCTACGGGCGCAGAACGTTGGCTTTGTTTTTCAGTCATTTATGCTAATTCCAACCCTCAATGCGCTGGAAAACGTCGAGCTTCCGGCGCTGTTGCGCGGCGAAAACAGCAGCGAGAGCCGTCGCAGTGCAAAAACCTTGCTTGAAGATCTGGGCCTGGGCAAGCGGCTTGATCATCTTCCGGCGCAGCTTTCCGGCGGCGAGCAGCAGCGTGTGGCGCTGGCGCGGGCGTTTAATGGTCGCCCGGCGGTGCTGTTTGCCGATGAGCCGACGGGAAATCTTGACCGGCAAACCGGGGACAAAATCGCTGATTTGCTCTTTGCCATGAACCAACAATTCGGCACCACGCTTATCCTGGTCACCCACGATCCGCAACTGGCGGCGCGCTGCGATCGTCGCTTACGGTTAGTCAACGGTGAATTGCAGGAGGAAGCATGATAGCCCGCTGGTTCTGGCGCGAGTGGCGCTCGCCTTCAATGCTGATTGTCTGGCTGGCGCTCAGTCTTGCCGTTGCCTGCGTTTTGGCGCTGGGCAGCATTAGCGATCGCATGGAGAAAGGGCTGAGCCAGCAGAGCCGTGATTTTATGGCGGGCGACCGCGCACTGCGCAGTTCGCGCGCGATACCGCAGACCTGGCTGGATGAGGCGCGCAAAATGGGCCTGCAGGTGAGCGAGCAGGTCAGTTTCAACACCATGACTTTTGCAGGCGACACGCCGCAGCTGGCGAATGTCAAAGCGGTGGATGATATCTACCCGATGTATGGCGAGCTGCAAACCCGCCCGGCCGGACTGAAACCGCAGGCCGGCAGCGTGTTGCTGGCCCCCCGGCTGCTGGCGCTGTTAAATTTAAAAGTGGGGGACACCCTGGATGTGGGGGATGTCACGCTGCGCATTGCGGGCGAAGTCCTCCAGGAGCCGGACGCCGGTTTTAACCCTTTCCAGATGGCGCCGCGCCTTTTGATGAACACGGCCGATGTCGAAAAAACCGGCGCGGTTCAGCCGGGCAGCCGTGTCACCTGGCGGGCGAAATTTGGCGGTACGCCAGAGCAGCTTGCAGAGTACGAGACGTGGCTGATGCCGCAACTGAAGCCTGAGCATCGCTGGTATGGTCTGGAGCAGGATGAAGGGGCGCTGGGGAAATCATTGCAACGCTCGCAGCAATTCCTGCTGCTTTCCGCGCTCCTCACGCTGCTGTTGGCGGTCGCCGCTGTGGCGGTGGCAATGGGGCATTATTGCCGCAGCCGTTACGACCTGGTGGCGATTTTGAAAACGCTGGGTGCCGGGCGGGCGCAGCTGCGTAAGCTTATCGTTGGCCAGTGGTTGAGCGTGCTGGCGATGTCTGTGATAACCGGCGGCGCGATAGGGCTGTTGTTTGAAAAAGCGCTGATGGTGTTACTCAAACCGGTACTGCCCGCGACGCTGCCGCCAGCCAGTCTCTGGCCGTGGCTGTGGGCGGTGGGAACGATGGTGGTGATTTCGTTGCTGGTGGGCCTGCGTCCGTATCGGCTGCTGCTGGCGACTCAGCCGCTGCGGGTGCTGCGCCGGGATGCGGTGGCGAACGTCTGGCCGCTGAAATTCTATATACCGGTGATTTGCGCGCTGGCGGTTGTGCTGCTCGCCTGGTTAATGGGCGGCAGTATGCTGCTCTGGGCGGTGCTGGCGGGAGCGGTGGTGCTGGCGCTGCTGTGCGGCGCGCTGGGCTGGCTGCTGCTTAATGTGCTGAAACGGTTGACGCTTAACGCGCTGCCGCTGCGTCTGGCGGTTAATCGCCTGCTGCGCCAGCCCTGGTCAACATTGAGCCAACTGTCGGCGTTCTCGCTCTCCTTTATGCTGCTGGCGCTGCTGCTGGTGTTGCGTGGCGATCTGCTCGACCGCTGGCAGCAACAGTTGCCGGAAGAAAGCCCGAACTACTTCCTGCTGAATATTGCACCGGAACAGGTCACGCCGTTGAAAGCGTTTCTTGCCGGGCATAACGTGATACCTGAGGCGTTCTACCCGATTGTGCGGGCAAGGCTGACGGAAATGAACGGCCAGTCTACCGAGGGGAATCAGGACGAAGCCTTAAACCGCGAGCTGAATCTGACCTGGCAGGCCCAGCGCCCGGATCACAACCCGCTGGTGGCCGGAAGCTGGCCGCCGAAACCGGGCGAAGTCTCTGTCGAAGAGGGGCTGGCCGAGCGGCTGGGGCTAAAAATCGGCGATAGCGTGACGTTTATGGGCGATACGCAGGATTTCAGCGCCAAAATTAGCAGCTTGCGTAACGTTGACTGGGAAAGTTTACGGCCTAACTTTTTCTTTATCTTCCCTCCCGGCGCGCTGGACGGGCAGCCGCAAAGCTGGCTAACCAGTTTCCGCCTGCAAGAAGATAACGGCCTGCTGACGCAACTGAACCGGCAGTTTCCCACGGTGAGTCTGCTGGATATCGGGGCAATTCTCAGGCAGGTCGGCCAGGTACTGGAGCAGGTCAGCAGGGCGCTGGAAGTGATGGTCGTGCTGGTTACCGTCTGCGGCATTCTGCTATTACTGGCGCAGGTGCAAGTAGGTATGCGCCAGCGCCATCAGGAGCTGGTGGTCTACCGCACGCTCGGCGCGGGCAAACGCCTGCTGCGCACTACCCTGTGGTGCGAGTTTGCGTTACTCGGTTTGGTTTCCGGTCTGGTGGCGGCGATAGGCGCAGAAACAGCGCTGGCGGTCCTGCAAACGCGGGTTTTCGATTTTCCGTGGGAGCCGGACTGGCGGCTGTGGGTCACCTTGCCGCTGTGCGGGGCGCTGCTGCTCTCTTTGTGTGGCGGCTGGCTTGGCACGCGTCTGTTAAAAGGAAAAGCGCTGTTCCGCCAGTTCAGCGTGTAAGCGCATGATGATAACGCACCGGTAATTCTATCGGTGCGTTTCTATTTCAAGGTGTAAATATTCATGCATGATATATTTAACAGCACAAAACATTAAAAAATCCTCAACTATCCGCCACTTATAAACGGTACTATTTGCAAGCTAATAAATTATTAGCAAGTCTATCCAGCAAGGAAAAACCATGAAAATAAAAACAACCGCTATGGCGACAGCCATTGGCGCAGCAGTGGCGTTGACTTCTTTCGCATCTCAGGCGGAAATTACTGTTCTGAAACAAGACCCGCAGGCGGGCAACCCGCTGAGCCGTCTGAACTTCACCGTGGGCGGTTCTATTCGTCCGCAGTTCCAGAACATGACCGGCAACGATGGCAAAAATGCGTATAAACGTAACGGTTTCGATGGCGGCACCCGTTTCCGTTTCGCCGCAGACTACTACCTGTTCGATGATATTAGCTGGGTCAGCTACTACGAACTGGGCGTGGATATTCCTGAACTCTTCGACTGGGATAATCACCGCTCCGGCACCTCTAACAACACCACGCGTCGTCAGCTGTACACCGGCCTGAAGAGTAACACCTGGGGTACGCTGACCTTTGGTCAGCAGAACAGCATCTACTACGATGTTGTCGGCGCGAAAACCGATATCTGGGATTACGACATGGTCGCTCAGGCACCGGGTAATGGTATCAAAGGCGATTACGATGGCTCTTATCGTTCACGCAAGATGCTGAAATATAAGAAAACCGTTGGCGATGCTGATATTTACGCCGCGTATCTGTTCAGCGATACCTCTTATCTGGATGGCAACGGCAACCGTTACAAGCGTAAAGGCGGCGGTTCACTGGGTGTGGATTACCACCTGACCACCGATCTGACCTGGGGCGCGGCGTGGAACTATACCCGCGCGGATATGCGCGACCCGGCGACCGGCGAGAGCAAAACCTACGATCAGACCATTCTTGGCTCCGCGCTGAGCTGGACGCCGGACAACTGGACCTTCTCCCTCGGCGGGGGCTGGTATCAGAACTATATGCTGAGCAAAAAATCCGATGTCCATCACTACTTCGCAGGCGATGCCTGGGGTATTGAATACTTCGCCGGGTACAAGTTCCCGATTGGTCAGTATGCGGTGAAATCCATTCAGCCGTACTTTATGGGTGACCGTCTGGAGTTCGTCAACGGACGTAACTACCAGCGTATCGACAACGGCGTGGGTATCAGCTTCCAGCTGGACTATGGCTTCCGTGTTGATTACGAACACGTCTTCACCTCCAGCACCGACAACCTGGGCGACATGAACCTGGTTCGCGTGCGTTACGACTTCTGATAAGCCGCCGGTAATCGTTTAAATCCGGCAACGCTTAGCAATGAAAAGCATAACGAAACTGCTGCAATGATGGCTTTTCGTTATGCTTCATCGCCTTGACTGCCCAAATATCTCCCGCCATTCAGTGACATAGTCAGCAGATCTTGAATTTTTTTCAATTACCGCCGCCCGCGCTTTATGCCATCTTATGCACAGGTCATAACTAAAAACGCGGCGCACTGCACGGCGCGTTACACAACACACTCACAGGGGAAGTTTATGCGACGTTTTAGCGTGCGTGCGGCTTTTGGCGCACTCGTTCTGGCTCTGGGTATACCGTTCGCGCAGGCCAGCGATCCGCAGACCATTGTTTTTGGCGTAGCACCTGGGCCGTATGGCGATATGGTTAAGCAGGCGATTGCGCCGCAGCTTAAAGAGAAAGGGTACAAAGTCGTGGTGCGCGAGTTCAGCGATTACGTGCAGCCTAATATGGCGCTGGCGAACGGCAGCATTGACGCCAATTTGTTTCAGCATAGCCTCTATTTCGACAAATTCACCGCTGATAAAGGGCTTAAATTAACCCGGCTGTTATCGGTGCCGACTGCCGGTATGGGTTTTTACTCACATAAAATTAAGAGCCTGGATGCGTTGAAAAAGGGCGACATTGTGACGCTCTCTAACGATCCGACCAACCTTGCACGCGGTTTGCGCTTCCTGCAATCCCTTGAACTGGTGACTATTAAAGAAAATATCGATCCGACCAAAGCCTCCGAGCGCGATATTGCCAGCAATCCGAAAGGGCTGGTGTTCAAGCCGCTGGAAGCCGCTCAGCTGCCGCGCACGCTTGATAGCGCCACGGCGTCGCTGGTGAACGGTAATTTTGCCATTGCTGCCGGGATGAAACTCTCCTCGGCCATCAAGCAAGAACAGCTGGATGAAAATCTGAAAAACATTATTGCCGTACGTACGGAAGATGCCGACAAACCCTTCGCGAAAGATATTGTCGCGGTGGTTAAATCACCGGCTTACCGCGCGGTAATTGACTCCCCGGACAACATTTTTAACGCGTTCCAGAAACCAGACTGGATGGTCGCTGCGGATAAAAAATAGTCGCAAGGTTAGGCTAACGGGCAGGCTTCGGCCTGCTTTTTGCGCTTTGAGGTTTGTATGATTGAGATAGAGAAGGTGTGCGTGGATTTTCCCGCCAGCCGTGGGGCAGCGGCAACCACCAGGGCGGTGGATGGCGTTTCGCTGCGCATCCCGGCCGGGGAGATCTTCGGCATTGTGGGGACCAGTGGCGCGGGCAAAAGTACGCTGCTGCGCACGCTGAACGCACTCACTCGCCCAAGCGAAGGGCGGGTGAAAATTAACGGTGTGGAGATCTCTGCGCTTGAAGGGGCTGCGCTGCGTCAGGCGCGACAGCGCATTGGCATGATTTTTCAACATTTTAATTTGATGCACACCCGAACGGTGGCACAAAATGTTGCTTTCAGCCTGAAAGCGGCGGGCTGGGAGCGCAGCAAAATTGCGCCGCGCGTGCAGGAGATCCTCGCGCTGGTAGGACTGGCTGATAAAGCGAATCGCTACCCGGTTCAGCTTAGCGGCGGGCAGAAGCAGCGTGTCGGCATCGCACGGGCGATCGCCAACCACCCGGATGTGCTGCTGTGCGACGAGCCAACTTCGGCGCTGGATCTGGAAACGTCTGCCACTATTCTGGCGCTACTTAAACAGATCAACACGCAATTAGGTATCACCATTGTGTTGATCACCCATGAGATGAATGTGATCAAATCGATCTGCGATCGGGTGGCGGTCATGTCCGGTGGTCAGGTCGTCGAACAGGGCGAGGTGTTTGATATCTTCGCGCATCCGCAGCATGACTTTACGCAGCAACTGGTGTCGCACACGCTCAACCTTACGCTACCGGCGCGTTTACAGCAGCACTTGCCGGGGCAGTTACTGAAAATTCTGTTTATTGGCGATGCCGCAGAACAGCCGGTGCTGTCTGATGCGGCGGTGCGTTTTGGCGTGGCGGTGAATATTCTGCACGGCAAAATTGAGTATATCGGCGAGCGGGCGCTCGGCATTCTGGTGGTGCAACTGACCCCGGCAGAAAATGCCTCGTCGGTGAGCGAGGCGGTAGACTATATTCGCAGCCGTACGGCGCAGGTGGAGGTGATCCGTGGATGATTTACTGGCTGATTTAAGCCTCGCTTTTGGCGAAACGTTCCAGATGCTGAGTATCTCCACGGTGCTGGCGATTATCGGCGGGCTGCCGCTGGGCTTTTTGATTTTTGTCACCGATCGTCACCTGTTCTGGCAAAACCGCGCGGTTTACCTGGTCAGTTCTGTGCTGGTAAACGTTATCCGCTCGGTGCCGTTTGTGATTTTGCTGGTGCTGCTCCTGCCGCTGACGCAGTTTTTGCTTGGCAACACTATTGGCCCGGTTGCCGCATCGGTGCCGCTTTCGGTCGCGGCGATTGCCTTCTATGCCCGCCTGGTAGACAGCGCGCTGCGGGAGGTGGATAAAGGCATTATTGAAGCGGCAGAAGCATTTGGCGCCAGCCCGCTGCGCATTATCTGCACGGTGTTGTTGCCGGAAGCCAGCGCCGGTTTGCTGCGCGGTTTAACCATCACCCTGGTGAGTTTGATTGGTTATTCGGCAATGGCGGGGATCGTCGGCGGCGGCGGTGTCGGGGATCTGGCGATTCGTTACGGCTACTACCGCTACGAAACGCAGGTAATGGTGGTGACCGTTGTGGCGCTGATTGTGCTGGTGCAGGTCGTGCAGGTACTGGGCGACTGGCTGGCAAAACGCGCCGATAAGCGCGATCGCCACTAAGCGTTTTTGGCCGCAAGCCAGGCGGCCACCTCGCTGAAGCTTCCGCGAAACACCACCGCCTGCGCGCGCCGTGAGAGCTGGTAGTGATACATCGGATCGTAATACTCCGCCAGCAGCGGTGCCAGCCAGGCAAAATGACCGTCGGTGGCGCCGCTTTTTTGCTGCTCGCTAAGCGCCGTTTCCAGCCGCTCGCTGAACTGAGCGTAGCGCGCAAGGCCGAGGCGGCGGCGAATAGCAAACAGGCCGTGGCGCAAGTAGTCTGCGTATTCACGCCAGCCTTCGTCGGTGCCGTCGCGGGCGGTAAACGCCTGCAACATGTCGGTAAAATACTCTTTGCGCAAGCGCTCAAGCCGCGCTTCCAGCGGCTCTTCCACCACCACCAGCGGCGAGTTCGCCATACGCTCGCGCAGCACCAGCGGCAGATGGTTAGCGCCAATCGCATGCCCTTCATCTTCCAGAACCCAGAAAGCCGCAGAGGTCTTGACGAGCGCGGCGGCCAGCTGGTTTTCAAAACTCGCCTGGGCGCGCTGAGGTTGCAGGGTTTTGCCAAACGACGAACCCCGATGGCGGGCCAGACCTTCCAGATCGATACCGTTTGGCTGGCTGCGCACCAGCAGTGTTTTACCGCTACCGGTACAGCCGCCAATCAGCAGCAGCGGGCGCTGCACACAGCGCACGGTGGCGTCAATTGCCGCCTGGCGCAACGCTTTATAACCGCCCACCACCAGCGGGTAGTCGCACTGCCGCGCTTTTAGCCACTGCTGGACGATATGCGATCGCTGCCCGCCGCGCGCGCAGCAGAGATACCCGTGTGGGTGCTGCGCGCAGGCATCGAGCCAGGCGTTTATTCTGCGCTCGCGCAGCTCGCCCTGCACCAGCCGGTGGCCGAGCCGCAGCGCGGCATCCGCACCTTCGCGCTTATAGCAGGTGCCGACGGCGGCGCGCTCCGCGTCGTCCATTAGCGGCAGGTTAAGCGCTGAAGGCATGGCGCCTTGCTGAAACTCAACCGGGGCGCGTACATCGATAAGCGGTGTGTTTTCCCGCAGAATGGCAAGATAGTCCGTCGTGTCGTTCATGGGGCATCCTTAGCGTAAACGCTGGCGGAACAGGCCCGCCAGCCGATAAATTTTACGCCCGCACGAAGGGAGATCAATGCCCTTTGAACGATTACTGAAGTTTTGATTGCGCCCAGGCGATACCGCTGGCGTACTCCGGCGGCAGAAGCGGGAGCAGCGCTTCCAGTGTGGCGCTCAGGTGTTGCGGGTCGACATCGGTTAAATTCAGATGACCGACTTTACGCCCAGGGCGCACCTCTTTGTCGTACCAGTGCAGGTGCACCAGCGGCAGTTTCAGCCAGTCATAATTCAAATCGCTGCCGATAAGGTTAATCATCACCGACGGGCTACTGACCACCGGCGGCGGCAGAGGCAGGTCCACCACCGCACGTAAATGCAGCTCAAACTGGCTGATGGACGCGCCGTTTTGTGTCCAGTGACCGCTGTTGTGCACGCGCGGCGCCAGCTCATTAATCAGCAGCCCGCCAGGCGTGACAAAGCACTCCATCGCCATCACGCCGACATAGTTCAGCTCATGCATAATGGCCGACAGCATCGCTTGCGCCTGCTTTTGCTGTTCCGGGTTCGGGTGCGCAAACGCGACGCTGGCGCGCAGAATGCCGTCCTGATGCAAGTTATGCGTTAAAGGGTAGAACACGGTGCTGCCGTCGTGGCCGCGCGCGCCCACCAGCGACACTTCGCCGGAAAAATTAATCCCCTGCTCAACGATGCACTCGCCGTAGCACTCATCCGGCAGCGAACCGGTCTCTTCTTCGCGCAGACGCCACTGCCCGCGCCCGTCATAACCGCCAACGCGGCGTTTGACGATAGCCAGCTCGCCAAGGCGCGAGAACACGCCCGGCCACTCGCTTTTATCCGCCAGAAATTGCCACGGCGCGGTCGCCAGCCCCAGCCGATCGAAAAGCTGTTTTTGCGTCAGGCGATCGGCGATGACCGGGAAAACGTCGCGGTTCACAAACGCCGGATGACGTTCCAGCTCACGCGTCAGCGCGGTTTGCGGCCAGCGCTCGATTTCAGCGGTGATAACGCTTTGCGCAAAGGGCACCGCTTGCGGATCGGCATCCAGCCCGACCGGCCAGACCGCGATGCTGAGCGGTTCACCGGCCTGGCGCAGCATACGCCCGAGTTGACCATTTCCTAAAACACAAACCTGCTTCATGCCGCACCCCGCGGGTCAGGGTTATCCAGCACCTCGTCGGTTTGCGCCTTGCGCCACTCAGCCAGACGCTGATGCAGCGCCGGGTCGTGTTGGGCAAGGATTTGTGCTGCCAGCAGCGCGGCATTGGCCGCACCCGCTTTACCGATTGCCAGCGTGCCCACCGGAATGCCGCGCGGCATCTGCACAATAGAATAGAGACTGTCGACGCCGCTTAACGCCGCGCTTTGTACCGGTACACCCAGCACCGGCACCAGGGTTTTTGCCGCAATCATCCCCGGCAGATGCGCCGCGCCGCCTGCGCCAGCAATAATCACCTGAAAACCGTTGTGCTCAGCGCTTTCGGCAAAGCTAAACAGCTTATCAGGGGTGCGGTGGGCAGAGACGATTTCAACATGGTGCGGGACGTGGAGGGTATCAAGAATTTCTGCGGCGAACTGCATGGTCGCCCAGTCGCTTTTCGAGCCCATAACGATGGCGATGCGTGCCGGTTGGTTGCTTGAGGACATGCGTCTCAAAACTCCTGTGGGTGTACTTCAGACGACAAAAGAGGGCACAGAGAATAGCACGTAAAATGGTACAGGAAAACGGTTGCGTCGCGAAGTTTTCCCCGTTTAAGTACGTACTTTCAGAAGGGGAAAGTGATGAGTTCGATGCCTTCCTGGCTGACGCGAACCATGGAGCCTTCGCTATGCCACGCGCCTAATACCGCACGCCAGGCGGCAGCGTTATTGACCGTCAGTTGATGCACCGCCGGGCGATGCGTATGGCCGTGGATAAGCCACTGCACACGGTGTTTTTCCATCGCGCTTACCACCGCCTGTTGATTGACATCCATTATCTCAAGAGATTTGCTGCTGTTCGCGGCTTTGCTACCGGCGCGCATTTTGGCCGCGATGCGACGGCGAATAAACAGGGGCAGGCTGAGAAACAGTTTTTGCAGCCAGGGCTGGTGCACTTTTGCGCGAAACGCCTGATAGCCCGCGTCGTCAGTGCAGAGTGTGTCGCCGTGCATAATCAGCACGTTGCGACCATACAGGCTCAACACCTGCTCCTGGGGAAGCAGTTGCATGCCGCAGGCCTGTGCAAAGCGTTTGCCGAGCAGAAAATCACGATTGCCGTGAATAAAGTAGCACGGCACGCCGCTTTGGGTGAGCGCCCTGAGCGCGTCGGCAACGTGCTGGTGCAACGGGTTCGGATCGTCGTCGCCAATCCAGGCTTCAAACAGGTCGCCTAAAATATAGAGCGCGTCCGCCTCGCGGGCCGTGCCGTGTAAAAAACGCAGAAAACCGGCGGTGATCGCCGGTTCTTCCGTTTGCAGATGCAAATCTGCGATAAAGAGTGTCGCCACGAATTACTCGCTGACGGTCACGCTTTCAATGATAACGTCTTCTTTTGGTACGTCCTGATGCATACCGCTGCGACCGGTGGCGACGCCTTTGATTTTATCAACCACGTCCATACCTTCGACCACTTCAGCGAACACGCAGTAGCCCCAGCCCTGCAGGCTTTCGCCGCTAAAGTTCAGGAAGTCGTTGTCAGCAACGTTGATAAAGAACTGCGCGGTCGCGGAGTGCGGAGCCTGAGTGCGGGCCATTGCCAGCGTGCCGCGGGTGTTTTTCAGACCGTTGTTGGCTTCGTTTTTGATAGGCTCTTTGGTCGTTTTTTGATTCATGCCCGGCTCAAAACCGCCGCCCTGAATCATAAAGCCGTTAATCACACGGTGAAAAATCGTGTTGTTGTAGAAACCTTCACGGCAATAGTCCAGGAAGTTTTTAACTGTTTCAGGCGCTTTGTCATCAAAGGTTTTGATTACGATGTCGCCGTGATTAGTGTGGAAAGTAACCATTTTTGCATCCTGTTCTCATAAGTGTGGTGCACAGACCCGGCAGTGGGCCTGAGATAGTCGCCTGTTATAGCATAAGCAAGAGGTTGGATCACCTTGCAAAGTGTGCTGCTTCGGGTTTGAATTACGGGTAAGATACGCGGTTTCGTTCCACACACGTTTATATGGAATCTTCGATGTTAAAAATTTTTAATACACTGACGCGCCAAAAAGAGGAATTTAAACCTATTCATGCCGGAGAAGTCGGCATGTACGTGTGTGGCATCACTGTATACGATCTCTGTCATATCGGGCATGGCCGCACGTTTGTCGCCTTTGATGTGGTAGCTCGCTACCTGCGCTTTCTCGGCTACAAGCTGAAATACGTGCGTAACATTACCGATATTGATGACAAAATCATTAAGCGCGCTAATGAAAACGGCGAAAGCTTTGTGGCGCTGGTGGACAGAATGATTGCTGAGATGCACAAAGATTTTGATGCGCTCAACATTCTGCGCCCGGACAGCGAACCGCGCGCCACGCACCATATTCATGAAATCATTGATATTACCGAGCGCTTGCTGGAACGCGGTCATGCCTATGTAGCGGACAATGGCGACGTGATGTTCTCCGTGCCGACCGATCCGAACTACGGCAAGCTCTCTCGCCAGGATTTAGATCAGTTGCAGGCTGGCGCGCGCGTTGAAGTGGCTGAAATCAAACGCAACCCGATGGATTTTGTGCTGTGGAAGATGTCCAAGCCAGGCGAGCCAAGCTGGCCGTCGCCGTGGGGCGAAGGGCGCCCAGGCTGGCACATTGAGTGCTCGGCGATGAACTGCAAACAGCTCGGTTCGCATTTCGACATTCACGGCGGCGGATCGGATCTGATGTTCCCGCACCATGAAAACGAAATCGCGCAATCTACCTGCGCACACGATGGCGAATACGTTAATTACTGGATGCACTCTGGTATGGTGATGGTTGACCGCGAGAAGATGTCGAAATCGCTGGGCAACTTCTTTACCGTGCGCGATGTGCTGAAGTATTACGATGCGGAAACCATTCGCTACTTCCTGATGTCCGGCCACTATCGCAGCCAGCTTAACTACAGCGAAGAGAACCTCAAACAGGCGCGCTCGGCGCTTGAGCGTCTCTACACCGCGCTGCGCGGGACGGACAAAACGGTTGCGGCAGGCGGCGGCGAGGCGTTTGAGGCGCGTTTTATTGAAGCGATGGATGATGATTTCAATACGCCGGAAGCCTATTCGGTGCTGTTTGATATGGCGCGTGAAGTGAACCGCCTGAAAACGGAAGATAGCGCTGCCGCCAACGCGCTGGCCTCGCATATGCGTAAGCTTGCCGGTGTGCTGGGTCTGCTGGAGCAGGAGCCGGATCTGTTTTTGCAAAGCGGTGCGCAGGCTGACGACGCTGAAGTCGCAAAAATCGAGCGTCTTATTCAGCAGCGCCTGGATGCGCGTAAAGCGAAAGACTGGGCAGCGGCAGATGCCGCGCGCGATAAGCTTAATGAGATGGGTATCGTACTGGAAGATGGTCCGCAGGGGACAACCTGGCGGCGGAAGTAAAAAAAGCGGCTGCGGCCTAATGCCGGTCACTTAAGGTGACCGGCATTGTTTTTAACAGGATATTTCGGCCTTTTTTGCCTCACTTCCCTTTCATATTCCCGTTCCCTCCTCGGCGGTAGTTTCAGCATCGCCGCATTACTATA
>NZ_JBQPOM010000039.1:0-653 GCF_052220145.1 Vagococcus sp. WN89Y | reverse complement strand
GCATCTGTGTCTGCATCCGCGTCAGCGTCGGTGTCGGCATCAGCGTCAGTATCAGTGTCTGCATCCGCATCAGCGTCCGTATCTGCATCGGTGTCGGTGTCAGTGTCGGCATCGGTATCCGTGTCTGCGTCAGTATCTGCATCGGTGTCGGCGTCGGCGTCCGCATCGGTATCGGCGTCCGTATCCGCATCTGTATCCGTGTCGGCGTCCGCATCGGCGTCGGCGTCTGCGTCAGCGTCAGTATCAGCGTCTGCGTCGGCATCTGCGTCCGTATCGGCGTCTGTGTCCGTGTCTGCGTCCGCATCTGCATCTGCGTCCGTATCGGCATCCGTGTCGGTATCCGTGTCCGTATCTGCGTCTGCATCCGTATCAGTGTCCGCATCGGTATCCGCGTCCGCATCAGCATCTGCATCCGCATCGGTATCCGCGTCCGTATCTGCGTCAGTGTCTGCATCCGCATCAGTGTCAGTATCGGTATCGGTATCGGCGTCGGCATCTGTGTCAGTATCTGCATCTGCGTCCGTATCGGCATCAGCGTCCGCATCAGCATCTGTGTCGGCGTCCGTGTCGGCGTCGGCGTCTGTGTCTGCATCTGCATCGGCATCAGCGTCGGTATCCGCATCAGCGTCGGTGTCGGTGTCGGTGTCGGTGTC
>NZ_JBQPOM010000038.1:0-644 GCF_052220145.1 Vagococcus sp. WN89Y | reverse complement strand
TGGACTGCACCCCAAAAGTTGGACACCCAACTGACTGAGGTGCAGTTTTTTATGAGTAGTCGTAAATTTTCACTTGAGCTACGGCTTGCTGCCGTACAACATTATCTTTCCGGTAAAGATGGTTTTCGTGAGGCTGCCACACATTTTGGTGTCGGGCGGACGGCCCTGCGCAGATGGGTTGCCGCTTATGAGCTTCATGGTCCTGATGGATTGAGCCGGAAGACCGGTCAATTTTTGCCTGAATTCAGGCTCAATGTTGTTATCGCTGTCATCAGAGATAAACTCTCGCTTCGTGAAGCTACTGCAAAATTTAATATCTCCGGTGAAAGTACCGTTTATCAATGGGTTAAATGTTATCAGACAGACGGGATTGATGCGCTTCTCAACCTCAGACAGGGAAGGAAAAAGTTGGAAAAAGATATTACCCCCCCTTCTGTCACTACCGATATTCCGGCAGAGCAACTGACGGAAGAGCAGAAGCTGGCTGAAATCCGCTTTCTGCGTGCGCAGGTAGATTATCTAAAAAAGCTCCGGGCCTTAGCTCAGGAAAAAATAACCGACAAAAAGCGCAGGTAATTTCTGAACTGAGGCAAAAACACGATCTGAACGATCTGCTGAGAGCCGCTGGAATGGCCCGTAGCACG
>NZ_JBQPOM010000037.1:0-640 GCF_052220145.1 Vagococcus sp. WN89Y | reverse complement strand
TCATGCAGTACGACGCGTGGGGCAATTTAACCCGCCGCCGCAGCGGGCTGTATGAGCAGCATTACACCTATGATGCGGAGAACCGCCTGCTCTCTGCCCGCGGAACCGGGCCGCAGGGCCGCTTTGAAGCACACTATCATTATGACGCGCTCGGCAGACGCATCCGCAAGACGGTCACCACCGCCCACGGCACCACGGAAACCCGCTTCCTCTGGCAGGGCTACCGCCTGCTGCAGGAGCAGCACGACGGCGGGCAGTGCAGCACCTATATTTACGACCCGAACGAGGCCTGGAGCCCGCTGGCGCGGATTGACCATCTCAGGGACGACACGGCCGGAGAGATGTACTGGTTCAGTACCGACCTCAACGGCGCGCCGCTGGAGGTAACGGATGAACAGGGGAGTATCCGCTGGAGCGGGCAGTACGGCAGCTTCGGCGAGGTGCGACACCAGACCGGTGGCTTCACGCGGGTGGCTCAGGATACAGCCCTGGCACACCAGCCGCTGCGTTACGCCGGGCAGTACGCCGACCGCGAAACCGGCCTGCACTACAACCTGTTCCGCTACTACGACCCGCAGACCGGGCGGTTCACCGTTCAGGATCCGATAGGGTTAAACGGCGGCTGGAACCTGTACCAGTA
>NZ_JBQPOM010000036.1:0-584 GCF_052220145.1 Vagococcus sp. WN89Y | reverse complement strand
GTCTCAGGGAGAACTCATCTCGGGGCAAGTTTCGTGCTTAGATGCTTTCAGCACTTATCTCTTCCGCATTTAGCTACCGGGCAGTGCCATTGGCATGACAACCCGAACACCAGTGATGCGTCCACTCCGGTCCTCTCGTACTAGGAGCAGCCCCCCTCAGTTCTCCAGCGCCCACGGCAGATAGGGACCGAACTGTCTCACGACGTTCTAAACCCAGCTCGCGTACCACTTTAAATGGCGAACAGCCATACCCTTGGGACCTACTTCAGCCCCAGGATGTGATGAGCCGACATCGAGGTGCCAAACACCGCCGTCGATATGAACTCTTGGGCGGTATCAGCCTGTTATCCCCGGAGTACCTTTTATCCGTTGAGCGATGGCCCTTCCATTCAGAACCACCGGATCACTATGACCTGCTTTCGCACCTGCTCGCGCCGTCACGCTCGCAGTCAAGCCAGCTTATGCCATTGCACTAACCTCCTGATGTCCGACCAGGATTAGCTGACCTTCGTGCTCCTCCGTTACGCTTTAGGAGGAGACCGCCCCAGTCAAACTACCCACCAGACACTGTCCGCAACCCGGAT
>NZ_JBQPOM010000035.1:0-547 GCF_052220145.1 Vagococcus sp. WN89Y | reverse complement strand
TGAATCGCCACGGGTTTAACAGACACCTCAGAGTCATTTAAAATGGCTTAAAGAGAGGTGCCTATGAGCGGTAAGCGTTATACCGAAGAGTTTAAAATTGAAGCTGTCAAACAGGTTGTGGATCGTGGCCATTCTGTTTCCAGCGTTGCAATACTTCTCGATATCACCACCCACAGTCTTTATGCCTGGATAAAGAAGTACGGTCCGGACTCTTCCACCAACAAAGAGCAGTCAGATGCTCAGGCCGAGATCCGCCGACTCCGGAAGGAGCTGAAGCGGGTTACTGACGAACGGGACATATTAAAAAAAGCCGCGGTGTACCTCGCAAAGCTGTCCGACTGAGGTACGCCTTTATCCGTGACAACACCTGTTGCTGGCCTGTTCGCGGTGCTGGATGTTCATCCCGGTGGCTTTTACTCCTGGCTTCAGCAGCCGCATTCACCACGGCATCAGGCGGATCTCAGACTGACAGGACAAATCAAACAGTTCTGGCTGGAGTCCGGTTGCGTTTATGGCTACCGTAAGATCCATCTCGACCTGCGGGATA
>NZ_JBQPOM010000034.1:0-523 GCF_052220145.1 Vagococcus sp. WN89Y | reverse complement strand
GCGTCGCTGCCGCAGCTTCGGTGCATGGTTTAGCCCCGTTACATCTTCCGCGCAGGCCGACTCGACCAGTGAGCTATTACGCTTTCTTTAAATGATGGCTGCTTCTAAGCCAACATCCTGGCTGTCTGGGCCTTCCCACATCGTTTCCCACTTAACCATGACTTTGGGACCTTAGCTGGCGGTCTGGGTTGTTTCCCTCTTCACGACGGACGTTAGCACCCGCCGTGTGTCTCCCGTGATAACATTCTCCGGTATTCGTAGTTTGCATCGGGTTGGTAAGCCGGGATGGCCCCCTAGCCGAAACAGTGCTCTACCCCCGGAGATGAATTCACGAGGCGCTACCTAAATAGCTTTCGGGGAGAACCAGCTATCTCCCGGTTTGATTGGCCTTTCACCCCCAGCCACAGGTCATCCGCTAATTTTTCAACATTAGTCGGTTCGGTCCTCCAGTTAGTGTTACCCAACCTTCAACCTGCCCATGGCTAGATCACCGGGTTTCGGGTCTATACCCTGCAACTTAACG
>NZ_JBQPOM010000033.1:0-520 GCF_052220145.1 Vagococcus sp. WN89Y | reverse complement strand
TGACTAGTCCTGATATAGGTTGACACTCTTCCGCCTGTAAAACGCCTGATGAACATCATCAGGCGTTTTGTATTTCAGGGCCAGATGTGGCCGTTCATGGTTATAAATTGCCACAGATTCTTTTACTATCCTCCTGGCTTGCGTCAGGTCTGCCGGGCGTGACAGTAAAAACTCATTTTTCAGAATACCGTTTATTCGCTCTGCCAGCGCGTTCTGGTAGCAGTCATAACCATCGGTCATTGAACAGGTTATCCCGTTTCTCTCATGGACTGACTGATAAAGCGCTGAACAGTATTGCAGCCCTCTGTCAGAGTGGTGGATCAGCCGACCCTTTGTTTTTCTTTTCCTCAGCGCCTGCCTGAAGGCTTTTACCACATTTTCAGTCTGCAGATTTTCCCCCACATGGTAACCCATTATTTTTCTGGAAAAGGCATCCGTGACCAGACTAAGGTACACCGTGCCGCTGCGTACCGGCAGGTACGTAATATCCGCAACCCAGACCTGCTCCGGCTGACGGGCT
>NZ_JBQPOM010000032.1:0-179889 GCF_052220145.1 Vagococcus sp. WN89Y | reverse complement strand
TATTCAGCCGGGCAAGCCGACACAGAATGGCTTTATCGAGAGTTTTAATGGTCGTTTTCGCGATGAATGCCTGAATGAGCACTGGTTCCACGATGTTGTTCATGCAAAAGAAATTATAAGCGCATGGCGGCAGGACTATAACGAATGTCGGCCTCATTCTTCGTTGAATTATCAGACCCCTTCAGAGTTTGCAGCGGGATGGCGAAACGGAGAATACGGGAATAAATCAACTGACATTACTAACTGAACGTTATATCTAATCCAGGGGGCAGGTCACCCCTGCAACGGCGTGCGCCAGGCCAGATCGTTACGGACGAACCAGCCGTGATTAGCATTCAGGGTGCGCTCGCCGTCAAAGCCGCGCACCGTCCAACGGTTGCCGATAGCGAACTGGTCCTGCGGCGTCAGCGGCGTATCGCTGATCTGACGCTGGTATTGCACGTTGTAGCGGAAGTTCTGGCTGAACAGGCTGAATGGCACGTCGAGCTGGGCGTTAAGCTGCACAATTTTGCTGAGCGCCGTCGCTTCGCCAAAGGTCTCTTCCGGCGCAGGCAACGCGCCGAACCAACGGGTACCGCGCTGATAGCTGACACCTGCGTCCAGCGTGGCTTGTTGAATATAGTGGCGGTGCTGCAACCCGAGGCGCCAGCCCGAGGTGCGCCGACGCTGCACGCCCACTTCGGTATCGTTGATGTAGTTGCTGGACTCGCGTGCCAGCACGTCATAGATCAGCGTGGTTTTCTGGTTGCCGTTACGGTGCAGCACCCGGCTGAGTTGGAAATCCACGTTCTTGCTCTTACCGCTGTAGCGATAATCTGCATAGGAGCCTGCGACGGTCTGGTGGTAGTCATAGCTGTTGGCGGTGACCCCGGCCATCCAGTAACCGAAAGGCACCGAATAGTGCCCGGTGATGTTCTTCGATCCCTTGCCGCCCTGGTTTTGCAGATCGGTAGAGCCGGAGATATAGAACAGATCGCTGAGCGAAAACGGGTTATCCAGCGACAGCGTCAAACCGCCCTGATAACGCCCGGTACTCCTGGTGCCGGAATCATCCAGCGAGGCGCCAATACGCGGGTGGTGATATAGCCGCGATCCACCAGCCGGTTTTGCAGGGTACTCATCAGCAGGTTAATGCCCTGCCCGCCCAGGCAACGGCCCTGCGCCTGATTAGCGATGCGCTGCAACGACAGCCAATGAGGGAGTTTGTCCTGGCCGCTCAACTCGACCTGATCGATAGGGAAACAGGTTTTTTCCTGCGGGAAAGCAATGCGTCCAAAACTGGACGAAGGTGGCGACAGGCGCACATCCGGCGTCAGGGGGGTCAGTTGTTGTTCCAGCGCCTTTTGCCGCTGCTGCTGTATGATCAGCTGTTCGCTGTTCGGTGTTGCCGCCAGCAGCGGTTGGCTGAATATAAATAGTGGTAAGACAATGGCGCCAAATAGAATACAACCCTTGCGCACAGCAAGGCTGAGCGAAGAGCAAGCGGAGCTGTGGTGCATGGCTTTTCCCTGCCGAAAGATAAATTTTAAGATAATAATTGTAATTAATTGCAAATACTAAACGCACAAATTGCACATAATCAACTTAATTTCGGTTGAAATAAGCGTTCGGTAACAATAAACCTGAAAAAACACTCTGTCACAATAGTAATAACAGCGGTTTTATCATCAATGAGCGGAGCCTCTCCTTGTTTTAAAAAATCACTAAACCTTACAATGAAAATCATTGTTGTTAATGGATAAGGTGCAAGATTCCGGGTCAGGATCAATGAAGGCGGCGTGTTGCGTCATGAGCTGGTGAATAAAGCGTTTCTGGAGCATAAAACAACTAAAGAGTGCGTGGAGAAGATAAAAAAATAATCAATGAATTGCTTCATAACAATGGTTTTAAATCATTAACGCTGGAAGATTTAGGAGAATTGAACTTACGAATTAGTAAAGAAGCAAAGCTTCCTAAATTTGATGATTGGGATTGGTTCATTGGCCTGGACATAACCATCCATGATACTTATTCAACGAAGATATATCTTAATGATTTCGAAATTATAGAAACCGAAACCAGGGAATTTCGCCGTAAGAGTTTTAAAGCTCGATTAACATTTCAGATACAGGACCATTTTGGATTAGATATCAATGATATGAATGGAAAAATTTTCGAGCTTTCCTCGTGGTTCTGTTCCTGGTTAATTTTGCAGCGCTATAAAACTTATGGCTTCAAACCATTTATCAACGAAGCTAATTTTTGCACATGGATAGAATGATTAAATATCCAAAAACAATATCCATTCTTCTATTTTTATACTTTTTATATATCATATATGATTTTTTTCTAAGGCAAGGGCATGTAGTCAATATTTATGAGCATACTGAGTACAGTGAGCATTTAAAAAGAGAATGTAAGTCTACTGTCGTTTTAGTTGAAAATATACCACTGTCTCGATATGCACAAAAAATAATATGGTACAAAAATAGTGATGGCATATTAAAAAACGCCCCCCTCTTTCTCATACATATGATGATATTTTATTCCTGGAAAATATAACCGAGAGAGCAGATGACATAAGAGACAATAGCTACTGGATGGGCGAAACCCAATACTGCCTGAATGGTATTTTTGGAGAAAATAAGTGTATTTCAAAAGAGCATCAATTATTTACCATCCGAATGAAAGGTTGGTCTGACGATGAAAAAGTTGGAGTGGTAGATAAAGATCCTATTTACATCCACTTCATCAATTATGGCAGCTAGCTTCCGTACACTATATATGCTGGACTGACCCGCCCCGGTAGACGATCCTGCCCTATAGTTTGTTAAGAGGAGCGACTTTGAGTTCATTGGCTATATATTTTAGTTTATCAATAAATTGCATAGTATCATTGCTCGAACTTTCAAGGTGATAAAGCCAGGTTCCTCTCCCACATTCCACAAAACCAAACGGTGAGTGCAAATTGCCCAGCCGTATCTCCGGCTCAACTACAAACCAGGGAGCTACAACAACCCCGAGCCCAAACCGAGCGGCATCGAGTGCAAGAGACAGCGTTTCAAAATGCAGCTCATCTATGACTGGCAGCATCCGCCCGGAGGCAGTACACCATTCATTCCAGGCGCTCCCCCGGCTCTGAGCATGACACACTGTCACCCCTTCGACATGGCGATCCAGATAGTTTCGTGCAGATACCATACCTATTTCATCCTTAAATAAGGTTACTTCTTTTAAACCAATTACAGGAGGATATACTTCTCTGGATAGATAAATGTCTATGGAATTATTAAGTAATGAGTCAATGGTCGCTGTTGTGTCGTAACATAGTTGAAACTCTGGAAATTCTGAATTAATTTTATTCTGATTTTGTAAAAAAAGATGGCGAAGAATACTACTGGAACAACCAATTTTTATTTTCGTTATCTTGCTTATTTTCTTTTTAAGTTCATAAATCTTATTTTCAAGCAATGAAAATGAAATATCACAGGTTTTTTTTAGTTCAATGCCAGCACTTGTTAACTCAATTCCTGCACTCGTTCTCATAAACAATCTGACACCCATCCAGTCTTCCAGTAGTTTGATTTGCTGGCTGACGGCTCCTTTTGTCATATAGTTATGGATAGCAGCCTGAGAAAAACTATTGTAGCGAGAAGTAAGCATAAATGTTTTCAATGAATTTAGAGGCGGAAGCGGCTTCATAATGGTGTATATATTTTCTAAACGATAGGTTAAGTATAACTGACTTGTGATGATGTATCAATGCTGGATAATTAAGTCAGAACTAATCAGGGGAAGCGATGAAAAACATCATTGTTAAAGAAATAGAAAGTATTAATTCATTTAAAAGTAATATTAATAATGCTGTTGGCATTTTTGGCAGCGCCAGAGTAAATGAAAATGAAAACTATTATATACTGGCGAAAGAGTCCTCCCAACTTCTGGCAGAGCACGGATATCAGATTATCTCTGGTGGTGGGCCCGGACTCATGAAAGCGGCAATTGAAGGGGCTTGTGCTGCTGGGGTGAAATCCGTGGCCCTCAACATCAGTTTGCCATTTGAAGATAATGTTCTACCGCATGACAAGATCTCACTGAACTTCGATTATTTCATGACGAGAAAACTGGCTTTCTCAGTCTACTGCAATGCGTTTATTGCAATGCCCGGGGGATTCGGGACGCTGGATGAAGTGTTCGAAATGCTCACTCTTATGCAAACCAGAAAGATGCGCATGAAACCAATCTTTCTGTTTGGTACATCCTTTTGGTTGGTGGCATGGAACTGGTTACAGGATCTGCATAAAGCAGGATTTATTTCTACGGCAGATCTGGACAATATTTTTATCACTGATTCAGTCGTTGACGTACTGAAAATACTTGAGGGAAGCAAAAATGGATAATAAAGAACAGTTGGTCATGTTTACCGGGGGACGCGATAGCTCTTTGGTTGCCGTCCATTTAATGCTACAGGGGATACCAGTACATCTCTATACTGCCAGCAGTGGCTGCTCACTTCATAGAGGGATTCTGTCACATAGGGTTGAGGAATTAAGAAGCCGATTTGGTGAACTTGTAGTATGCCATCACATTGAGGATATTAGCGGTGCATTTCGTTCTCTGGCTATTGAAACTCTTGAGTCAGATATTTTGGAGGACCGTAAAAATCTTGTGCTGTTGGGTGAAAAAATTGCAATCCACGCACACGTTATTGATTACTGCAAACGTAATGCGATTTCGACAATTAACGATGGAATAACGGACTATCAAAAAGAATTCCCAGAACAACGCTTAGTGGCAAAAGAATATTTTGTTGATTTTATGAAGTCTTTCGGGATTGAGTATCACAGCCCTATCTATCTGTTTGCAAAATCTCAGGATGATGTTAAATATCGCCTGCTTCAGGCGGGTATTTCTACGAAATCCCTTGAAGGGCTATCTGTTTTTGCTGACAGTTTTACACCTGCTTCTGATGAAGTTATTATGAACTATCTTAAAAGGAAAGAAGATAAATGTCGGGACATTATTAATTTTTTGACAGGTGGTATTTCTGAAGTCGCTGCATAACTAACAGCATCATTAAAATAGAAATAAAATATTCACCTGCATACTTCTAACATTATTAATGGTACATGACGTTATGATTGTTAAATATGCCGCGATTATCATTCGAGACCATAAAATACTTCTCGTGAGAAAAAAAGGTACATCAGTGTTTATTTCTCCAGGGGGAAAACCTGAATTCGGTGAAACTCAGGAAGATTGTCTTCGCAGAGAAATCTATGAGGAGCTTGGTACGGTAATGCTCAGCTCGAAGAAGTATCGTACTGACTACTCGGTGTCTGCTTTTGAGCAGGAACCGATAAAAATTGTTTCTTACCTGGTAGAGGTTGCCAGCGATCCCGTACCTGCATCAGAGATTGAAGAATTGAAATGGGTATCAGTTAGTGACATTGCCACAATATCCGTTGCAAGTATTTTTCGGGATGCGGTGATCCCGGCGCTGAGTTCAAAAAGGCTGATTCAATGAGCAGGGAGCTCGATGATGCGTCTATCAATTCTATATTGTTACCCGCTGAACACAATTATCAAACTCACTATTTTCGATCACTTCAGCTGTGCAGGGAGGAGATAAAACAGCAAATCAGAGATGCTCTTACTATTCCTCACGAAAATATTTTTCTGTTGACCAATAGCACACATTGTCTGTTGACGGTGCTGTATGGGCTGAGCGTTCAGGGCAGAACTTTATCCATTGCAGCAGGAAGCTACCGACCTTACAAGACTATCCCTTTGTTGGTTAAGGAACCGTCTCTGCCGCTGCTAACTCACATAAGTCCAGATAGTGGTGAGGTAGTCTGTATTCAGGATTCGGCAGTGATTCTGGATGCGGCACAGTCTGCCGGAGCGATATGTCACCATGCAAAAGCATTCACTACAGATATCGTTTTTTTCCCTTTGCACAAGCATCTTGCTTTGCAGACTGGAATTGGCGTTCTTTGTGTCAATGACAACCCTGAATACAAGGAAATTCTCAAAGTAGCCAAAATATCAGAGTCAGGGACGGTGAATGACCATGTTTTCAGATCATTACATAATCATCTAATGACTCAGACTGTTATGTTTAATATAGCCATGTTCAATCTCACGCAGGCTCTTGCAGAGGAGCTTTCCTGCATAGGACTAACATCAATTACCCCGCTATATTCCCAAACCCCTTTTCTTGTATTTAAAATTGGATCCCGACATCCCCGGTCAGAACGTCTGGTAAAAACCATATTCAGTCTGAAAATTTTAGATGAACTTCACTGGAGGATCAGTTGCTATATTCCTGGAGAACCTGATGCATCTCCGGTTGAATGTAGTACTGCTCTCGTTAACATTCTCAGGAGAAAATTATGAACCTTGCTTCCACAACTCGGCGTGGATATTATTTCGCAGCATTGGGGGGGGTTATTTTAAGTTTTGACACTGTATTGTTGCGTCTTATTAATCTTCCTCCCGTACAGATTGCCTTCTGGCGATCAATAGCACTGGCTTTACCGGTTATTTTTTTTATCATTTATCGCTATTTACGTTACAGGACTCTGCCTGACAAACGCAGCCTGTTTAGCCGTGATATGATGCTGTCTGCATTTTTCTATGGGCTATCTTCGATTCTTTTTCCTGTATCGGCCATGCTGACTCCCATAGCAAATATGCTGTTTATTATAAGTACAGCACCTCTCTGGGCCGGAATATTTGGATGGTTTTTTTTGCGGGAATCCATAAGTAAAGTGACATGTCTGTCATTTTTACTGGCACTTGTCGGCGTTCTGACCGTCATTTTTGGAAACAATCAAGGGATGTCATTAACACTATCCACCGGTGACTTAACTTCACTTATGACCGCAATGTCGATGGCTGCTGCATTTGTTGTGGGACGGAGTAGCCAGCTTGATCTTTCTCTTTCTCCATCTGTTGGGGCGATATTTTCAGCTGTCATATTGTATATCGGATTTAGCATCCGGATTTATTTGCCAGAGCATACTTTGTTGCTTATCGCTCTGGAAGGTGCTGTAGTCGTCTTCCTGGCGCTGAGTTTGATTGCCAGAGCCTCCCGTTTTATTCCGTCCTCTCATCTTGGATTATTTCTGTTGCTTGAAACTATTCTTGGCCCATTGTGGATCTATTTCGCATTTGATGAAGCCCCCAGCACTAAAGCCTTGATTGGTGGTTTAGTGATCCTGTCGGCGCTTTTTCTAAACAGCTGGTATTCTCTCTGGGCACTCAAAAATTATACAAAGGTTAACGTTGCATGACCATTTGGTTGCATGACCATTTGAATAGCCACGGATAATCCAGATACTTCCGAGCCGTTGATTGGCCCTCCGCCACGGTAAACGATCCTGCCCTGGAGTAGTACTACCGCTATAGCGTCAACGGCAAAGAGTCCCGCCTGGCTGCTGGTACTTATCTACTGGATACCCTGCCCGAAGCCCGGGAGAAACGTAATGCTGCACGCAAATCACTTAAATCGGGCAGCTGCCCTTCCCTGCCCCGCAAAACAGAAAAGAATCCTCCATAACCCCGCAGCAAATTGAAATATATGAGTTCAGGGAAAAGGCGACTGCGCTCTTGATGCCAGACTCCCTGAACAGTTCTCGACAATCGGGAAACTCGAAGCGCATTATCCTGTGGTCACACTCTGCCATGTGTTTGGATTTATCGCAGCTTCTATAAATACTGGAGCCAGGCGGCAGGCGGGTTATATTACGAAGCCAGGTTCTGCTGGCGCAGGCAACACTGAAGAGGCTTGCGAAGGGAACGTTGGCTTGCCGGCAAACTCATGAATGAGCCGGGACTGATGAGTTGTCAGCAGCCCGCTCACCGCTATAAGCGAGGTGGCCAGTTTTAGTTGACCACGCCATACCATACCGGGCAGATATAGGCACACACAGGACGGTGCCATGCTGCATTGCGTTTCGCTGACAGGAGAAAGTATATGACAAACCTGTTACATAAAATGATGGCAGAAAAAATCCTTGAATATGTGGATGCGGAAGTGGAAAGTGGGCGCCGAACAGATATCGATACGCTTGCGGCTTACTCAGGTTACAGTCGGCGGCATCTGCAGCGTCTGTTTCTTGCAGTAACCGGTGTGGGACTGGGTGAGTATATCCGGCGCAGACGACTGAACCGTGCAGCCCTGCTGCTTCGTTTTTCCCGACGGGGATACCAGGATATTGCGCTAAGTCTGGGGTTTGATTCCCAGCAGTCTTTTAACCGGGAATTCAAAAAAAGCACCGGAATGACCCCTATGCAGTACCGTGAAAAACCAGAGTGGGAGTTTTTTCCCCTGTCAGGCTCGATACGTAAAAAATATGATATTCCCGCGCCGCAGGAAGTGTATCTGCCAGGCGGAGCGGTTGTGGGAAAGGAGGTGATCTTTTACGGGACCGTGGATAACCAGCGGGATAACGCGACAATATATGCATATCTGGAGAGAATATTTGGTGAAAAAGCACTACGTCAAGGGGAGTTATGGGTTGTGAGCCGGGCCACTCCGGCGATGGACAGCAAGTATCACTACCGGGCAGTTAATGGTGTCGGTGTTCCCGGAGGACGGAAAGGTAAGGTTTTTTCGTACAGTGCCGGAAAATATCTGCAGATCCGTTTTGAGACTGAACGTGAAACACATCTTGAGCAGGTGCATTATCTGTATCTGAATATATTGTCGGAAAGACGGACAGTCAGGAGAGCTGAACCGGAAGTGATGGTACTGAATTATGATGAGGGTAAGGTGATGTGCACCCTGTATATTCCAGTGGTGACAGAAGACTCGCAGGGAGAGGATAAGCATTAATCGCCAGGTGATATTAATAATCATTTTAAGGCAAAACGCACTGTCAGTGTAGATTTGTTGTTAAGGATGCGTGGCAACACACATAATGACAAGACGGTTTTTGCTTAACTGTATTGGTTACTTTTTTGATGGCAGGTAAAATGAGTGAACTTAATAATCAGGAGGATTGATAAGTGTTACCTGAATTTTTAATAAAGAATAGTTTGGGAATTGGTTTAATGCTAATTTCCGCAACAGGTTTGTTTGCATGGCATTTATTCGGACTGCACAAAAAGAACAAATATATTTTTGTCGGCCACATGATTGTTTTTTTATTGTGGTCTTGTATTATTTTTGTTGTGTTTGATTTTTTATCGACTCTCATTGTCGATTTCAGGGTAAACTTCCTGACGCCGTACACTGTGAAATTTACTGGGTTTACAATTATCATTTTACTTTTTATAAAAAAGTTATATCTGATGATTGATTATTTTGAAAAAAAACAAATTAAGAAAGGGCACGATGTTACTGATTCGCGAATTATATCTAAAATTTTAAAAATTACCGTAGCCGCGGTTGTTTTGCTTATGTACGGAGAGCATTTTGGAATGAGTTTCTCCGGACTGCTGGCATTTGGAGGGATAGGCGGCATTGCCGTTGGTATGGCCAGTAAAGACGTCCTGAGCAATTTTTTCTCAGGGATCATGCTTTATTTTGACAGACCGTTTAGTATTGGTGACTGGATACGTTCTCCGGACAGAAATATAGAAGGAACTGTTACGGAAATTGGCTGGAGAATGACAAAAATAACGACCTTCGACCATCGACCTCTGTATGTGCCAAATTCAGTTTTCTCATCAATAAGCGTAGAAAACCCGGACAGAATGACCAATCGCCGCATAAACACCGTGATAGGGTTACGTTATGAGGACGCCGATAAAACAGCCGTGATTGTTGATGCTATAAGAACAATGTTGCAGCAGCACCAGGATATTGACCAGTCGCAAACCCTATTAGTCTATTTTAATGAGTTTGCGGATTCTTCACTCAATATCATGGTCTATTGCTTTACCCATACGACTGTATGGCACGAGTGGCTTGCAGTACAACAAGATGTTTATTTAAAAATCATTGAGATAGTTAAGGCTAATGGGGCAGACTTTGCTTTCCCAAGTCAGACAATATATTTGCCCGGGAATTGATTGTTTTTTCGTTAACATGTTGTAAATCATTACCAAATCCCGCCGCGCGCACGTGCTGGCGGGGGGGTAATAGTCGTTTTTGCTGTATCTATTACTGGGCCTCGCGGGGGAATGGGCGGTGGTCGGGCAGTCATTACGTGAAGGTAATATATGAAAAATAATGAGTTACTGGATTAATTAAGAATAATGATGTTACTAAAATTACCCCAACAGGATTCCCGGTCATTCGTGCTGCCGTGCCAGCATCGTTTTTTGTTAGTGCATCCTGCAATATCCCCTGGACGAGGTTCAAATCGGCAACCGGCGTGATTAGACGCAGGTTTATCTTCCTGTTGCCACAGACGGCTCAGTTCTGACGGTGAAATTCCGAAAGGGGATTGAAGGGCATTACATCATTCAAAGACAACTATTTATTGATGTTAGCCTTGCCAGTTTTTATAAATACTGACAAGGCTTTAAAGGAGAGTGTATCAGGAGGATTAAATTGTTGCTGCCGGTTTTCCTTTAACAGATTTAAGAGAAGCCCAGTCTCCGTCATCATTAAAACCTTTTCTGAAGTTGGCAAATAAAATATCATTTACTTTCTTTTCAGCCAGGTCTGGGCTGTTTTTTTTCCCGTTGTTCCTGGTACTGACATCGGCATCAAAGGAAATCCCTGCTTTTTTATGCAGTCTCATACTATAAAACAAATCCGGGCCGGTCAGCTCCATTGTTTGAAACTGTCTTTCTTTCTCAACGCTTCTTTTTTTGACCCATAATGTCATGTCTGGTTCATTATTGTTATCACTGGGATCGGCATGTTCCAGGGATAACATTTCATACGCCATTTGCGCCAGAATATCTTTGGACAAATTAGAACCAGGAAGAGAGATCAGCAGAGCATTTGGAAAGCTTCTTTTATCTTTTGAGTTGCCTATCAAATAACCGTTAGGGATATTATTTTGCTCAAGCTCATGCAGTGAATGACATACGACATCGACGTCCATATAGCAGCCGCCTTTCAAAAACATCAAAGCAGCACGGGTTATATCACTTGCCGCAGCAAAGTTTTGATATGCGCCATTTATTTCTCTGTAAAACATCGTAGAGAGATACTCACCATCACGCACCTCTGCCAGCCCTTCAGTGTTATCTAACTTTTTACTCAGGTCAGTATATAATTCTTTGGTGTCATTGACAGAAAGTGACGGGCCAAATTTTTGGGCCAGAAATCTGTGTGAAGCATTATTTTCACTATTCGCCATCTTGTCCAGGGTTGAAAAAATCAACGAAGGTTTAGTCGTCCAAATATTTACATTAAAATCCGGCGCTAATTTTGCGTTTAAGAGAATATTTGCCATGGCGTCTTCAGGAATATTTTTCCCTTCCCAGGCGAAATGTATTTCTTTAGGTATCCCATTTTTAAATACAGCTATTTCTTTTGGTGCCGTTTTTTGGATACTGCCCGCCCCTTTCGAAGATGGTTGCTTTACATCACCACGATTAACCTCTTTCCTCATGGCATTTTGCGCGAGAGGTGTGGATAATATGTTTGATGGTTGTAATGAACTGAATTTTCTTTTTTGAGAGAGTAAATTCGCCTGATCATTTTTAATGCTGGCAATTTTATTTATCCCGCTTGCGGATTTTTTATTGCTATGAGAAGAAGCGCTATTTTTCCCTTCAAGTTTACTAATTAAATCGCGTACGCCGTTTGAACCAGAAATTTTAGTCATAATAATTTACCATAAAAAATATTGATTCAATTATCAAATATCAACATAGAAATTAATATAAAAAAACGCCACTTAAATTCACGCAGTGAATAATTAACATTCAAAAAACATTCTGCCGCTGTGGCACGCACATAATCTCAACGACCCAAAACGCGAGCTTGCCCTGCGTAACACCGGCGAACGCAGGGCAAGCTCGTCGGTGGTTCGTCTTATAAAAGCGGCAGCTCCATTATCTGCCCTCCCTCGTGCGCCAAATGCGCCAGATAGCGCGATGCATCAAGTATTTGCCAGGGAAAATAGAGGCCAGGCGCGACCGGCGGCTTTCCATCCAGCCCTATCAGTCGCTCAAGGAGCAGGGCTATCCCCATGCCTGTCAGCGGAGCCGCTCCGCCAGGATGCACTACCGCATGCCGTGTGCGAAGCGCCTGCCCCGACAGGTCCAATCCATTCATTTCAATGATGATTTCGGTTGAAAATGCTTCACCTTTGCGACGGCTTGAACTGATTCCATTACCGAGGTTGAACTCAACACTGTGCGCGCCCGTTGACGTTGCCAGCCCGACGACGTCAATTGATGAAAAGCCCGTGGCATCAATTTCGGTGCCATCAATCGCTGAAAACACGGCCTTTGCATCATTGTCTTCTCGCCACTGCCAGGTACCCGATTTGCGCGTCAGCGCGGCAGGCATAAAGTGATTCAGATAGTCGAAATCCGCAGCGACGGTAGGGCCACCGCCATCTTCTTCATCGACCAGAACACCAATACGAATTTCATGCACCCTGGCGAATCTGCGAGCCAGATCGAGTGCAGGTACCGTTGTGGCGCCGACCAGCCATTCGTAGCCCAGCACCACCGCCGCGGCACCCGGTGCGTTCATCACGCTCGCCACTTCCGGCGCGATTTCAAACACGCCGGAAGAGATGCTCAGATACGGCACGCTTCGTGATTGCGCAAAGCGGAGTGTTGCCAGTGAGTGATCTTTGTAAAGGACGACCACAGCACTCACTTTGCGTGCACCAAGCCCCAAATCGGTGAGATCCAGGTCAATGACGACACCCTGCGCATCGCCAGCTTCCGCCGCTGCCTTGCGCGCGGGCCAGGTTACGACCGCCAATCATCAGAGGAATATCCGGATAAATAGCGCGTAGCGCCCGTGCGGCCTGGTGACCAATTGCACCTGAGCCGCCCAAAAGTAGAACAGGATCAACTGTCATAAGTGTGTTTCCTTGTTTACGTGTTAGGCTACCATTTGTAGGTGTATGAACACCCGCCAGCGATAAGTTACTATTAGTAGGTTTAGATGAGATGATGGAAAAAAACAACTCTCCAGTTTCTGGCGCTCCTGCACGGAGGTTATCGAAGGCGAAGCGGCGAAAGCAGCTTCTCAGCACTGCGCTGCAAATTGTGCGTCAGGAAAATGCGGATCGCCTGACGCTTGGATACCTTGCCGAGCGCGCTGGCGTCTCCAAACCGGTGGTCTACGATCATTTTGCGACGCGCTCAGCTCTGTTGATTGAGCTATATAAATGGATTGATACCGAGCGGGTGAAAGCATTCACAGATGCAATGGCAGCTCAGCCCGCGGATCCACAGGAAACCATACGGATGCTGGCGAGCGCTTACATTCTTTGTGCATCGGATATCACCGACGAGTTTCACGCCGTGGGTGCCGCGATGGCGGGCAGCGAAGAGAAATCGGCGGTTTTTCAGGAACTGCTGGATAACTGCGTCGATATGTTCGTGTCAGTCCTGAAACCCTGTGTAAGCATGCCGCCGCGCGCGTTGCTACAGTGCTGTATCGGCCTGGTTGGCGCGGGCGAAGCGCTTTCCGTAGCGCTCACCCGCGGGCGGCTGGATCAGAACGAAGCTGTGGACGCTTTCGCTTCGCTGATCGCAGGCGCGGTACAGGTAGACATCAGAGGTTAAGCGCTAAAACACGGCCCGCGTAAAGGCGCAATGGATTTGCCCAGCTTTGCGGCGGGCCATAAGCTCGCCGTGTTTTTCGCCGACGTTTACGCTCCTTTCTTCAGCAGGGCGTCCACCGCAGCCACAAACTCTTCACGAAACTGCGCCACCGATTCACCGCGAAAGCCGCGATTGTCCACCCGGTAGCGCCCATTCACGAACACCGCCGGAGTGCCTGTTACGCCAAACTCACGAAATAGCCGGTGCTGCTCTTCGGTCTTCGCTCTGACGGCTTCACTGGCCAGCAACCGGTCATATTCCGCGCCATCTACGCCAGCGCGCCCGAATACGGCACGGATATCCTCTCGCGTCTTCAGCGAGCGGGAAACCTGAACGGCTTCAAACAGTAATGGCTCCACTTTTGCCTCGATGCCAAGCACCTGCGCCACCGACCAGGCTTGCGTCAGCTCTGCGCCGAGCGGCCCAAGAAAGGCGACATGGTATTTGATCATTCGTTTACCGGCAGGCAGAACCTTGCGGATACCTTGCTCGATGCCGTATTGGTTTGCAAAGGCATAACAGGGCGGGCAGTAAAAGGAGAAAAACTCCACCACTGCTGGCTCCCCGGCCACCTTAACAGGTGTTTCAAGAAGGTGATATTTCCCCGCGAGCGTATCGTTTTTACTTCCGGCACAGGCCAACGACGGAACCAGGATCAGGCCCATACAGAGCGCCAGAAAATGGCGACGGTGCATCTCTTTTCCCTCAATTTTCACGATCAATTATTTAGGTGGCGCAGCCTGATGATTCAGAGTACAGAGACTTCCACGTTGATATGGCCCTCGCGAACACCCACGGGGATATTTTGCGCGACCAGCTCCAGCACGCTACCGTTCGCCATCCACTTGGGCTGAGCGAAATCCACGACGGCATTGCCAGCCTGAACATTGACCCAGGGTTGTATGGACGCCGATGGCACCACCTTCACCCACACGCCATTTGCGTTCGATGTGGCGTTTACTTTCAGCAATTCAGCGCGTTCGGATTTTTTTAATACGATCGAATCCGGGTACGACAGTTCGGCGCGGACTTCGCTCGCCGCTTTGCGGTTCAGCACATAGGTCGCCGTGCACTGGTTATCATTGTCGTCGCAATACGTTGGCGTTTGCCCATGCTCCGCCAGTGCGATGCTGACCGAAACGGGCTTCACCGCACTGTTCTGGCCTCCTCTTAGCGCGGCCGTAATGGATTGCGTATCCGGTCGCAACATAGCCTCGCCGATGCATTGCATCGTCGTGCGGGAGCGAACCGGCCCCCAGATATACTGCGTTGTGCTGCTGTTTACAGTTTGCGTGATTGCCTCTCCTGAATTGCTCCAGCAATTATACGACTGCCCAATAGGCACGCGTCCTGCCTCCGTGTTGGCCCATAACCAGAGCGTTCCGTAGGCTTTTTCAGCATCAACATTAAGTTGGGGTTCGACGCTGGATACCACCACCACGGTGGCTTTGTATTGATGCCCTAACAGCGTTACTGTCCCGCTGATCCCCGCGCCTGGTTTGAGCAGGAGCGTCGCCAGCAGAGCACTTTTGAGCGATAACGCGAGTGCATGTTTCATTGCATTTCTCAGTTTCATCATATTTGCTCTGACCTGCACAATGCCGACAATCTGCCCGGCATCACACATAGGTAACGTTAAACACCACCGTAGCCGAGACTTTACCGCCAGGGCTGCTGTCCGGCACACGGGTAACAGGCGTCAGAGTGCACACATTAGTGTTCAGTCCCTGCCCCTTGCAAAATGCGCTGTTCCCGTCCATGGGTACGCGCTGCCCGCCCGTTTCCAGCCATAGCTCCGGTGCGTTTTCATTCGTCTTACCGTTCAGCTGCATCCTTATACGGTTGTCCGTCACCACGTTCCCTCGCGCCGACGCTGTCAGCGCCGTACTCATCTCCCCGGCGCCCTCCACATCTTTACACCCTATCGTGGCCTTAAAAGGCATATGAGCACGGGAGTCTCCCGGCAGCAGCGAGCCAAGTTTATAGGTCCCGCCATTGCTGCCAAGCCCTGCGCCACTGAAGGTGACATCGCAAGTGGGCTGAATATTTACCAGGGTCACCGGGACGGTTATCGTAGCGTTACTCCGCGAACTCTGATGGACAGAGGCTGCATCGGCGGACATCGCGATGAATACAATAGCCAATAGCGTCAGGGCAACCATGCCTCGCTTCATCCGGCAATATCGAAATTTCGCCATGCGCTCACCCTTGCAGTTCGTAATTTTCCACACCGCCCCAGTCATTGATCGCATCGACGCTGAATTTGCCCGCCGGGATGTTACTCAGCGTCACTTCGCTCATCGGCGCAAAAATAGCGAGATTCTTATCCTCAGCGCTGCTCAGTTTCACCTCACTGCCATTCACCCGCACCTTCGCAATCGCAAAGTAATAAGGCGTTGGATTCTTCAGGACGGTGGTACCGCCACGGCGCTCCAGCTGGATCTTTTTCTCTGCGCTTTTACGATCTGCGATCAGGCTTTTCGGGCGATAAAACACTTTCACGCGCGTGTTCACCGCCACCAGTAGGGCATTTTCGTCGGTCTTCAGCTTCGGTGGGATCTCCTGAACATTCAGCCAGAATAGGGACTCCCGGTCAGACGGCAGCGTGCCATCGTCTGTTTTCATAATGCGCACGATCTGCTTTTGCTTCGGCGCAACTTTAAAGAACGGCGGTGTCGGCACCATATACACCCCGCCTTCGCTCTGGCTGATGTTGTCCACCCAGACCTGGCCGCCATAGGCGTCGTCCGCGTTATTGGTCACCTCAAACGGCACATTCTTTCTACCCTCTTCGTAGATAAAACGTGTTCCGCTGACCGTAAAGGCAGCCAGCGCCTGGCCGCTCAGAGTTAAGGAAAGAAGGGAGGTTAAGCACCACTTCGCAACTTTATTCACAATGTACCTCTTGTACCTTTTCAACGCCGGGTTTAATGCCTGCCATGGGAATGCGGCATTCGCGCCCTTCGCCCAGGCTGACTTTTACTTCTTTGGGTTCACTCAACAAACTCATCGACAGCACGCCGTTACGGGAGATGAATCCAGCATCCAGCCCCTGCTCCGTGCGGGCATCGCCGCCGCTGAGCAAGCGTCCCATGCGGTCTTTCACCAGCAGGAAATAACGCTTCACATAGTTCGCGCCAAACTCGCGATACACCACCGCTTTTTCTGTCGGCACCACGCTGTAGGAGGTCACATCCAGGTCAAGATCATCCGGAACATTCTCCATATCAACATCGATACGGTTCTGGCTGTAATCTGATAGCCCCACCACGGTGTAGCCTTTGCTGTTGGTGGCCGGGGAACCGTTGAACCGCATGCCCGCCACATTCGGGACGCGCACCACGCCCATGGTGTCGCTCTGATCGCGGGTCAACAGCAGCCCGCTCTGCGCCGTGGCCACGACCGTTCCGGAGATGTTGCCGGTAAGGCTGGTGCTGTCTCGGCTCTGCGATACGCTCATGCCTGTCTGCACGGCGTCAAAGCCATAGTTCACACTCGCCGACGCGCTGCGGCTTCCTTTATCCGATGCACCAGCGCTGACGCTGTAGTTCAGGCGGTCTGAGGGCATCCCGGTCGCTGAGGCCTGGAACTGCGTGCCGGATATGGAGCTGTGGCTCACCGAGCTGTTGCTGTAATGGCGGATGCCGCCCAGGGTGAAGGGCACGCTCATGCTCAGTGAGACCGTGTAATCTTTTTTCTCCTGGTACGGGTATTTGTTGTACCCGGCATTTAGCGAAAAATAGACATCATCGAACAGGGTTATACCGCTTCCCAACGCGGCGCCAACGGCATGCCCTGGCTGCTGCCAGTAATCTTCGCGCCACGCCGACAGACTAAGGTTGCTGTACTTCGTCAAACGATGCGTAAGCTGCATCTCATAACGCGACTTCTGGTTGTAACGGTAATGTCCGTAACGATCCGTCGGATCAAATTGCGCAAACTCCACATATCCCTTGCTCTGATAGCGCAAGGCTATCAGGCTCAGGTTAGTGGTATCGGCAAAGCTTCTGGCGTATTTGGCGCTGATGCTGTGCCCGCGTTTGATGCCGTGGTGGTCGTATTTCGCCTGCGCAAGCGAGCCGCCCACGGAGATAGCGCCCAATTCCCCCAGCTGCTGCGTGACGCTCACGCCGCCAGCACGGTATTTGTTATGCAGGATTGTTGCAGTGCTGAGTGTGGTGGAACCAAAGCCGTATGCCAGGCTGGCGGACGAGAACACGCCCCGATCACCGTCTGAAAACGGTTTCTCGATATCACTCTGTGACGATTTGCGGCCCACCGAGATGTCATACTGCAACTCGCCGGGTCGCAGCTGCGTCGGCAGCGTGGTGACCGGATAACGCGTCACGGTTCTACGCCCGCTGTCATCCTCTATTGTCACCTCCAGGTCACCGTTGCCCACCGGGCGGAGATCATCGAGTTCATACGGCCCTGGCGGCACCATGCGTGAATACAGCGTGTAACCGTTCTGGGTGACCGTGATGCGTGAGGTGGACGCCGCCACACCGCTTATCAGCGGTGCATAACCACGTGTCTCCCAGGGCGTCATATCTCTGTTTGAGCGCAGCGTGGCACCGTAAAAGCCAAAATCAGAAAACAGGTCGTTACGGGTCCAGGACTTACCGAAACGCAGGTCGCTACGCAGCGCGCTCAGCGCGGTAGAGAGCGTGGCATCCCGCACAGCGAAATCCGTTTTGCCATCGCTATTACGTGAACCACTCATGCTGCTGTCAAATACCCAGCGCCCCATGTTCACATTGAGCAACGCGCTACCGTAAGCGCTGGTTTGCTGACCGCTTTGATGGCCGACGTTACCGTCATATTTCAGGCGCAAGGCATCCACACCGTAATCCCACTGGCTGGGATCGGTTTGACTAATAACGAGCGACTGCGGAATGCTGAATATCAGGCTCTGGTTACCATAATGAAAATCCACGCGGGTGTATGGGTTGCGGGCCAGTTCATAACAGTCAGCCTGCGCATTGTATTCCTGCGAATAGCTTTCAAGACGAATCGGTACACCTGCACGTTTGAGCCACTCTGGCGACAGACATAACATTCCTGCCTTCTCTTCTTGTGAAGAGATGTTCAGCCGTGTCTTGCCAACATTTTCATTATTGACAACCACATCGACGTAGTACTCACCGGCGGGATACATCATGCCTTTTTTGAGCACCGAGGGCACAACCGCCGTTCCCTGCAGGAAGGCCGTCTCCAGCTCAGTGTCTCCATCCGCCACTGACTCTGACGCAGCGCCGAGAGTGGCATGGAGCAACCCCAGGCTGAGCGCTGATAATCTGAATATCTGTGGACAGGACAAAACCATCCCCTTTCGCATAAGCAAAATCAATAAAAGAGGGTTTATAAAAGCGGGTAACAAAGGGGAGAACTCCCCCCCTTTGTTACCGGTTTCAGGGTTATCCGACTAACAGAGCAGGATTATTTGTAACTAAAGTTAAATTTAGCTGCGGTTTTGAAGTCGCCTGCCTGAATACCGGACACTAACTGAGCTTTGTATTTCAGGCCTTCGCCACCTTTTTTCAGCAGGCTGGGAGCGAACTCATGCTGCGTGCCGCTGGCGGTAACAATGTCGCTAGCGCCCGTTTTGGTATTCACTGCTTTAATCTCAACGACAGCATCAGTTGCGGAGCCGGAAATCCCCTGCAGACCTTGAGTGCTAAACTTGTCGCCGCTCCAGGTCAGAACAGCCGTTCCGTTATCATCCATCGCGTTGCAAACATCGCGGTTGGTTGCGGTCGGATTCGGTTTAAAGGCGAAATTCACAACCTTACCACGTGCGTTCGGCTGAACGTTACCCAGCTTGATGACGGACGGATTCAGGGTGATAGCACCATCAACAACCGGGACAATGCTGCAGGTGACTTTGGTTACAGAACCGACGAACTCAATTTCCTTCTCAGCAGCCTGAGCCAGACCGGAGACCAGACCCAGTGCAACAACAGATGCAATGATACTTTTTTTCATAAAAAAGATTTCCCATATCAATTAAATGAACGCATTAATCACACCCAACTCAAGGACATATATTGCTCCCCAGCGGGTGAAATGAACTCTAGTCGATCTTTTTCTCTAAAAAAACTCCATAAAGGGATATAAAACTCCAAAACAGGCATTCTCAACGATATATATCAACAATCACCTCGCGATCTGCGATATTTGAAATCGCGACTTTACCTGGCGCTGGAACAAATTATCGCGACATAGCAAGACCACAAAAAAATCTATTTATTTAATTTTTTACTTTTATTCGGTTAAAAATAAATCATCATTAACAAATTTCTCACAACAGAAATAAAATTTCGAGCATGATTAAAACAGAGGGTAATAAAGAGATAGGCTGAAGGTATGCAGACGAAAGAGGGAAATAACGCAATAGCGAAACCACATTCAGTGAGTTATTTATAAATCACGTCAGTAACAAATAAAGTGAAAGGAAGATAACTTGCAGATACCAAAACAGAAAAATGTCACTATAAAAAAAGTAACTTTATAAATTAAATGATATGCATAGAATGCAACGCATGAAGATATATAACAAAAAATACAAATACGGCTACATTACGCGCAACATAAGGAGATGACAGAATACGCAGTCCGTAGCCGTTTTCGTATCAATACTTGCAGGTATTATAAGAGCGGTGAATCTTAATACATAAATAACTCACCAGAAATTTAATCAGCAGAATGACTTATTAGCTGCCATAATGTAGACCTTCCTCTACCCTGGGTTACTCTTTCAACAACCCCCGCCTTATTAAGATGAATCAGGTACTGCCGAGCCTGATATATCGTCAGCTCAACGGCATCTGCCACATCACGAGTTTTGATCTGGAGCATATTTACGCCTTTTTGCTTAAGTAAATACTGAATTATCTTAATGTAATTCTCTTTCATAGGTCTTCCCAGAAATAAAATCGCAGTACGGTATGACTAAATAATAGCGCATAATTTTAAGATAGCATGCCAGCACTGTATTGGCATATTGGGACATAGTAAATAGATACCCTATGAGAGATGCCCCAAAATTCAGAGAAGGTGGGGCCTGGGGTTCAGTGACACGACGGGAATGTAAAGCGTGCAGGCAACCTTTCCCTTCGCATAAACAAAAACCAACACCTTCGAGCCTTCCCGCCTGACCGCATTGCTACCGGAAAGCATATTAAGGTAGATGTGATGCGTCTTACCCACATGTGTTTCGCGGGTAGTTTCAAATGTGAACTTCAGGTATTCCCCGCTGCTATACGAAAACACTCTGCCGGTTTTCTTGCCGGGCTGGCCCAGACCACAGTTCACCTGGTAATGGTATTCAAAATCTTCGACAGGGGTAATGCTCACCACCATCCACAGTTCGCATTCGCGGTGCGCCTGGGCACTAAATATACGTTCCAGATAAGTCTGAAAAGAAGCGTTTTCCGGCATAGAACCCACGGTGCTGTAGAAGATCAGTTCCTCGCCCACGATCGTTCCCCCGGGCAACATCACCTTTTCGGGTGGCGGAATATCGTACGTTTTGCGTATCCGGCCAACCAGAGGGAAAAGTACCCAATCGGGTTGGTAGCGGTACTGCCTGGGTGTAAAACCGGTGGCTTTTTTAAACTCACGGTTAAAAGATTGCTGCGAGTCAAAACCCAGGCTGAGCGCAATATCGTGAAAACTGCGCCGGGAAAACTTGAGCAGCAATGCCGCGCGGTTGAGCCTTCTGCGGCGAATATACCCCCCCAGGCTGATGCCTGTTTCGGCGAAAAACAGGCGCTGCAAATGTCTGCGACTGTAGCCGGAGAAAGCCTCGATGGTTTCAATATCCATGCGACGACCGCTCTCCACCTCCTTATCAATAAACTCAAGGATTTTGTCGGTCGTCATTTTCTGTATCTGGTTCGCCATCCCTGCTCCCCTTGTACTGCGCTCCATCCATTGGCCGCAGTATTGAACTATCTGCTGTGATATCCCGGCGCCTTTACGTCAAAGCACTGCTATAAGCCAGGTTGAGACCGCAACCCCCTCTGTAAAGTATAGGCACCGGGAACATAAAGTAGCGAAAAGTCGATAATTAATACAAAAAGCAGCAAAGTTATGGTGCAAAAATATCGTTAAGATTTTTTTCAGCATCAGCAACAAGCTGTTGCGTTAGTTTTTGATATTCATTTAACAGCGTTTTGATTTCTCCTGTTAAAGTGGCTTCCTGAGGTGTATCTGAATCAGAAAAAATATCTCCGTCATCACTCATATCAACACCTATAATCGAGGCAATATTTGCACTATTCTGCTCAGCCATGCCCCGGATAGTCTCCTCACTAACGTCATGGATTTTTTTCAGTTCAATTTGCACTATATTGTCAAGAGAATCCATGTTAACCTCACCTTCATTGTCAGTCATTAATTATGATATAATGAAAAATCGGCGCCTTACTATTTTCTGTTGAAAATAGATTTTAATTCACTAACGTTGACAACTGATATTTTGAATTTAATGTCCAAAGCGTCACAGCATTCTCTAATTCATCCAGAGCTTGCCGGAACTGCGCGATTTCCTCAGCCTTAGCAGGAGCAATGACGGCAAGCTGATCTAACTTCTCTCGCGCTTGTGCAAGGAAGAGTGCGGTTTCTGTCTCTATTTTTTCGTAGTTTTCGTAAGCATGCTCGACATTCGGTAATATCCGTTCAACCTCTTTTTGCCTCGCAGCATTTATCGCATCAGTTAGTGGATTAGATAGTAAGGACATATCTATTATTCCAATTGTTTAATTAAATAATATTTGCCACGCCTTTTTAATTAAAAAGCATTATTTCGCCCAGATAGAGAGCGGTTACCGGAACGTATATAACTCGCAGAATAATTTTATACGTTTTTCAGTATAATTTTGGCAGACGAAGAGGATTTTGCAGAGTGACGATTCTGAAAAAGAAAAATAGATGTTAATTCATCGCGCTGGCAATCTCCACAGCTACGATGCCGTTACGAATAGCAACATAATATAACAATGCGGTGATCTAAATTAATTAAAATAAATTTAGATCACGCACATAATGAATAAAGCTGATTAATATTACTTCTTCACCGGCCGGGGTTTTTTATCACCTGATTCCGGCGCTTCGCGTGGATCGTCTTTTTCTATTCGCATCACATATTCTCCTTTGGTTGAACATAGAGTACGACTATAGATCAGGATGTTAAAAACCAACCAGGCGGCAGGCTTACCCTGCCTGCGATGAGGGGACGGCCTGCGCGGTTTCATTGACTACCGGTTGCTGCCAGAGCGCATCATAGGAATAACCGGTCAAATCCTCCACAATATGCCGCGCCTGGGGTGTTGCGTCCTGCTTACTTCCCTCGGCTTTGAGGCGCTCAACTTCTTCGACGAAAATTTTATGGGTGCGTTTATTGAGCCTGAAAGTGAGCGCCTGCCAGAGTGCAATCAGCAGCAGCCCGCCCGTGCCAACGAACAACAACAAAACGATCGTGGTGATGGCTTCCTGCGGCTGTAGCTGGCTGCCTTTAACAAACCCACCGCTTTGCAACAACAGGCCAACGGCGAAAGTCGCTATCGCGATGGTTGTTTTACGCGAAAATGTCATCACCGCCGCAAACAACCCCTCCCGACGCTGGCGTGTTATCATTTCATCAATATCCGGAATAAACGGGAAAACATTCCACGGCGTAAATTCCAGTACGCAGCGCCCCACCTGATAAATACCGGCAAGGATAACTAACAACACAACATTGTGCTGCGTCGGAAACTGGTAAACCAGAAAGAAGCCCACGAGACAAAGTAGCATCAGACAATACGCAAAGGCATAAAGTCGGGAAGGACCATATTTAATAATGGCAACACCCGCTATCAGTGTGACCGGCAGCCCGACAATACTCATTGAGAGCAACGTGCCCGCAAGCGAAGAAGAGACGTGCAGGCAGTAGACGCAAAAGAAGACGAACACCGTGTTATAAATATCTTTTGCCGTGAAAGAGAAAAGATAAATTGCCAGATGTTTACGAAAAGCGCGAACTTTCAGCGTGGATGCATACTCTCTGAATAAGTCGGCACCCGTTGCCAGCTTCTTCATAACCGGCGTCGCCTGGCGCGCTTTTTCCATACTGGCCAGCATATCTGGCGTAAGTTCACGCTCCCAGGTCACTTTCCAGGAGATAAATACGCAGATCATAAACAGCACAGCAAACACAATACCGTTAATTAAGTAAGCATCTGCGTTATTTTCCCCCAGCCACCCAATCAGCACGCCGGGAATAAAGGTTGCCAGAAATGTGCCGCAGGCAGAAAGGAACATCCGGCACGTTGAAAGTTTCGTGCGGCCATTAAAGTCTTTGGTCATTTCAGAAGGCAACGTTTCCCACGGGATTAATACCATTGCCGCAATAATCTCAAAGGCCAGATAGACGCTAAGATAAAAGCCATAACTCATGCCATCCAGCCACAACAAGATATACACCAGCATTAGCGGTGCGCCAATCAGCAGGAAAAAACGACGTCGGCCAAATTTTTTACCGAAATAGTTTTTATAAAAATGATCGGTGAAGCTGCCCATAAACAGGCTAACAATGGCATCGACAATACGCGCGATAGCCACAATTGAAGCCGCTTCAATAGGCGATAATCCAACAAAAGTCGTATAAAAGAAGAGTAACCAGGCACCAATAACGGTAAACGCCCCGCCCCCCATTATATCCGTCATACCATAGCCAATACTCACGGGTATGGTGATTTTCTTCTTTTTATTTATCAGAGACATATTCACTCCGTAATCGTTTTTAACGCTGTACCTTTCCAACAAATGCAGAAAGGCGATCGCTTTAACGGCTTCACGGTATCTCTCTAAAACAATAAAAGTCTACTACCATACAAGATTAAATTAACGAATTGTGAGCACTGGCGGAAAATGAAGAAACTCGCCCAGGTAAAATCTTAAAAAAAGAAATTTGAGAAGATGTTCAAAAAATTGATGACGTTGAAAAGATACCAGAAAACTATGGCGCTCATCAGCAGGTAAAAAGGGGATTCACAGTTAGAAAAAACCTTTGCACCACGATGGTGACAAAAAATCCGCCGGAGACAATCAGGCGGATTTTATTTTAGCGCGCACAGTTCATTCCAGTAGCTGTAACGCATTACCAGATGGTAGCGATTATTTTTCATCATAGATCCAGACTGCAGGATGATAATCCAGCCCATAAAGCAGCCCAAGCGGGATCATCATCGCCACGTGGCGGCCAGAATCATATTCATGGACTTCTACCGCCAGAGAGCCGTTTGGGATCAATCGCTCAAACCACTTTTGCAGTACGGTTTTCATCAGTGCGTTCTCCGACATAGATTGACCTTGTCAGTTAAACGCAAAACCGGCACAGGCCAAACCAAGATTTTTTGCACTGGATTGCCGAAAAATGCATATACCGCTACGGATTATGTACGCCATCAGCAGGCAATATAATTATGCTGCTGACGGTGGGCGTGGCAAACGAAAGACAGCGATGGCAACTGTAATATTTGCGCCGCGTTATCGTCTATTTCCCCAAGGGAAAAGATTATGATTGGCTTCATTACTGCGTAATAATTTAATGGCGGATTCTGATGCGGTCAGTAATATTCCTGCGTTACTAAGCGCCCCTCGCCTGGGCGCTATGGTCGTTTACTCCAGTACACCTTGTTCCCACCCGGCGAGGATTGTCGCCGGTTTGTACTGCTCCGCCTGGGCTGCAATTAATTGATACTGTTTGCCGCCCTGATCTGCGCCTTTTCCACGGTTGCCGAATTCATAAAAACGGCTGTCTTCGGGATAAAACCAGATCTTTTCTCCCGCTTTGTCTTTGCCGGACATTTTGTCCCAGCCGTAGATATGATCGTCTATCTCGCAGTTGATAAAAGCAGCCAGACCTATTGCGTTCGGATCGGCATAGCGTCCATCGCTAAACTGAGTTGTCGGATGCCAGGGCCGCCCGAGCGCAAAGCTTTTCGCCGGAACCCCCGGCTCTTTACTGAGTCTGCTGTTGATAATAAACAGGCCGAATTTTTCAGACGCAGGCGTAGCGGGGGCGG
Source organism: Vagococcus sp. WN89Y (assembly GCF_052220145.1). NCBI lineage: Bacteria > Bacillati > Bacillota > Bacilli > Lactobacillales > Enterococcaceae > Vagococcus > Vagococcus sp. WN89Y. The sequence goes on along the minus strand of NZ_JBQPOM010000032.1, from coordinate 154,135 downwards.
TGATATAGCCATAGGGCGGCGCGATATCGCTACGGTTGCGGGCAATTATCTCGCAGCGGTCAAACACCGCGATACCGGGGCCAAAGATAAAATCCACATGGCCGCTCACCGTGCAGTCGGTGAAATAGCTACGGCTACCGCTTTTGCTGTAAAAGGTGTCCTGGTAGCCTTCGAGCCGCACATGGCGGAAGCGGGCTTTGTCTACATTTTCCGCAACCATCAGCGCAACGGCCTGCGTATCTTTGAGTTTTTGCGGATCGCTGTCGCTTAGCGCCGCGTTCGCCGGGAAATCAAAGCTGTTACGGATGGTCAGATTTTCGAGTGTCACGCCAGAAGCACGGATTTCCACGGTGCTGGTACGTCCGGTACCGAGCTTTTTGCCGCTTTCATCCAGCGCCCCGGCCGGGGTATTGGCCTCAATGTGTGTTTTTTCTTGCGATGCGCCGATTATCGTTACCGGTTTTTCTATCACTAAACGCTCATTCCAGCGCCCCTCCTTGATCAAAATACGCCACGGTACGCCGCTGGCGGGCGCAGCGTCCAGCGCCTGGCGAATGGTTGCATACTCTCCCGCCTGCGGCGCGGAAGAGACTGTGGCGTTCCATGTTTCAGCCTGTGCCGAAAAAGGCTGTGAGCCAATACAGGCCAGCAGTAGCACAGAGTAATGCAGAGGTTTCATCAGACTCTCCTTAGTGTTTTAGGCAAGAAGCCAGGGTACGGTCAAACGTTCAGCCTGCAACATGCCAGGCGAACCACGCCCGCTCCATTGCTGAGGGCCGATAAATACGAATTCTGTGGAAATTCCAGAGACTAACCGATCGGTAAAAGGGGGAGTTTTGTGTACGCGGAGTAACCATAAAGCCATACATTGCACACCCGGGAGATCATTGCGCAGGCATTTAGCTTGCGGGGAATAGCGCCCATCACCCTCAGTTTGAGGGATAATATATGTGCCAGGCCTGTCGCTTACTCCGATGGCAGCCGCCAGCTGCGGAACATCGCCAGTCACTATCCTGTGTCGCATGGTTGCGACAGCCGCACGGCCAGGTAAGCAGTGCAGCAACAGGCCAAATCCCAGAGGGTATTGCATAGTTTCTCCCGGAACAGGTTTTCCCGGTCTTCGCAGCCGGGCTCAGGGTGAGCTTCTGTTCCTGGATGTAGAGCAAATCATGCACCGGAGAGATTCCGTAAAAGGCAACGCTTTAATTTATTGTCTTTTTTCAAAACAGAATGCAGTTTCACATATTACAAACTTACGTTTTGAGACCATGTTCAAAAATCCAACAAAAGTAGCAGGCAGCTCTGGCGCTGCGCTACATACATCGCGCTTTACTCACTTTCTCGCCCGGCAACGCGGGTAAACATAAGCTGGCGCTTTGAGAGGATGAGAATAAAAATTATTATCGGTTTGCGCTATTGCAAATTCATATCAGGAAATACGGAAATATAAATTATTATCTCTGACTAATATTACCGGTTAACATTATCTTAAGATTTACTTGAGGCGCTAAAAAATATTTCATCTATTATTAATGTGGATGTTCAGGCTATCGCTATGTGCTGTTCAGGAGATAAAAATACCATTACATTCAATGTGATTATACCCTGTATCACGCTACCAACAGCAAAGGTAAGACAACAGAACCATGCAAAATAAAAAGATAGACACAATGGCCAAAGTTGCGATGCGCAACAGGGGCTTATCAGTAAAAGAGAAGCGAGTCCGCTTTCAGGGAAAAATAGTGACCTTTAAATATGAGTCAGGTCAATACGTGGTCTTTTGTGAAGATGAAAAAATCGATTCCTTCAACACAGAAAATATTAACCAGGCAATAGCTGACTATAAAGAAAAATATAACAAAATCAATAAACGTTAAACTTTAAACTTTATAATTTCTTTATCAGCTCCAGACAAATCCCTGCCAAATAATATCAGAGCACGATGCATAATATATTCGTTAGCGTGCTGGTAAAACCTCTCTTCTGAATGAAACTGTGTAAACAAGCCCGCTATGAGATATAAAAGCACGCCGTGGTACCCGTCATGATGGCGCTCTGCCGCCTGTAAACCAGGCGGCAGAAGCATAGCGCAGACCAATAACGCTATCATACTGTGGTAAAGAACAGGTAACAAAACCGCTGTTGATGCAAAAATACCTGCCAGTGTAATTTTTTAAAGTAAATATTAATCCATGTCTGTAGGTTGCGATTCGCCTGGCATATTACGTTGAACGTCTTGCGGCGTCTTTTTACTTTCCAGACGCTGCTGAGCGGGCTGGCTATTCTCCTTTGCCAGTTGCGCCAGTTCTAAATCTTGCTGGGTGACTTTTTTCCCGGAAAATGCATCCACCATCTCTGTTCTTCCGTCAGGATATTTCACCAGCGTCACCAGATGCCCGCCATATTGTGGAATGCCGGACATCGCCAGTGAATAATCAATCTCTTGATTTTCCACCTTTTTTACTTCCTGAACCTGCTGTGCAGTATCAATATCCTTTATTTCTTTATGATTATCGACCCGCCCGGAAAGCGTAACTTTGGTGCTGTCATCCTGGTGTGACGTATTCCTGGCGTCACTGTCGGAGGCTGTCGTCAAACCGGTTTTATACGTGGTATTTTCTTTGGTATCAGTAAGGTGTGTGCTTGCCTGTATCGCCTGAATCTCATGCATTATTATCTCCGCCTTTATTACCCTGATGATTCGCCAATGACTCCTCCGAACTGAGTCAAAAAAAAGCCTCTCACAACGATTATCGACTCCGCGCTGAAACATATTAATAACAATAATAGTTTAGCTGTTTATTTTTCAGACGAAATACAACTAAGTAATCTTCGCTAAAAATCATTAAAATTTTACTTTAAATAGCTTTGAATATAATAAATCTGCTTTAAGTTCACGGGTCGCCATAATAATCAGTAAACACTCACTACTAATGGCTTTTTGGCGAACCGTTTCTTATATATATAGCGCAAAGTGCGCTCCCTTCACTTGCGACATCCTGTTACTCTCTGAGAAATAACACGCAGACGACCAGGAGTGAAAATGAGCCAACACGCCTTAAGTTGGGGGCACGGGCCTCGCATCTTTGAAATATTTATAGAACCGACCTGTCCTTTCTCGGTGCGGGCGTTTAACAAGCTGGATGCCTTGCTCAAGGAAACAGGCGAGGACAACGTCACAGTGAAAATCCGCCTGCAATCCCAGCCCTGGCATCTGTTTTCCGGGGTGATTGTGCGCTGCATTCTTGCCGCATCCACCCTGCCCGACGGCAAAGTTGCCGCACGTAACGTGCTACAGGCGGTCGCGGATCATCGTGAAGAGTTCGAATTTACCGATCATTGCAGCGGCCCGAATATGGATGCCACGCCGCAACAAATTATTGCGCGCATTGAGCAGTACAGCGGAGTGAAACTGGCGGAAGCCTTCGCTCAGCCGGCGCTGCAAACAGAGATCAAATGGCACAGCAAATATGCCCGTCAGAACGGTATTCATGTGACGCCAACCTTTATGGTTAACGGGCTGGTGCAACCCGATCTCGGCAGCGGCGATGACGTTGGCACCTGGGCGCAGCGCATCCTAGCCTGAGCCAGGTTTTACGACAGAGCACCTGCTACACTGCTTTGCAGTTGCTCCTCACTACTTCAACGAAAAGGCAGGCAATTATGTCAAACGATTATCAGCCCCCCAAAGTCTGGGCGTGGGATAAAACCGGCGGCGGCGCATTCGCCAACATTAATCGCCCGGTTTCTGGCCCCACACATGAGAAAGCCTTACCGGTAGGTAAGCACCCACTTCAGCTTTATTCGCTCGGGACGCCGAACGGCCAGAAAGTTACCATCATGCTTGAAGAGCTGCTGGAGAAAGGGGTGAAAGAGGCGGAATACGACGCATGGCTGATTAACATCGGCGAAGGCGATCAGTTTTCCAGCGGGTTTGTTGAGGTTAACCCTAACTCAAAAATCCCGGCGCTGCGCGACCACTCCACCACGCCGCCAACCCGCGTGTTCGAGTCCGGGAATATTCTTCTTTATCTGGCAGAGAAATTCGGCCACTTTCTGGCGAAAGATCCGGCCAAACGTACCGAAACGCTGAACTGGCTGTTCTGGTTACAAGGCTCGGCCCCGTTTCTCGGCGGCGGTTTCGGCCATTTCTATAACTACGCGCCGGTGAAAATTGAGTACGCCATCAACCGTTTTACGATGGAAGCGAAACGCCAGCTCGATGTTCTGGATAAACAGCTGGCGCAGCACCGGTTTGTAGCCGGTGATGAGTACACCATCGCCGATATGGCGGTCTGGCCGTGGTACGGTAACGTCGTGCTGGGCAACGTTTATAATGCCGCAGAGTTCCTGGATGCAGGCAGCTACACCAATGTGCAGCGCTGGGCGAAGGATATTTTCGCACGCCCGGCGGTGCAGCGTGGGCGGATAGTGAACCGCACGTTCGGGGAGCCGCACGAGCAGCTGCATGAGCGCCACGATGCCAGCGACTTTGATACCAATACGCAAGATAAACGCAACGCATAACCCGCAGCGGGCGGTTTTCGCCCGCTCTTTTATGCCCGCGCGTCGGGCGCAAACGCCTCCAGCTGCATCCGCTGTAATGCCTCAAGCGTCGCCAGCGCTTCAGCTTTATCAATCACGCTCATAGCAAACCCCACATGCACCAGCACCCACTGCCCCAGCAACGCCTGCGGTTCGCCTTCACAGACCAGCGCGATATTAACCTCGCGCCGTACGCCGCACACATCCACCTGCGCAAGCTGATGCAAATCCTCCCCTACCGCCACGATTTGCCCTGGCACGCCTATACACATGCTGATTACTCCACTTCGATACTTTTTATCTGCACGCCATCGCTGCGCTCGATATGCAGGGTCGGAAGATGGCACTGCGGGCACTCGTCGTACCGGGTCGCCACCACCTGAGCGCTGCAATTCCAGCACCAGGCCTGTGCAGGTATATGAATAATATGTAACTGGCACCCCTGCGCCAGCGTTTCCCGGCAGGCCATGTCAAAACTAAAACGCAGCGCGCTTTCTTCAACACAGGCAAGCGCGCCCACTTCCAGCCATACGCCGGTTACGCGTTGCGCGCCGCTGCGCCGGGCCTGCTGCGTGATTATCTCCACCGCATTCAGGCACAGAGAAAGCTCATGCATGCTGTTCACCCCGGCGGCCAAACAATAGCCCACGGCGGCTCATCGCATCGCTAACCGGCAACGATTGCACCATCTTCAGGCAATCTTGCGCCAGCTGCCTGCCCTGCTCCGGGCTAAGCTCGCGTGGCAGCGGCGAGAGCAGGGAACAGCTCAGATACTGCCCAAGCGCAGGCAGCTCTCCCACCAGAAACGTCATCTCGCCATAGGGCAGCTTCAGCCCCAGCCTTTCACTGATGTTACGCTGCGCCCAGCACTGCTGCGGGCCGGGGAAGATAACCAGGCTCAGCATCCACGGCGTGAGCACGCAGCCTAGCCACTGGTCTTCAAACAGGGTAAATGGCGTGACATAAACCGGCATATTGGGGTGCACAAATGGCAGGCCATGCATTTCACCCTGCGCGATATCGCAAAACGCGGCCTGCACCTCGCCATGCGGTGAAGTGAGGAACCCTTGCTGCTCATTTTGCATGTTGCGCCTCCCGTGGCGTAAGCATCACGCCGGACTCCGCCAGCGCCTCAAGCACCGCCTGCAAAGCGCGGTCCAGGCTTGCGGCGACCGTGGGTGTCAAGGCGATGTGCGGCTCCAGCGAGGCCGGGATCACGCCGATAAGCGTGAGCTTTTGCGGAAACTCTCCGGTAAAACGCAGCGCCGACAGCACATCAGATAAGCCCAGTTGATGCGGAGAGATTTTATTGCAAAACAGCGTCGGCACCGCGTCGTCACGCAGGACTACAACCGCGCCCGGCGCGTCTTTGCGCGTAACGACAGCATCAGCAATAATCAGGTGCTCACGGTTCGCCATCGCCTCCATCAGCTCCATCCCGGCGGTGCCGCCGTCCACCACCTCAACATTTTCCGGCAAGTGGTAACGCTGCTCCAGCGCCTCCGCCACGCGTACGCCAATTGCCTCGTCGGAGAGCAAAATATTGCCCACTCCCAGTACTAAAATCGACATCACAGCACCTTCACTGACACCACATCCTGGCCTTCGGCATCCACCACATGCACCGCACAAGACATGCACGGGTCGAATGAATGGACGGTACGCACCACTTCCAGCGGTTTTTGCGGATCTGCAACTGGCGTGCCGACCAGCGATTGCTCATACGGCCCCGGCTCATCATTAAAGTTGCGCGGCCCGGCGTTCCAGGTGGATGGCACCACCGCCTGGTAATTGGCAATCTTGCCATCTTTAATCACCACCCAGTGCGACAACATGCCACGCGGCGCTTCAAGGAAACCAACGCCTTTAAGCTCGCCGCTTTGTGGAATGACAGGTTTGATAAAGGTCTGCACATCACCTTTGCCAATATTATCGAGCAGCGCCTGGTACTGATTATCCAGCACTTCATGCAGTTCACAAGCGTGCACCGTGCGCCCAATGATGCGCCCAAGCGTTGAGTGCAGTTGCGCAAGCTCGATGGTTTTGCCGGTAAGTTTAGTGTAAATGCCGCGAATATCGTCGAGTTTGCGCCATGTGGTGGGATTTTTGGCCGCCAGTTTGCAAAACATATTGGCCAGCGGCCCCATTTCCACCGTTTTGCCGTAGAAGGTGGGCGATTTAACCCATGAATATTTCCCCTCCTCCTGCCAGCCGGTGTACTCAGGTTGCGTGCTGCCCTGCCAGGGTTCCAGCGGCGCATCCTCTTTATACCAGGCGTGTTTATTGCTCTCCTGAATGCCTTTGATAAGCCAGGGATCGTTATAGCTGTTCACCTCGCGCCAACTGCTGAGATCGCCACCTTCAATATACCCGCCAGGGAAGAGGAAGCTGCCGTTCTCGCCATCGGTAGGGAACTCTGGCGTGCTGAGATAGTTCGTTGCGCCCTTGCCGAGATTTAGCCACTCCGGGTAATACGCCGCAATCACGGCGGTATCCACTTTGTAGACCTGCTCGATAAAACCATGCAGCTTGTCGATAAATGATTTGAGATACATCAGGCGTTCGAGGTTGAGTACTTCGATGCCGTCAAGATTGATGGGGTTGGCAACGCCGCCCACCGCCATGTTCTGAATATGCGGCGACTTGCCGCCAAGCAGCGCCACGATACGGTTGGCATCGCGCTGGCACTCCAGCGCTTGCAGATAGTGCGCGACCGCTATCAGGTTGACCTCCGGCGGCAATTTCATCGCCGGGTGTTCCCAGTAACCGTTGGCGAAAATCCCCATCTGCCCGCTCGCCACCAGCGCTTTGATCTTATCCTGGACTTCCTTAAATGCCCCTTCGCTGTTCAGCGGCCAGTCGGAGATACCGTTAAGTAAGGCTGCGGCTTTGGCCGGGTCAGCCTTTAGCGCGGAAGTGATATCGACCCAGTCGAGGGCGGATAACTGATAAAAATGAACAATATGATCGTGCAGGGTATGCGCGGCAAGAATGATATTACGGATGTACTGGGCATTCATCGGCACCTTAATATCCAGCGCATTTTCCACCGCTCGCACGGAAGCGATGGCATGAATAGTCGTGCACACCCCGCAGATACGCTGGAGAATAATCCACGCATCGCGCGGATCGCTGCTCTTGACTATCTCTTCCATGCCGCGCCACATGGTGCCGGATGACCAGGCTTTGGTCACCACGCCATTTTCGATTTCACAATCAATACGTAAATGCCCCTCGATACGGGTTACCGGATCGATAGTAATGCGTTGACTCATGCTTCACTCGCCTCGTGTCGTTGTTGTTTTAAGGGCGGAATAATCGGCAACAGGCGTATGAGTAAGATGTACGCACAAACCTCAATTGCCACAAATCCGAGAGAAATCAATAACTCTTCCGCCGTCGGGAAGTAGCGGTAGCCGTTGCCTGGGTCAAAGGCCAGCAACGAGTAGGAGAGGCGCCACAGCGCGCAGCCAAACAGCATGCTTAATGCGCCGATAAATAAACAGCGCGAATCATTACGCAGGCGTGGCGCACGCAGTACCAGCAGCGGGAACACCAAAAGCGCGATCTCCAGCCAGAACATCAGGCTATAAAAGTCCCCGGCAAACAGGTAGCGCCACTTATCGCGCCAGGCGATTTCGCCAAAGCGCAGCAGGATAAACAGCGCCAGCAGGATGCTTAGCGTGCCGGTCAATTTACTGAATAAATGCTTCTCATCCGGCCCTTTTCCGCGCAGGCTCGCCTGCAACAGCGAACCTTCAAAAATCACCACCGACAGGCCCATTATAAAAGCGGTCAGCAGTGAGAAGAGCGGCAACATTTCATAGCTTTGCCACAGCGGATGCACCTTATAACCGGCGGCAATCATCAGTGAACCCATTGACGACTGGTGCATGGTCGGCAACAGCGCGCCGAGCGCAATGATAAAAAACATCACTTTATTCAGACGCCGCAGCGACACTTTCCAGCCGAGGCGCTCCAGCAATGCAGGCGCAAACTCCAGCGCCATCACCCCAATGTAAATCGTCATACAGACGGCAGTTTCAAACAGCACCGAGTTCACGTTGAAATGGCCAGGAATGTAGAAGTAAGGCAGGTTCCAGTAACGACCAACATCGATGGTTATCGACAAGCCACCCAGCGAGTAACCAAAGAGACTGGTCAGCAGTGCCGGGCGCACCAGCGAGTGGTACTCGCCGCGGTTAAAAGCATACACCAGCCATGCCAGCGCCCAGCCTCCGCAGGCCAAACCGGTGCCGATCAATAAATCAAAAGCGATCCAGATCCCCCAGGGATAACCACCGTTGAGATCCGAGACGGATCCGATGCCGAAGATCAGGCGCTTGACGATAAAGATCCCGCACAGCAGGACAAACGGGGCGAACAGCATCACCGGTTTGTTCAGCAATTTGCCGCCCATCGGTTTCGGATCATGACTCATCGTCATCTCCTTTTTTTGTGTGGCGATGTACCAGCACCGTCAGCCCTGCCAGCACCGCAAGGGGCAGCACCATGCCTTTATAAATGGTGTGCTGGACGTGCTCTGAGCGTGCGCCGGTAGACAACTCATCAAGCTTCGGTAAGCCAAGGTTTTGGTAAGGAATGCCCGTCAGAACCAGCACCTGCGTGCCGCCGCCCTCTTTTTCCCCGTAAAGATGCGGGTAGTAATGGGCGACCGGGTGCAGATAGGTGTCGTGGGTTTCCAGCGTCTGGCGGGTGTAGGGGTATTCCGTTCCGGGCTGCTGCGCGAGGCGTTTTTTCGCCTCGACAAGCAACGCATCACGGGTGCCAAAAATCACCGCGCCGGTAGGGCACACCTCCACGCAGCCTGGTAATTCGCCTTTATCGATGCGCCCGACACCGTGTTGATTACATAACTCGCATTTATGAATCTGACCAAACGGGTTGTCATAATCATACTTCGGCACATTGTACGGGCAGCCCACCATGCAATAGCGACAGCCGGTACAGACGTCCGGGTTATAGTGAACAATGCCGGTCTTCGCGTCTTTGGTCAGCGCCTGCACCGGGCAAACGGAGACGCAGTTCGGATCGACACAGTGCATACACTGGCGTTTGATATAGGCGTAGCCATTATCCAGCTGATCTTTGTGCTGCCCGTTGCCGCTGTGCCAGACCTGAATAATGTTGTTGGTATAAGGGGAGAGTTTGTCGTTATTGGACCAGGTTTGCGGCCCTTGCGGGTTGCGCACCGGGGTGTTGATATCCTGGCAGCGCGTGACGCACGCCTGGCAGCCAACGCAGAGCGTGGAGTCATACAGCATCCCTACAGCACCAGGAACAGGCGGGCGGTTTTGTGCCCCCGCCCTCACAGGCACCGGGCTGCCAGCCAGCAGCGCACCGGCGGTGGCAACTTTGAGAAAATCACGTCTGTTCACGGTTAATCTCCCTGTGAGTCAGCGTCGTTTTTCTTTTGTTCGCGCCCCAGCTCACGCACCGTCATCGCTGTTACGCCAGCGACCAGACCAACCACACCACCAAGCAGGCCGACCGCCGTGGCTGACACTTTCCCGCCTTCGGGAAGGTTAACATCCGGTTTTGCATCGCGCGGCGTCGGATTTTCCACATGCGCCAGCTGGAAGATCCCTTTATGGAAACCGACGCCCTTTTCATTACAACCGTAACAAGGATGGCCGATAGCGACTGGCCAGACATCGCCCAGATCGCAAAATTGTAATGTGGAGCAGTTGCCGTACGTTTCCGGGCCTTTACAGCCTAAATGGTACAGACACCAGCCTTCACGGTGCCCGGCATCGCCAAACTCTTTTGCAAACCGCCCGGCGTCAAAATGAGGACGGCGCTCGCAGTTTTCGTGGATAAGCCTGCCATAGGCGAAGTGCGGACGATTTTGCGCATCCAGCGCCGGGGGTTTGCCGAAGGTGATGATGTGCGCCACCGTGGCGAGGAAGTTTTGCGGGTTCGGCGGGCAGCCCGGAACATTAATCACGGTTTTACCGGGCAGAACCTCTTGCAGGCTCACCGCGCCGGTAGGGTTCACACCCGACGCCGCGACACCGCCCCAGGCGGCGCAAGAACCGATGGCTATCACCGCTGCCGCGTTTTCAGCCGCGTGACGGATATGGTCAACAATGGGTTCGCCCGCCACCGTGCAATAGATGCCGCCATCTTTCAGCGGAATCGAACCGTCGACCACCAGCACGTACTGGCCTTTGTACTGCTCCAGCGCATGACGTTTGTTTTCTTCGGCCTGATGCCCGAAGGCGGCGGAAAGCACCTCGTGGTACTCCAGAGAGATGGTTTCCAGTAACAGATTTTCCAGCGTGGGATGGGTTGCGCGAAGTAACGATTCGGTACAGCCCGTGCACTCCTGCGCGCCAAGCCAGATGACCGGCGGACGCTGTGGGCTACTGACTGCGTGCGCAATGGCTGCAGCAGCATTGCTGCTAAGCCCCATGCTGGCTGCAAGCGCAGCACACAGCTTCATAAAATCACGACGACTCACACCCTGGGATGCAAAAAGTAGGTTCTCTGCTGCCATTTTTTGTTATGTCCTTTGTCCAGGCTAAGCATGGCTTCTTCCCTTTCAGGAGAAGATTGTGCAATAGCTTCAACAATTAGGCACACAAAAGCAAAGGGTATAAGACAAAAAACAGGCAATTTGTGCAGTATGCACGCAAGCGATGGCGCTTTAGGGCACAAATAGATAAAAAAAAATGAAAGTCACCTCGACAAAGTAACTTTCATATAAAGAGAACTACACATTGAGCAAAGCTTATTTTTATGTTTCCAGGCGGTATCCCGCCATAAAAAATCGGATAACGGTGCTGGAGTGACTCTCGCGAAAGAAGTCCATCACCATGTCCTTGTCCAGCCCGTAGCGCCTGGTAAGTATCCCTGCTTCCCACGCGCTGAGTTGCCGATCGCCGGTTTTTTCAAACATGCGATGCGAAAACCCGAGTACAAACCCACGTTTATAGTCCGGGCAGAAATGCGCGACATTACTGGCGCTGTCCGCCTGCGCGGCATTCAGCCCGGCTATCAAACCCTTTCCAAAATGGTTGTTCATCGTTACCACCCCCTATCGCTATATAATTAATTATATAGCGATCTTTTCCGGGGGTGATAGCGTTGTTTAAAACGCGACCCATTCATCCTGCGAAGCTGGCGTTTTCTTCGCACTGCCGCGTGACAAATCCGGCGTCACCAGCGCGGGAGCGGCAGGTTTCTGCTGCTCATCGCCAGAGAGACGGAACTGCTGCACGGAGCGCTGTAGCTCTTCAGTCTGGCGCTCCAGCGCGGCGGCGGCGGCAGAAACTTGTTCAACCAGCGCGGCGTTCTGCTGCGTCACGTTGTCCATCTGTGTAATCGCAACGCCAACCTGGGAGATCCCTTTGCTCTGCTCAGCAGAGGCGGTGGCAATCTCCTTCATGATCGTGGTCACCTCCGTGACGGCTCGCAAAATGCCTTCCATCGTGGCACCGGTGTCATTCACTAACTGCGCCCCTTTTTCCACGCGGGTGACGGAATCCGCAATCAGCGTTTCTATCTCTTTTGCCGCACCGGCGCTGCGGCTGGCAAGATTACGCACTTCCCCGGCAACGACAGCAAAGCCGCGCCCCTGTTCTCCTGCACGCGCCGCTTCAACTGCCGCGTTGAGCGCAAGGATATTAGTCTGGAAGGCGATGCTGTTAATCACATTGGTGATTTCAGCGATTTTCTTCGAGCTGCCCGAGATGCCGTCCATGGTGCTGACGACTTCTTTTACCAGCGCACCACCTTTACTGGCTGTGACGGAAGCAACTTCGGCCAGTTCGCTGGCATGGCTTGCGTTATCCGCGTTCAGTTTCACCGTTGCGGTTAACTCTTCCATACTGGCTGCGGTCTGCTCCAGCGCCGCCGCCTGCTCTTCGGTACGCGAAGAGAGATCGTTATTGCCGGTCGAAATTTCCGTTGCGCCGCGCCAGATATTGTCGCTGCCGTGGCGAATGCTGCTTACCGCTTCGCGCAGGCTGTCCTGCATTGCTAACAGCAGCGGCACAACCTGGCCGACACAGTTACGGCCAAAATCTTCTATTGGCTGGCTGAGATCGCCCTGCGCCATCAGGCGGAAGTGCGCCCGGATACGGTTGAGCGGTTTCACCAGCATGGTGACCAGGTAGCGATCGGTAAACAGCAAAATCAGCAGACCTAACACCATTGCCGCAATCAGCGCTGCGCGGGTACTGCTGGTCTGAGCATCAACCAGCACGCGGGTCTGATCGAGCATATCGCTCGCCGTTTTGTTAAAGCTTTCCGTGGCGCTGCCAAAGTTACGGCTCAGTTCCGGCGTTACCCCGGTTGCCTGCTTGCGATACGCTTCCGCCGTACCCTGCTGCGCCAGTTGCATCTGCGGCGTGACGCCGTTTTCCAGTAAGGCCTGCCAGCCAGAAACCACTTTTTCAGAAACGGCAGGGTCCATCGGGCCTGGCGACACAGCTTTAAAATCCGCCAGTTTCTTCGCCATGTTATCAAGCGCCTGCTGTACAGGTGCCATATCCGGCGAGCCACCCGCAGCTTTGGCCTCCATAACACGACTTAAACGCGTAACAAACCGAAAATACTGATCGTTGCCCTGGCTCAGCAGCGTCATCTGCGTGACGAGCTGACGATCTACCTCATTTCCCTGCGCCACTTTTGACAGAGAAAAAACGCTATATAAGCCGACACCGGACCACAGCAAACCGAAAATCCCGAGGATCACCAGCATAACGGTTCGTATAGTAAAGTTACGAAGCATACCCATAATATTTTCCTGGCAGTGAAGTTACATTCTCACCTGCGGGTGAGAGTTATCTTCTTTATCGGCAATCTTTAGAAAACTTGTATGGGTTAACTAAAAAAAAATCCATCAAGCACTCTAATAAATCCCACGATAAAACCAGGCTTTACCGCTGCTATCTAATTACTATTCTGCTAACTTTTTTTTGCCGTTATAACCTACCTAAAAAAGTAGTAACTTTGTTAAATTACATATAACACAATGAAAAATAACGTTAATTTAATTATATAACTATTTGATACCAGCACCTGAATATATTTCATGTTTCAGTCATTGTTTTATTTTTTCATCATCAAACAATAAAACCATAATATAAACTAAAACTTCTCATCAATAAAAAATACAAGTTTAACAACCTCCACAAAAAATATTAATTTACACTTTATAGCGCCAACTGAAAAATAAAAAACAGGAGGCCTGACAGATTCGTTAGAATAAAAAACAAGCACTATTAAGCAATGTTAAATGTTTATTTAAACAACACTTAACTTTATTGTTGCATCAATGTTATAAAACAGAGTAAAAAGTCACAAAAGCAGTCCCGATGCGCCCTGCGAACCCTGACTTGCTCTAAAATCATACAGACAGGCAGGCGCCTCGCACCGCAGAGATAACCGATATTGTTTATATATGTATACAATGTGGATATTTTAAATAGCATACAACCTTTTCGTGGCCGATGATTTTTGCATCATTTACCAGGAATTTTCGCAGCTACTATGGCGGGCTTAAGGAAAATTAAAACGGTAATTAAACATTTCACCAGCACAATAAAAACGACGCTTTTGCCTCCCCGGCTCCGCTTTTATGTTGGTGAGTGTAAAAATATTTTCTGAAAAAAAGATTTTATCGCTCGCTTCGCGGCATCCCTGCCGGAAAAACCCACCTTAACGCAAATACCTCTCAAACCAAGCCAGCGTGCGTTGCCAGGCCAGTTCAGCCGCAGCCTGGTCATAACGCGGGGTGGAGTCATTATGAAAACCGTGGTTCACACCTTGATATATCCAGGCTTCGTATACTTTATTTGCAGCCTTCAGCGCCTTTTCATACGCAGGCCAGCCTTCATTGATGTTCTTATCCAGCTGTGCATAGTGCAGCAAAAGCGGCGCGCGGATTTTTGCGACATCCGCGACAGGCGGCTGTCGGCCATAAAACGGCACTGCGCAGGCCAGCTCCGGGTAAGCGACTGCCGCCGCGTTGGAAACGCCGCCGCCGTAACAGAAGCCGGTGATCCCTACCTTGCCCGTGACGTCCGGGTGCGTTTGCATAAATTCAATCGCGGCAAAGAAATCATTCATCAGTTTGGTCGGATCAACTTTCTGCTGTAGCTCGCGCCCTTCATCATCATTGCCAGGATAACCGCCCACCGAACTTAGCCCGTCCGGTGCCAGAGCAATATAGCCCGCTTTGGCAACACGCCGCGTGACGTCCTCTATATAAGGGTTTAACCCCCGGTTTTCATGCACCACCACTACGACCGGTACTTTTGCCGTCGCGTTTGCCGGTTTGACCAGATAACCACGCACTTCACCATGCCCGTTTGGTGAAGGGTAAGTTATATATTCCGGGTGAATGTCTGGATCGGTGAACTCCACCTGCGTTGCCAGGGCGTAGTCAGGTTTGAGCAGATTAAACAAGGCCAGCGCGGTCATACCGCCCACCGCATATTTACCGGCAAGCTGTAAAAATTCACGCTTGTTGATTTTGCCGTGTGCATAGTAGTCGTAGTAATCGAGCAATTCCTGCGGAAAATCCTTCGCTGTTAAACGCGTCATGGTTTGTCTCCGTGAAATTATGGCTTTCTAAGCAAAGCACAGCAGTCTATTTTTTGCACAAATTATCGTCTGATATAAGCATAATCACTGGATGCTGTGTAATATGGAAACGCTGTTTCAAATTCATAGAGAAGAAAGGAGACATCATGCCTGGTTTCGCAAGCCCGACACGCTACGAACACATGCAATACCGCTACTGCGGTAAAAGCGGCCTGCAACTGCCCGCCTTATCGCTTGGTTTGTGGCACAGTTTTGGACACCAGCACGCGCTGGATACGCAGCGCGCTCTGCTGCGTAAAGCATTTGATCTTGGCATTACCCATTTCGATTTAGCAAACAACTACGGGCCACCGCCGGGCAGCGCGGAGGAAAACTTTGGCCGCTTATTACGCAGTGATTTTGCCTGTTACCGTGACGAGCTGATTATCTCGACCAAAGCGGGTTACGATATGTGGCCCGGGCCTTACGGCTCCGGCGGTTCACGTAAGTACTTACTCGCCAGTCTCGACCAAAGCCTGCAACGAATGGGGCTGGAATATGTTGATATTTTTTATTCGCACCGGGTTGATGAAAAGACGCCGATGGAAGAAACCGCCTCCGCGTTAGCGCAGGCCGTGCAAAGCGGCAAAGCACTCTATGTGGGCATCTCATCTTACTCGACCGAACGAACCCGGCAGATGGCCGCGCTGCTGCGCGAATGGAAAATTCCGTTATTGATCCATCAGCCTTCTTATAACTTGCTTAACCGTTGGGTCGATAAAACCGGTCTGCTCGATGCGCTGGATGATGACGGCGTCGGCTGTATCGCTTTTACCCCGCTGGCGCAAGGGCTGCTCACCGGGAAATACCTCGACGGTATTCCTGAAGGTTCGCGTATGCAGCGGGAGGGCAAAAAAGTGCGCGGTCTGACGGAGAAAATGCTTACCGAAGAGAACCTCAACAGCCTGCGCCTGTTGAATGAGATGGCACAGCGTCGCGGGCAATCAATGGCGCAAATGTCGCTCAGCTGGCTACTGAAAGATAAACGCGTGACGTCCGTATTGATTGGCGCAAGCCGCCCGGAGCAGATAGAAGAAAACGTTCAGGCGCTGAATAATCTGAGCTTTAGCGCAGAGGAGTTAGCGCAAATCGATAAGCATATCGCCGATGGCGAGTTAAACCTGTGGCAGGCCTCGTCAGATAAATAACTGCGCACGGCCCGGCGGCAAACCGGGCCGGGCAAATTAATGGTGGTGGCGGGTTAAACGATCGAGATAGCCCATCACAAAGGCCGAGAGCACAAACGTCAGGTGGATGAGCACATACCACATCAGTTTGTTATCCGGGACATTCTTTGCGTCCATAAAAACACGCAGCAGGTGAATGGAAGAGATAGCAACAATAGATGCCGCAACTTTATTTTTGAGCGAAGTGGCATCCATTTTCCCCAGCCAGCTCAGTTTTTCTTTGTGTTCTGCAATATCAAGCTGCGAAACAAAATTCTCATAACCGGAGAACATCACCATCACCAGCAGCCCGCCGACCAGCGCCATATCGACCAGGGAGAGTAAAGTCAGGATCAGGTCTGCCTCAGCAAGTGAAAAGATGTTGGGCAGAATATGTAAAATCTCCTGGAAGAATTTTATCGTCAAAGCCAACATGGCAAGGGAAAGGCCAAAGTAGACCGGTGCGAGTAACCAGCGCGAGGCGTACATTGCATTTTCCAGAAAGCGTTCCATCCTGTCGTATCCTGTCTGTTGCTAAACGGGCGCACAGTATATCTCAGTGTAGCAACCAAATAGCAACAGCGGCAGCGGGTAAAATCACACCTCCCCGGGGTTAATCCACGGCCTCTGGTTCTCCGGCCACACCAGCACAACCAGCGCCGGATAAGCCTCCATGCTGAATTCGCGAAAGCACTGGCGCAGGTTCAGTACATCCAGATCCGCATGCGGGACTTTCTCACCGTTGAGGCAGCGTTTTTTTATATTGTCATAATACTTATACACCGCCGAATTCAGATCGCTACAGCGGCGCTGCGCCTCGAATAAACCAGGCGTACTATTTATTTCCGCCATATTCATGCGCTTAATTGTCGCATGGAGAAAATCGATATATTCATGGTTGACGCGCCAGTACCACACCGGGGTAATC
Organism: Vagococcus sp. WN89Y; assembly: GCF_052220145.1. Classification (NCBI taxonomy): domain Bacteria; kingdom Bacillati; phylum Bacillota; class Bacilli; order Lactobacillales; family Enterococcaceae; genus Vagococcus; species Vagococcus sp. WN89Y. The sequence goes on along the minus strand of NZ_JBQPOM010000032.1, from coordinate 136,882 downwards.
GCGTTCATTAACACAGAAAAATGATCTTCGCCTTCCTCTTTTGACAAAGGCTGTAGCTGAGATTGCAGATTATCAATTTCACTCAGGGGCGGTTTTTTATTGTACTCGCGCATCAATAAAAGCACGCCGCCTGTTAGCAGCAATAGTGCAATAACAGAATAAAAAATACTGTTCATGAGCAGCTCCATTTTTTTTGATTTTAAATTTGCGCCATGATATTGTCAACGAACCTCACGCCTGAATTATTCCTTCCTTGTTGATAATAAAGGATATTAAGAATGCTCCCCGAGAATCTTGTTCCGGCACGATTTCATCTTTCTGCCGTTGAAAATAAGTCTGGAGAAGAAGCAAAAGAAACAAATTTAACTCAGGGGAAAAGAACGCTCTGCGAACATGCCAACGATATATTAGCGAATGTCAGTCATACCGGCCAGTCGCGAAATATGCTGCTGGAAGAGCGCGATCGGCATATTAAAGAGCGCTTATTCCGGGTAGTAAAAATCGAGACCTTTGCTCGCCTGCTTAATGACTTACAAGAAGAAGGCGAGATTGATGCTCAAACATTAAGCCAATTAATTGTCGATAAAACACAACAAATAAACGACGCTGGAAATGAAATTTGGCTTAATTTAATAACGCGCGAAAAAGATGCACCGATGTTTTATACGCTCGGAGATGAATAAAGTGAAAGAACTCGATAATAATAATGTTTATTTGAGTTTCAGTGACAGAAATAGTGATGAATTTATCTTAAAGCAAAATATGGAAGCACTGGTATCCAGTAAAAACGAAACCATTGAGCGTATCGCTCAGGAACTGGTGTCGATCCCTGCGACGCTGGTGCGTCTGAAATGGCAAAACCGCCGCGAAATATACCCTTTGCAGGTCAAAGAGGAAATTTATGGCGCGGTCATTAATGCCGTCATTGCGCAAAAGCCAGAGCTGCTGGAGAAAATCATGGGCCGCCTGGAAGCGAACTATCAATATATCCTCGAAAGAGAGTCCGCGACGCTGCGCCTGAGCCGCAAACTTAGCGATGGCGAATACCGCACCTCAAACGTGACGACCGTTGCATTAACTGAAGACCTCGCGAACAAAAACGCAAAAGTGAAATAGCGATCACGGTTTGTTGCTTTTATTTCTTTTCAAGAAAAAACTGAATTTCCTGCGCATCCTCCTCAGCGTTCTACCCTTAAGTACTGACACTAATCGAAATGGAGGTACTTAATGTCTACCGATCAAACGAAAATTCAGGATCCCACCACCCAGTATTACACAGGTGAATACCCGAAACAGAAGCAGCCCTACCCAGGCGTGCAGGCCAAAATGGAACCTGTTCCTGACTGTGGCGAAAACAGTTACGTGGGTAGCGGGCGTTTGAAAGGCCGTAAGGCTCTGGTGACAGGCGGCGACTCCGGGATTGGACGCGCGGCAGCAATTGCGTATGCGCGTGAAGGTGCAGATGTTGCTATTAACTACCTGCCCGCAGAGGAAGAGGACGCGCAGCAGGTTAAAGCCCTGATCGAGGAGGCCGGTCGTAAAGCGGTGCTGATCCCAGGCGATCTGAGCGATGAGTCTTTTGCCCGCGCGCTGGCGCATAAAGCGAAAGAGCAGCTCGGCGGGCTGGATGTGCTGGCGCTGGTCGCCGGTCGCCAAACAGCCATTGAAGAGATTGCGAACCTGACGACCGAGCAATTTGTGCAAACCTACACACTTAACGTCTTCTCGCTCTTTTGGATCACGCAAGAAACGGTCGCGATATTGCCGCCCGGCGGTAGCATCATCACCACGTCGTCTATTCAGGCCTACCAGCCGAGTACCCATCTGCTGGACTACGCATCAACGAAGGCCGCCATCCTTAACTACAGCCGCGGACTGGCGAAACAGGTGGCTGAGAAAGGGATTCGCGTGAATATCGTCGCGCCAGGGCCAATCTGGACTGCGTTGCAGATTTCTGGTGGTCAGCCACAGGACAAACTGCCGCAATTTGGCCAGCAAACGCCGCTGAAACGCGCCGGGCAACCGGCAGAACTGGCGGGGATTTATGTCTACCTGGCGAGCCAGGAATCAAGCTATGTTACCGCAGAGGTTCACGGTGTAACCGGCGGCGAACACCTGGGCTAAACCGATTTTCGCTCAGAAACAGAAAAGGCTGGCATCGCTGCCAGCCTTTTACTTACTGCCCGGGCGTTACTTCGCTTTCGCGACCTCTTCCCCCACCAGACCGATTTTCAGATAACCGGCCTGATGCAGCGTATCCATCACTTTCATCATTGTTTCGTAATCTACGGTTTTATCCGCGCGAAAGAAGATGGTGGTATCTTTCTTACCTTCGGTCAGCGCATTCAGCTCAGCAATCATCGTCTCATCCGTTACCGGATCGTTACCGATAAACATGGTGTTATCTGCTTTCACCGACAGGTAAACCGGTTTTTCCGGGCGCGGCTGCGGCTGGCTGGATGATGCCGGAAGATTAACCTTCACATCAACGGTAGCAAGCGGCGCGGCGACCATAAAGATAATCAGCAGCACTAACATAACGTCGATAAACGGCGTCACGTTGATTTCATGCATTTCGCCGTTATCGTCCAGGTTTTCATTAAGACGCATCGCCATTGCTATTAACCTACACGTAATTTCGAAGCGGAACGAACCGGCTGGGATGAGGCGCTGGCAGCCAGGTCAAGATCGCGGCTTTGCAGCAGCAGAACCTGGGCCGCAACATCGCCGAGCGTCGCTTTATAGCTGCCAATCATACGCGCGAAAATATTATAGATAACCACGGCGGGGATAGCGGCAACCAGGCCAATAGCCGTAGCCAGCAGCGCTTCAGCGATACCGGGTGCAACGACGGCAAGGTTAGTGGTTTGCGTTTGCGCAATACCAATAAAGCTGTTCATGATGCCCCAGACGGTACCAAACAGGCCCACGAACGGAGAGATTGCGCCGATGGTGGCGAGATAACCATTTCCGCGCCCCATATAACGACCGGTTGCGGCAACGCGGCGCTCCAGGCGAAAACCGGTGCGCTCTTTGATACCTTCGTTGTCTTCGCTGCCTTCAGAAAGTTCCAGTTCATTCTGGGCTTCATTAATCAGCAGAGTGCTAAGGCTTTTTGCGTGGAAAGAGGCGGAGATTTCGCTGGCCTGATCCAGAGAACGGGCTTCAGCCAGCTGCTGCTGCTCGCGCTTAAGGCGGCGCTTTTGAGAAATCATCTCAACGCTTTTGCTGAAGAAAAGAGCCCATGTGACGACAGAAGCCAGGATCAGGCCGATCATCACAATTTTCACAACGATATCGGCATGCTGATACATACCCCACACGGATAGATCAGTCTGCATCAAATTATTACCCACTGTGTATCTCCGAGACGCAAATCACAAAATCTGAGCGCAATAATATCAAAACTTCGCCGAATTGATAGTAGTTCTCATTAGTATTTACATACTGCCTGAAATGTAAGCCCTTTTCTTTGCGCTTACGCAGTAAATAAACGCCTGTGAACATTTATAAGAAAAAATTAACGCGCTTTCTCTTAAGCAGGAGGCATCCGCAATCTTTCATGGTAGTCTGGACATCCAGACGTATAAAACAGGTTTAGCAAACATGACGGCGAAGCATATTGATACTGCTCTGGTTAACGCAGGGCGCAGCAAGAAATATACGCAGGGAGCGGTCAATAGCGTGATTCAGCGCGCCTCTTCCCTGGTTTTCGACACGGTAGAAGCCAAACGACACGCCACCCGTAACCGCGCCAACGGCGAGCTGTTCTACGGGCGTCGCGGGACGCTGACGCACTTCTCATTACAGGAAGCGATGTGCGAACTGGAAGGTGGCGCGGGCTGTGCTCTGTTCCCTTGCGGCGCGGCTGCGGTGGCAAACACCATTCTGGCCTTTGTTGAGCAAGGCGATCATGTGCTGATGACCAACACCGCTTATGAGCCAAGCCAGGACTTCTGCAACAAAATTCTCACCAGGCTGGGCGTGACCACCAGCTGGTTCGATCCGCTGATCGGCGCAAGTATCGTGCGGCTTATTCAGCCCAACACCAAAGTGGTGTTCCTGGAATCTCCCGGCTCTATCACCATGGAAGTCCATGACGTTCCCGCTATCGTGCAGGCGGTCAGAAGCGTCGCGCCCGAGGCTATCATCATGATTGATAACACCTGGGCGGCAGGCATTTTGTTTAAAGCGCTGGCGTTTGATATCGATATTTCTATTCAGGCGGCGACAAAGTATCTGATTGGTCATTCAGACGGCATGATTGGCACCGCCGTCGCTAACGCCCGCTGCTGGGAGCAGCTGCGCGAGAACGCCTATCTGATGGGGCAAATGGTCGATGCCGACACCGCTTATATGACCAGCCGTGGGCTGCGCACCCTCAGCGTGCGCCTGCGCCAGCACCATGAAAGCAGCCTGAAGATCGCGCAATGGCTGGCGGAGCACCCGCAGGTCGCGCGCGTGAATCACCCGGCCTTACCGGGCAGCAAAGGCCATGAGTACTGGAAGCGAGACTTTACAGGCAGCAGCGGGCTGTTCTCCTTTGTGTTAAATAAACGTTTAAATAATGAAGAGCTGGCAAACTATCTCGACCACTTTTCGTTATTCAGCATGGCCTATTCGTGGGGCGGGTACGAATCATTAATTTTAGCAAATCAGCCGGATCAACTTGCCGCCATTCGTCCGGACGGCGAAGTCGATTTTAGCGGTACCCTTATTCGTCTCCATATTGGTTTAGAAAACGTTGACGATTTGAAAGAGGATTTAGCAGCAGGTTTCCAGCGCATCGTGTAAAGTGGGGCATCCACAGAAAACCCTGTATTTCTTGCGCCCACGATCAAGGTGTTTCGGGCGCGAGAGGAGTATAATAGCCGCTTCAAAGCGGTTCCACAGGAAAGTCCATGGTTGTTTTTCAAAATATTATTGCTGCGCTCTGGCAACACGACTTTGCGGCGCTGGCAAATCCTCATGTTGTCGGCGTGGTTTATATTGTGATGTTTGCCACGCTCTTTTTAGAGAATGGTTTACTGCCTGCTTCATTTTTACCCGGCGACAGCTTGCTGTTACTGGCAGGCGCGCTGATTGCGCGCGGGTGCATGGACTTCGTGCCGACGCTGTTTATTCTGACGGTCGCCGCCAGCCTCGGCTGCTGGCTGAGCTATTTACAGGGCAAATGGCTTGGCAATACGCGCGTGGTGAAAAGCTGGCTCTCCCAGCTGCCGGTAAAGTACCACGAGCGAGCGACATATATGTTTGACCGCCACGGTTTGCTGGCGCTACTGGCCGGGCGTTTTCTCGCTTTTGTGCGTACCCTGCTGCCCACGATGGCCGGTATCTCGGGCTTATCAAACCGCCGTTTTCAGCTATTTAACTGGCTGAGCGCACTGCTGTGGGTCGGTGCGGTGATGTCGCTGGGTTATGCCATCAGCATGATCCCGTTCGTTAAACGCCATGAAGATCAGGTGATGACCATCCTGATGCTGCTGCCGGTTTTCCTGCTGGTTGCTGGGCTGATTGGCACCATTGCCGTCGTTATTAAGAAAAAGTACGCCTGATTTCGTTCCCTCTTCCCGCGAAGAGGGACGCGCGTTAACTTCCCTGTATCATGCGAATTCTCGCCACATCCTCGCCGGGCGTCAGCCCAAAGTAGCGCTTAAAATCACGGCTGAATTGCGAGGCGCTTTCATAGCCAACACGCAGCGCCGCCGCACTGGCTTTCATACCGTCGTGCACCATCAGCATCCGCGCTCTATGCAGGCGGTAACTCTTCAGGTATTGCAGCGGCGAGGTGCTGGTCACCGACTTGAAATTGTGGTGAAACGCCGAGACGCTCATATTGGCCTCCGCCGCCAGCTGATCAACGCTAAGGCTTTCCGTGTACTGGCTCTCAATACGCTTAAGCACGCGGCTAATCAGGCTGAAGTGCGTCTGGCGGCTCACCAGCGCCAGCAGCGCGCCGCCGCACGGCCCGGTCAGGACGTGGTAAAGCATCTCGCGAATAATCTGTTTGCCGAGAATGCGCGCATCCAGCGGGCGTTCCATCACATCCAGCAGCCGTTCGGCGGCGCACAAAATCTCGTCAGATAACGTCGCTGAATTTATCCCGCTCGCCGCAGCCCGCGGATGGAAATGCTCATCTTCGCCGATATCCATCAGCAGCTCCTGTAATTGCAGGATATCCACATTCAGCCGGATCCCGGCCAGCGGCACCTGGGGCGTGGCGAAGGTTTCGCATTCGAACGGCAGCGGTACCGTCAGCAGCAAATATTCATTGGGGTCATAACGAAACATTCGCTCATTGATATAGCCAATTTTGTGGCCGGAAAAGAGAAACACGATGCCAGGCTGGTACATCACCGGCGTGCGGGTACCCGGCTGAGTGCCATACAGTAAGCGAATATCGGGCAGCAAAGCGTTAAGCCTGTTTTCATTATTTTTCAGAGCCTTAATCTTTTCAGTTAATTGCAGGCAAATCTCGTCACGGTTCATTTTTTGCCTCTCCGGCAGGCTGATTCGACCGCTACAGTGTGCAAAGTTTTGTGCTTTTTCTCCAGTCGTAAAGAGAAACAGGCAAGACATAGGCAGGAATGTGCATTGAGCGATATATCCCCTGCACCCACAATATTGCTTATCAGGTAACACCCACTCATAAGGGAACGAACGATGAACAATTTTAATTTACACACCCCGACCCGCATCCTGTTTGGTAAAGGTGCGATTGCCGACCTGCGTGAGCAAATCCCGGCAGACGCGCGCGTATTGATAACTTACGGCGGCGGCAGTGTGAAAAAGAACGGCGTGCTGGAACACGTTTACCGCGCGCTGGATGGCCTGGACGTTCGTGAATTCAGCGGTATCGAACCCAACCCGTCTTATGAAACGCTGATGAAAGCGGTCAAGATCGCGCGTGATGAAAAGATAACGTTCCTGCTGGCTGTGGGCGGCGGTTCCGTGCTGGATGGCACCAAATTTATCGCAGCGGCGGCCCACTATGCTGAAGGTGTCGATCCCTGGCATATCCTGCAAACCCGCGGCAGCGAAATCAAAAGCGCTATCCCGATGGGTTCCGTGCTGACGTTACCGGCCACTGGTTCGGAGTCGAACAAAGGCGCGGTGGTGTCACGTAAAACCACGGGCGATAAGCAAGCCTTCCATTCGCCGTTCGTTCAGCCGCTGTTTGCCGTGCTCGACCCGGTCTACACTTACACCCTGCCGCCGCGCCAGGTGGCGAACGGTGTCGTTGATGCTTTCGTACATACCGTTGAGCAATACGTGACTTACCCGGTTGATGGCAAAATCCAGGATCGCTTTGCCGAGGGCATCTTGCTGACGTTGATTGAAGATGGCCCCAAAGCGTTGCAGGAGCCGGAAAACTACAACGTGCGCGCTAACGTGATGTGGGCTGCGACCCAGGCGTTAAATGGCCTGATTGGCGCAGGCGTCCCGCAGGACTGGGCAACGCATATGCTGGGCCATGAGCTGACCGCGATGCATGGCCTCGACCACGCGCAAACCCTGGCAATCGTCCTGCCTGCCCTGTGGAATGAGAAGCGTGAAGCCAAGCGCGCCAAGCTGCTGCAATACGCCGCACGCGTGTGGAACATTACCGAAGGGACGGAAGAGGAACGCATTGATGCGGCCATTGCCGCCACCCGTGATTTCTTCGAACGTATGGGTGTACCAACACGCCTGTCTGCCTACGGCCTGGACGGCAGTTCCATCCCGGCACTGCTGGCAAAACTGGAAGAGCACGGCATGACGCAACTTGGCGAGCACCAGGATATTACGCTGGATGTCAGCCGTCGTATTTACGAAGCCGCACGCTAAGCGCCACAAAAGCAAGGCTTTCGTTTTTGGTTTTTTCGACCACACTTAATTGCACACCACCTTACCGGGTTCGTCCCGGTAAGCCTTTTGAAAGGAGAGATGCATGACACAACCAACGGTGATTAAGCTATCCGACGGCAACCTGATGCCACAATTAGGCCTGGGCGTGTGGAAAGCAAGCAACGAGGAAGTGGTTACCGCTATTCATAAAGCACTGGAAGTGGGTTACCGCTCAATTGACACCGCCGCCGCCTATAAAAATGAAGAGGGCGTCGGTAAAGCACTCGCCAGTGCAGATGTGGCGCGCGAGGAGTTGTTCATTACAACCAAGCTCTGGAATGATGACCAGAAACGCCCGGCGGAAGCCTTAAAAGAGAGCCTGAAAAAGCTTCAGCTCGACTATGTGGATCTCTATCTGATGCACTGGCCGGTACCGGCCATCGATCATTATGTGGACGCCTGGAAAGGCATGATCGAACTGCAAAAGCAGGGGCTGATTAAAAGTATCGGCGTGTGTAACTTCCAGATCCCGCATCTGCAAAAAATTATCGATGAGACCGGCGTGGCCCCGGTTATCAACCAAATCGAACTGCACCCGCTGATGCAGCAGCGCCAGCTACACGCCTGGAACGCCACGCATAAGATCCAGACCGAGTCCTGGAGCCCGCTGGCACAAGGCGGCGAAGGGGTTTTCGATCAGAAAATCATCCGTGAACTGGCAGATAAATATGGCAAAACCCCGGCGCAGGTTGTGATCCGCTGGCATCTGGACAGTGGCCTGGTCGTGATTCCAAAATCCGTCACCCCGGCGCGTATTGCGGAAAACTTCGGTGTCTGGGATTTCCGCCTCGATAAAGACGAGCTGGGCGAAATCGCCAAACTGGACCAGGGCAAACGCCTCGGCCCGGATCCGGATCAGTTCGGCGGCTAACGCGCCCGTCTGATATCAGCCCGGCAACCCGCCGGGCTTTTTTATGTGCGGATCAGCGCACGCGCGGGGCTTTCTTCTTCGCCGCAACAGGCGTTTGTTTGCCGTTACTGCGCTGGTGCGCAATCGCTGTATGGCGGGAAAGCGCAGGCTGCGCGCGGCTATTTTGCCGACGCGCTTCACGCATCTCATCCAGCGTCGGCGCCGGGACCAGGCACTCGCGGCGCGAACCAATCAGGTGCTTTTTGCCCATCGCTTCCAGCGCCTGGCGCAGCAGCGGCCAGTTTGCCGGATCGTGATAGCGCAGCAGCGCTTTATGCAGGCGGCGCTGTTTGTCCCCTTTCGGCACCACCACCTCTTCGCTCTTGTAATCGATTTTCGACAGCGGATTTTTGCCGGTGTAATACATCGTCGTCGAGTTCGCCAGCGGCGAAGGATAGAAGTTCTGCACCTGATCGAGGCGGAAACGGTGACGCTTGAGCCATAACGCCAGGTTAACCATGTCTTCATCACGCGTACCGGGGTGCGCCGAGATAAAGTACGGGATCAGATACTGCTCTTTGCCCGCCTCTTTGGAATAGGTATCGAAAAGCTGTTTAAAGCGATCGTAGCTTCCCATGCCCGGCTTCATCATTTTCGACAGCGGCCCCTCTTCCGTGTGCTCCGGGGCAATCTTCAGATAGCCGCCCACATGGTGCGTCGCCAGCTCTTTCACGTAGCGCGGATCTTCCACCGCCAGGTCGTAACGCACGCCGGAGGCAATCAGGATCTTTTTAATGCCTTTGAGAGAACGCGCGCGGCGGTAGAGATCGATGGTCGGCTGGTGGTTGGTATCCATATGCGGACAAATGTCCGGGTAGACACACGAGAGGCGGCGGCAGGTCTGTTCGGCGCGCGGCGATTTACAGCGCAGCATATACATATTGGCCGTCGGGCCGCCAAGATCGGAGATAACACCGGTAAAACCGGGCACCGTGTCGCGAATGGCTTCGATCTCATTAATGATCGACTCTTGTGAGCGGCTCTGAATAATGCGCCCTTCGTGTTCGGTAATCGAGCAGAAAGAGCAGCCGCCAAAACAGCCGCGCATAATATTAATTGAAAAGCGGATCATGTCGTAAGCCGGGATGCGGCTTTTGCCATAGGCCGGGTGCGGCACGCGCTGATACGGCAGGGCAAACACGCTGTCCATCTCTTCGGTGGAGAGCGGGATAGCCGGCGGGTTTATCCAGATATAGCGATCGCCATGCTTTTGCATCAGCGCCCTGGCGCAACCTGGGTTGGTTTCATGGTGCAAAATGCGCGAGGCGTGAGCATATAAAACTTTGTCGCTTTTGACCTTCTCAAAAGAGGGCAGCAAAACATAAGTCTTCTCCCAGGGCTTCGGGCGCGGCGGCTGAACCGTCACGCGCCGGGCTTCCTGCGCCTGTGGTACCACGGGCTTATTATCCGCGCACGGCAAGTCTTCACCGTACGGATGCGGGATTGGGTCGATTTTACCCGGCGTGTCGAGACGCGTGGAATCGACACCGCTCCAGCCAGGCAGCGCTTCTTTGACCACGATTGCCGTGTTGCGCACATCGCGGATCTGCGCAATGGGCTCACCCGCCGCCAGTCGGTGCGCCACTTCCACCAGCGGGCGTTCACCGTTACCAAACATCAGCATGTCGGCTTTGGCATCAATCAGCACCGAGCGACGCACGGTGTCAGACCAGTAATCATAATGCGCCGTGCGGCGCAGGCTGGCTTCGATACCGCCTAAGATAACCGGCACATCTTTCCACGCCTCTTTGCAGCGCTGGGTATAGACGAGCGTGGCACGATCCGGGCGTTTACCGGCAACGTTATCCGGCGTATAGGCGTCGTCATGGCGCAGTTTACGATCGGCGGTGTAACGGTTGATCATCGAGTCCATATTGCCGGCGGTCACGCCGAAGAACAGGTTCGGTTTGCCCAGACGCATAAAGTCATCTTTGCTGCTCCAGTCCGGCTGGGCAATGATCCCCACGCGAAACCCCTGGGCTTCCAGCATACGCCCGCAGATGGCCATACCGAAGCTCGGGTGATCGACATACGCATCGCCAGTCACCAGGATAATGTCGCAGCTATCCCAGCCGAGCTGTTCCATCTCTTCACGCGACATCGGTAAAAACGGCGCAGGGCCGAAACAGGCCGCCCAGTACTGGGGCCAGGAGAAAAGGTCACGATCCGGCTGGATCAGGGATATTGCGCTCATCTTGCTTCCGGGGTGGTAAAAAATTCAACAAAGGGCGGCGATTATACGCCGCTTTGTGTGGGTATATGAAGGTATATCGCACAACGTTTCTGTGCATTCACCGACGATGTGCGAAGAAAGAGGGAGATTACGGTGCCGGGTTCACCAGCAGTTGCCCAACCGAGCCGCGATCGGCCATTTCCAGCGTCTGGCTTTGATACAGGAAAGGAAAATGCGGCCAGGAAGGCTGGCCGAACCACACCAGTAGCTCCACCTGCCCGTCGACCCAAACCGTATCTTTCCAGCCGCGATCTTCAGGAAAAGGTGCCGCGCCATTAACGTTGCGCACGATAAACATCACGCCTTCTATATGGAACGATTGCGGCATATCCGCACGAACCGTCCAGCGCTCCCAGCTCCCTTGTTGGGCGGTCATATCAATACGCTGGGTATCCCAGAGCTGGCCGTTGATCCCAGGGTCACTGCCCAGCGTGATATCACGGCTGCGAACCGGCGTACCGGCCTGCACATCGTCAGGGAGCAGGCGCATCGGCAGCGTATCGGTGACCAGCGGCAGCAGCCCGGTCGGGCGCAGCGTTAGCACCAGCGTCGAAATCAGAATGCTCGACGGCTCAAAGAAACCGCGCAGTCTGTCCATAATGCTCGCCGCTTCGCCGCAGGTTATCGATACTTCATCACCATTGGTCATATCAATCAGCACTTCACGCCGCTCGCCCGGCGCCAGCGCCAGTTGCTTGACCGCCACTGGCGCTGGTAAAAAGCCCTGATCGCTGGCAATCACATGCAGTGCGCGGCCATCGCTTGCCTGCAACAAGTAACGGCGCGCATTGGAGGCGTTCAGCAGGCGCAGGCGTACCCAGCCGCGAGACACTTCCATGTAAGGGCTTTGTGCGCCGTTCACCATCAGCGTGTCGCCAACAAAGCCCCCGCTGCCCGGCTCGCTATACTCCGGCGTGCCGAAGTTATCCAGACGTTTATCCTGAATAATGACCGGGAAATCATCGACACCGTAGTGATTCGGGATAGGCAGCGATTTGCTGACCTCATCTTCTATCAGCCACATGCCCGCCAGCCCGTTATACACCTGCTGGGCGGCAAGGTTAGGCGTGTTGGCGTGATACCACAATGTGCTGGCGCTCTGGCGAATCGGCAGCACCGGCGCCCAGTCGCTACTGGCCGACATCATCCGCGCGGGGCCGCCAAGCAGTGGGCCTGGCACCTGTAAACCGCTGACCGTCATCGCAACGTTATCCGTCAGCCGATTGCTATAAATAAGTTTGACGTCATCCCCGCTCCAGACGCGAACCGTCGGCCCGAGGTAACGCCCGTTGATACCGGCAACCTGCGCGCGCGTGCCGCTGGCAAAAGACCAGTGCGCGCGCTGTAAGGTGAGAAACAGGGGCTGCCCGCGGCGCGACTCCAGCAGTGGAGGCACGGGCAGCGGGGGTTGCTTGCCGGCAGCATTTGCCCTCAGCGGTAATGCGCCTGCACAAAGCGCAACACCGGATGCCTGAATAAACTGACGCCGACTGAGTGACATATTTGCTCCGTGTAAAACTGACTCACATCGCCAGAGAAATTCACTTCGCTGGACTTGCTATAAATCAAAAAATTAAAGCCGACCGGCCGCTTCACGTTCTGCTACTTCTTTATCAAGTTCGGCGATTTTCTGCGCCATCACTTCACGGCAATGCACGGCCAGCTCGCGCACCTGATCTTTGCCATACTGCGTGATATCAATCGGCGGCAGCATCTCGACAATCACCAGACCGTTACGCAAGCGGTTAAGGTTGATTTTGTTCGAGGTATTCGACACGCACACCGGAATGACAGGCACTCCGGCGGCAATCGCTGCGTGAAACGCGCCGGTTTTAAACGGCAGCAACCCGCGGCCCCGGCTGCGTGTCCCTTCCGGAAACATCCAGACAGAGATATTGCGCTTCTGGATATGCTTCACCACTTGCGCAATGGTGCCGTGCGCTTTCGTCCGATTGTTACGGTCAATCAACAGGTTGCCGGTCAGCCAGTAAAGCAGGCCAAAGAACGGGATCCACAGCAGGCTTTTTTTGCCCACGGTAACGGTCGGCGGCTGCACAATGTTAGAAGCCGTTACCATATCGTAGTTGTTCTGATGATTAGCGATGTAGATAGCATTGCCAAACTGTGACGCATCCGGCGGCAAACGGGTTTCGACTTTCAGGCCGAACAGCGGCGCCAGGCGGCCAAACATATGGCCGAAGGTAGCGACATGCTTCGGGTTACGTGGGCTGAACAGGCAGTAAATAGAGCCAAATATGCAGACCAGAATAGAGTAGATAACAACAATAATTACGCGAAAAATGAATAGCATAGCGTCCTCGAAAGCCCATACCTTTGAGCATGATTTGCACGCCAGATTATGCAAACGGGCGGTGCCACGCGCAGCCAGTCCGGCCAGGGCGTTTGTTTTTTTTTGCAGGCCTGTAAAAACGTATTGTTAATCGCAATCAGCGAATAAACAACGCTTTTACGGGAAATTTTACACGATACATATCCCCCACCGGCTGGTGGGGGACAAGATGACGAAGATTATTCTTCGCTGTCGCCGGTGCCCGGGCGGGCGGGCGCATCAATTTCTACACGGTCGATTCGCTGCAAGCCGCGCATTAGCGTACCGCGACGGCCGCGTTCGCCCTGCACTTTTTGCAACTCTTCCGGGCGCAGTTTGATTTTGCGTTTACCGACGTGGATGGTGAGCGTGCTTTGCGGTGCCAGCAAATACAAATGCGCCAGGCCGTCGTCCCCTTTCGCGGCATCCGCCGACGGGATACCGATGATTTTGTTGCCTTTACCTTTCGAAAGCTGCGGCAGATCGCTGACCGGGAACATCAACATGCGGCCAGCATGGGTTATCGCCAGCAGCATATCGTCGTCGTTCTCAATCTCCAGCGGCGGCATCACCCGTGCGTTGTCAGGCAGGCTGATTAGCGTTTTACCGGCACGGTTACGCGCCACTAAATCATTAAAGGTACAGACAAAACCATAACCGGCATCGGAGGCCATCAGCAGTTTGCGGTCATCGTTGCACATCACCATATGCTCAACGGTCGCGCCCGGCGGGAGCGTAAGTTTACCGGTGATCGGTTCGCCCTGCCCGCGCGCAGACGGCAGCGTAATCGGGTCGATGGCATAGCTGCGCCCGGTAGTATCAATAAACACTACCGGCTGGTTGCTCTTGCCTTTCACCGACGCTTTCCAGCTATCACCGGCTTTATAGCTCAGCCCTTGCGCGTCAATATCGTGGCCTTTGGCGCTGCGCACCCAGCCCATTTGCGACAGCACAATGGTGACCGGCTCGGAAGGCTGCATATCGTGCTCGTTCATCGCCTTCGCTTCTTCGCGCTCCTGCAGCGGTGAGCGGCGATCGTCGCCGAATGCGTCGGCATCGGCCTGCAGTTCCTTTTTCAGCAGGTTGTTCATCTTGCGCTCGGAGGCCAGAATCGCTTGCAGCTGATCGCGCTCTTTTTCCAGTTCGTTCTGCTCGCCGCGAATCTTCATCTCTTCCAGTTTGGCAAGATGGCGCAGTTTCAACTCAAGGATAGCTTCCGCCTGGGTTTCGCTGATGCCAAAGCGCGACATCAGCGCTGGCTTCGGCTCATCCTCGGTGCGGATAATCTCAATCACTTCATCGATATTGAGAAACGCCACCAGCAAACCTTCAAGGATATGCAGGCGTTTGAGCACTTTCTCCAGACGGTGATTCAGGCGGCGGCGCACCGTATCCCGGCGAAACGCCAGCCACTCGGTAAGGATTTCCAGCAGGTTTTTCACCGCCGGGCGACCATCCAGACCGATCATGTTCAGGTTGATACGGTAGCTCTTTTCCAGATCGGTGGTGGCAAACAGGTGGTTCATCACCTGATCCATATCCACACGGTTGGAGCGCGGGACAATCACCAGCCGCGTCGGGTTTTCGTGATCCGACTCGTCGCGCAGATCGTCAACCATCGGCAGCTTTTTATTGCGCATCTGGCTGGCGATTTGCTCCAGCACGCGCGCGCCGGAGACCTGGTGCGGCAGCGCGGTGATAACCACAGCGCCGTCCTCTTTTTTCCACACGGCGCGCATACGTACCGAACCACGGCCATTCTGGTAGATTTTGCGAATTTCCGCGCGCGAGGTAATGATTTCAGCTTCGGTCGGGTAGTCCGGCCCCTGCACGATATCCAGCAGCTGATCGAGCGTCGTTTTCGGCTGCTCAATCAGCGTGATAGCGGCTCTGGCGACTTCGCGCAGGTTGTGAGGCGGGATATCCGTCGCCATACCCACGGCGATACCGGTGGTACCGTTCAGCAGAATGTTCGGCAGACGCGCAGGCAGCATTTTCGGCTCCTGCAACGTGCCATCAAAGTTGGGTATCCAGTCAACGGTGCCCTGGCCTAATTCGCTCAGCAGCAGCTCGGCATACTTAGACAGGCGAGATTCGGTGTAACGCATGGCGGCGAAGGACTTCGGATCGTCCGGCGCGCCCCAGTTCCCCTGGCCATCCACCAGCGGATAGCGGTACGAGAACGGCTGCGCCATCAGCACCATCGCTTCATAGCACGCGCTGTCGCCGTGCGGGTGGTATTTACCCAGCACATCGCCCACGGTACGCGCTGATTTTTTGAACTTAGCGCTGGCATTCAGCCCGAGCTCAGACATTGCGTAAACGATGCGACGCTGAACAGGTTTCAGACCATCACCGATAAACGGCAACGCCCTGTCCATGATGACGTACATGGAGTAGTTCAGGTAGGCGTTTTCCGTAAATTCATGTAGCGCAAGGCGCTCTGCCATATCGCTCATTGATCGTGATTCCTCAACATGTATCTCCGCCTGTACGGCGGCAATATTGCCGCAGATACTACCTTATCTGCGGCAAGGAATCATAGCGAAGAGCGAATTTTTCACGCCTCAGGGGGGTTATTTAGCGACCTTACTGATCTGTTTGACATCGATTTCGACCGAGTTCCAGTCTTTATCTACTTCGCCGTGAATTTCGACCAGATCATCCGGGCCGACGGTCACACCATTCCAGCGATTGTCGTCGATTTCAATATTAATGGTGCCGGTCGGGTCTTTAAAGATATAGGTATCGCCAGAAATACGCTCGATGATATTGCCGCGCAGCGTAACCATAGCGTCATCACTGAGGGTTTTCGCGGTGGCAACCGTGGCCTTACTGCTCGGGCCGGTAAAACCGCCCTGATTCGCTGCAATAGCCGGTAATGTGCCGAGCGCGAAAATCAATGAAAATGCCGCGAGTTTATGCATAACTTTCCTCCATTTTGTTGCGGGCTGTATCCATTCAACCAGCCCGTACTGATAAATGTCCTGACGTGAAAAAATAATTCCACGCGTTTATTGTGGTCGTCTCGCCTCGTTTGTGCAATAAAAACGGCCATAAAGCGCATTATTGCGCCAGCAGCAAAAGACTTTGCCGAATTTGTCAGTTCTCCCGTTCCGATGAAAGCGGTAGAATTTGTGACATATGTCTCAAATGAGGGCAATTCATGAGCAATATTTTGATTATCAATGGCGCGAAAAAGTTCGCCCACTCTAACGGTCAGTTGAATGACACCCTGACCGAGGTCGCGGAAACCTTCCTGCGCGACGCCGGGCACGATGTTAAAACCGTGCGTGCCGACAGCGATTACGATGTGAAAGCCGAAGTGCAAAACTTCCTCTGGGCCGACACCGTTATCTGGCAGATGCCGGGCTGGTGGATGGGCGCGCCCTGGACCGTCAAAAAATATATGGATGATGTGTTCACCGAAGGTCACGGCGCGTTGTACGCCAGCGATGGCCGTACCCGCAAAGATCCGTCGAAAAAGTACGGTTCCGGCGGGTTAATTCAGGGCAAAACCTACATGCTCTCCCTGACCTGGAATGCGCCAATGGAAGCGTTCACCGATAAAGAGCAGTTCTTCCACGGCGTCGGTGTTGACGGCGTTTACCTGCCGTTCCATAAAGCGAATCAATTCCTCGGGATGGACGCGCTGCCGACCTTTATCGTCAACGATGTGATTAAAGATCCGAACGTACCGGCCTATATCGAACAATATCGCAAGCATCTGGCGGAAATTTTTGCTTAACTGTTGCAGGCCTCAATGCATAATTATCAATAATGCTTCAAGGCGGTAAGGCTGCGTCTGGTGAACAGATGCAACCGGAACAGACAGCTTAAAGGATAAAGCGTAGGGAGCTAACCAACCATGCTGACAGTCATTGCAGAAATTCGTACCCGCCCTGGTCAACATCATCGCCAGGCCGTACTCGATCAATTTGCGAAAATCGTTCCTGTCGTGTTGCAGGAAGAGGGATGCCACGGCTATGAACCGCTGGTGGATCATGCTGCGGGCGTTAGCTTTCAGACCTCTGCGCCAGATTCCATCGTGATGGTGGAGCGCTGGGAAAGCGTGGCGCATCTGGAAGCCCACCTGCGAACGCCCCATATGAAAGCATGGAGCGAAGCGGTAAAAGGCGATGTGCTGGAAACCCAAATCCGTATCCTCGAATCGGGTCTTTGAGTTTCCCGCATCCTGCCCACCCTCTCCCTGATAAGGAGAGGGAAATTGCTTACCAGTAGCTCTTCCAGCTTTGTGAAAAGCGCATCAATGCTTCAACGTAAAAGTAATCTCCCCAGCTACAGCACTCATCCACCCCTTTATGGCTCGACAGATGATAAACCGAATGCTTCAGCAGCCCGGTGGTCTCTTCGTCTTTCCCCGCCAGGTAGTGTTTGCCAAGCGAAGACATGATGCGCATTGCCCATAGCTGGTAGCGCTCTCTGTCCGGGTCGCTCACCGGCAGGTGTTTGACCAGCTCCAGCAGGCCGCACACCGCAATCGCCGCAGCGGAAGAGTCCCGCAACGCATCGGTATTGACCAGCGCCAGATCCCAGTGGCACACCGCATCTTCCGGCAGGCGGTTGATAAAGTAGTTAGCCAGCCTTTTTGACAGCGCCACCATTTGTGTATCGCCGGTATAGATGAAGCTCAGTAAAAAGCCATAAATCCCCCACGCCTGGCCGCGTGACCAGCACGAGTCGTCGGCATAGCCCTGTTGCGTGTTGCCGTAGCGCGGCGCGCCGGTTTGCACATCCATATAGTAAGTATGATAGGTAGACGCGTCCTCACGCACCAGGTATTTCGCCGCCTGATGGACATGCGCCTGGGCGGCCTCGGCAAAGCGACGATCGCCGGTCTGCTCCGTGGCCCAGTAGAGCAGCGGCAGATTCATATTGCAGTCGATTATCATGCGCCCGGCCTGCTCCGGATCGTTGAGATCGCCCCAGGCCTGGATGATGTGTGCTTGCTGATGAAAACGCTCCAGTAGCGCTTCGGCGGCCAGCAGCGCGAAACCGCGCGCCTGCTGATTGCCGGTTAGCCGCCAGGCTGCCACGCAAGAGAGCGTATATAAGAAACCGAGGTCGTGAGTATTGGTATCCTGCCGCCCGGCGATGCGCAGCCCAAAGGAGCGGACGTGGCGCTCTGCCAGCGCGCGAAAGGGTTCTTCGCCGCTCATTTCCCACGCCAGCCATAATTGCCCGGTCCAGAAACTGGTCGTCCATTCAATATTATCCGTTAACGGGTAATAGCCCTGCACACAGGTTTCGGCGGGAAACTTTTCACCGAATTGTGTTAAATGATGGCGAATCAGTTCAAGGGTATGGTTACGTGCGCTCGCCAGTTCATTACGAAATATCTGTACATCAATCGGCGCGCCGGGATAATCACGTAACGGTTCCTCAACGATTTTACTTAACATATTTCGGTTCCTTCTTTTTACAGAAAATAAGTACAGCCTTAGCGCGTAACATTATCTTGCGCCATATCCAGGGCATTAACAGGTCGCCATTTACTCTGGCAGGCAGATAAGGTAAATAATGAGACAAGCGTAAATACCAGCGCCACGCCGCCCATAATAATATAGGTATTTTCAAAGCCGATGCGGTCGTACAATATTCCCGCCGGTGACGAAACCACCACATTCCCGACATACAGCATTGCCTGATACCCTAATAAATACATGGTGGCATTGACGCGTTTATCGAAATGCTCGGCGATATATTTAAATACCGACACCAGCAGCAGGCAAATTTCCAGACCATACAGCGGTTTTAACACTGAAATAAGCAGATGGGATTCGCACAACCCGGAGATAATTAACCGCGCGCCGACCACCATGCCGACAATTAACAAACCACGTTTGGCGCCGATAAAGTTTACGAACAGCGGGATAACCATATACATGACAAATTCCATGCCGGACTGCACCGTGCCGAGGTAACCGAACACTGCGTTGCCCTGATGGATATCATCAAAGAAGGTGACGAAATAGCGGGAGAACTGCTGCTCCGCGATAAACATCATCCACGCTACGCCCGCAACATACAGGCAGAAGGCCCAGAATTTGCGGTTGCGCAGCAGCGCATAGACATCCGCCGGCACGATTTTCTCTTTGGTCAGAACCTCGCTGGCGTGAGCTGAGTGAACGTTCACTTTCAGGCTCAGCAGCACCGCCAGCATAATAAGCGACGCAACCGATCCCATAATAAAGTTATACGCCGGAGAAAGGTTGAACAGCAGCCCGGAGAAAGACGACGCCACCGCCCAGCCAAGCGATCCCCACATTCTTATCTGGCCAAATTCCATGCCATTTAAACGGCTGTAGCGATCGGTATAAGATTCACAGGCGGCAACGCCAGCGTACCAGGCAAAACTTAAATAAATCGCCCCGACGATAATTCCCATCAGCGTATTTGAAATCAGCAGCGGCTGATAGATATAAATAAAAAAGGGCGCCATTAAAGCAGACATTGCCACGACAAAATAGAGCAGGTATTTACTCATGCCTATTTTATCGAGAATATAGCCATAAATAGGTTTAAGAATGACAGAGAAAATACCGTTCACGGCAAATACCGTACCGATTACGGTACCGCTGAGATTGGCTTTTTGCCCCAGCCAGATAGCCAGCAAACCAATACTTGCGGACCAGGTAAAGAAGTAGAGAAATATAAATGAACTGATTTTGTAATACTCGGTTTTGTTATTGATAGCGGTCTTGTCCATACTATCCTCGACAAAGTATGTAAGGTTCAGAAGTTAAAAGTAAGGCGTGTTGTTTTTGTCTGCCCTAGTTGATGAATAACCAGCGCATGTTCTGCTATTTGTAGTTCGGGTAGGTCATGGCAAAAAGCGCCGGGCGTCGCAGCCGCCTGCACCGCGCACGCCAGCCAGTTGCGGCCAGGCGCAATTTCCCCGCGCAACACCGGGATGGCGGCGCAGGGTGCAAACATGATGCTGCTGTTGGGCGGCGTCACCACACTGTCCGCTTCTCGCGGCGCATCATGGAGTAATTCAAAGATACCGCTGACGCCATTTTCCGCTGTTATCAGGCTACCGCCCTGCGTGCTACGGTGCGGCGCGTTGAACACCGCAAAACCGCCTTCGACGCTCTGTAGCCGACGCGCAGAATCCACGCAATGCACACGTAAATGCCAGTCGCCGCACGGGATAAGCCAGGTCGCAATGTGGACGTCGTGCCACGGAGACCAGCGGGAGAAAATCCCCTCCTCGCTCACCTCCACCGCTTCGCATTCACGGCGTCCGCGAAAATAGTTATCGCCATCGCTGAGCAGCAGCATCGAGTCGCAGGCTGCGTGCTTGATGCCATAACGCCCGCGCTCAATGGTGAAACCAAACAGGCTGGAGTAGGCAAATTTGGTGTATTTCGCCTCGGTATTAACATAGTTATTCAGCTCCAGCTGCCCGGACGCCAGCATCCAGACATGCTTTGAGCCATCGCTATGCACGAGAATTTGCCCGGCTGGCGGAACAGTACGCTGGGCGTTAAGCACTGGCAACGGTTGTTCCGGCGCCTGCCAGAACGGGTGCGCGTCGGGTAAGGCCAGGATCAGAAAGACTTTCAGCGCCCAGTAGGGCGAGCCGGGTGAATTATAGTCTTCGCACATCGCCAGATTTGGGTAGGCGAAACCGAGCGTCAGGATGCCATCGCGATCGAAAATCGGCTGCTTTAACCACCAGCGCAGGTGGCGCAGGATGACCCCTTTCACGATGCCGGGAGAGAAAACATCCAGCCCGGAGAAGGCAACGGCACTCCAGAAGGCGACCATCGCAAAGCGATATGTCAGGCTGCGGCCAAACGGCACCGACTCGCCGCTTGCCGCTGACATATAGATAAAATCCCCGGCGAACAGGCGCGCGCGCTCGCGAATCGTTGCCGCCCGCGCAGCGTCCTCTTCACCATTAAGCGTGGCATACACCAGGCCGTAAAAATGAAAGGCCATCGAGATATAATAATCTTTTGGCCGACCGGGGCCGTCGGCATACCAGCCATCGCCTAAATAGTACGCGTCCATCATGGCAAAACGCCGCGCGATGGCCTCGGGCTGCCAGGGAAGTCCGGCGCGTTTAAAACCCAATTGCACCATGATGGCGAAAAAGTTCCAGTTACTGTCCGGCATTTGCGCGTCGGTGATTTGGTCGAGCCACTGATGGAGGTTTTGCAACTGCTGCGCGCTGAACTTTGCAGTCAGTTTATCGCCCAGCAATGCCAGCCCCAGACCGTAAGCAGCCATCTCCACCAGCCGCTGATCGTAAGGCCCGGTTTCGCCCCAAAAGCCGTCGCTTTTCGCATCGGTCCCCTTTGCGATAGCGGCAAGGTATTTCGGGCTAAACGGTTCCGTATCGCCGCCAGCCATCAGCGGAAACAGCCCCCACAGCGCGCGGGATAGCCCCTCCATTTCAGCAATGGCCACGCTGTAATGCGCGCTGGTATCGCCCAGAGTGAAGCGCGACGTGCCGTCAGGAAACTGCTTATCCAGCGCGCCAAGCATGTGCATCAGCACGCGCACAACGTCGCTACGCGATGACAATGGATTTGATGTTTGCTCGTGCGCTGCTGGCATAGTTTGCTCTCCCTCATGGTGTCGCTGAAGGATAGTTAATGAGCAGCCTGCGGAAATGTTAGCTTTGTCACATCGGTGAAGATTAGATAAACCCGCAGTTGAAGAAATTTAAAACCGTGGTTTATAAATGAATTCCACCCGGTAAAAATTGAGAATGGTTGCACTATGGATACACGCTGGCAGGCGGAGCGGTTAGAACTGATCACCCTTAACGATGCGCTGGTGTCGTTCAGCCGTTTATTTGCCAATACTGTGCGCTATCATCACTGGCACCAGTGCCTTGAAGTGTTGTATGTCGAGGAGGGTTTTGGCGTGGTGATTGTGGATAATCAGCACTACACCATGCGCCCCGGGCGGCTTTTTTTCTTCCCGCCGTTTACGCTTCACCGGGTGATAGTGGATGACCAGGCGCAGGATTGTTACCGGCGCACCATTATTCATGTCGATCAGCATGCTGTGGTGAAATATCTGCGCCATTTCCCGCACAATCAGCAGCGCTTAGCACGGCTCTCTGCGCGCGGGGGCGCGGCGCTGGTGCTGGATGTCGCCGATATCCACCCTCATATCGATCACCTGTTTAGCTGCTACGCCCGCCTTGCTGCCAGTGCGAGTCTTAACGGTGAGCAAGTCGCCTGCTTATTACTGGCTTTATTAAATATGTTACCGGACGATAGCCGACAACATCCGGAACCCCGCAGCGGGATAGCCACAGAGGTGATGTTCTGGCTCGATGAAAACTACCGGCAAAAATTTAGCCTTACGACGCTCGCACAAGCGCTTGGCAAATCGCGAAGCTATGTCTCGCGCCGGTTTCATTACGAAACGGGTGAACCCATTCATCAGTACCTCAATACCTTGCGGCTGCGTAAAGCGTGCGATTACCTGCTGCACAGCAACCATTCGATCAGCGAGATAGCCTGCGAGACAGGCTTTTCTGATGTGACCTACTTTATCAGCGCCTTTAAGCGCGGTATTGGCGAAACACCGCTGCAATATCGGAAGAATCATCAAGCCAGTTGAATTTTAAACACCTAAATCAAACCTCTTTATGAGGAGCATTAGGTAGAGGATGAAAGGATTACCGGAACGGTGATGGGGGTCGGCGACGATGTCTGCAGCGCCACCCGCCTCAGAAACTGAGCGGGTGGCGTGGCGAGTACTGCGCCAGGAAATTACGCTTCGATATCTGCCTTGTCGCCTTTTTCCTGCAGCCAGTTGCGCCGGTCTTCAGAGCGTTTTTTAGCCAGCAGCATATCCATCATGGCGTTAGTTTGCTGCTCGTCTTCGTCGCTGATAATCAGCTGCACCAGACGGCGGGTATTGGGGTCGAGCGTAGTTTCACGCAGCTGCATCGGGTTCATCTCGCCCAGCCCTTTAAAACGCTGGACGTTCGGTTTGCCCTTTTTGCGTTTTAACTGCTCAAGTACGCCAGTCTTCTCTTCTTCCGTTAGCGCGTAGTAAACCTCTTTCCCCAGATCGATACGGTAAAGCGGCGGCAGCGCCACATAGACGTGACCGTTTTTCACCAGCGCGCGGAAATGCTTCACAAACAGCGCGCACAGCAGCGTGGCGATGTGCAAACCATCCGAGTCCGCATCCGCAAGGATACAGATCTTGCCATAACGCAACTGGCTCAGATCGTCGCTATCCGGATCGATACCGATCGCCACAGAAATATCGTGCACTTCCTGCGAGGCCAGCACCTCATCCGATGAGACTTCCCAGGTGTTAAGGATCTTACCCTTCAGTGGCATGATCGCCTGATACTCACGATCGCGCGCCTGTTTCGCCGATCCGCCCGCCGAGTCACCCTCGACCAGGAACAGCTCGGTACGGCTCAGATCCTGCGCGGTGCAATCCGCCAGTTTACCGGGCAGCGCCGGGCCGCTGGTTAATTTTTTACGCACCACTTTTTTGGCTGCGCGCATCCGGCGCTGAGCGCTGGAAATCGCCATCTCGGCCAGCAATTCTGCGGTCTGAATGTTCTGGTTCAGCCACAGGCTGAAAGCATCTTTTACCACGCCGGAAACGAACGCGGCGCACTGGCGCGAAGAGAGGCGCTCTTTCGTCTGCCCGGCAAACTGCGGGTCCTGCATTTTTACCGACAGCACGTAAGCGCAGCGATCCCAGATATCTTCCGCCGAGAGCTTCACGCCGCGCGGCAGAATATTGCGGTACTCGCAAAACTCGCGCATCGCATCCAGCAGCCCCTGACGCAGACCGTTCACGTGCGTACCGCCCTGCAGGGTCGGGATCAGGTTCACATAGCTTTCTGTCAGCAGTTCGCCGCCTTCCGGCAGCCACAGCAGCGCCCAGTCTACCGCTTCGGTTTCGGCAGAGAAGTTACCGATAAACGGTTTTTCCGGCAGCGTCGGCAGGCCGTTAACCGCTTCGCTCAGATAATCATTCAGACCATCCTGATAACACCAGCGTTGCTCGGCGTTGTTGACTTCGTCTTTAAAAACGATCTCCACGCCGGGGCAGAGCACCGCTTTTGCTTTTAACAGATGCGTCAGGCGCGAAACGGAGAAGCGCGGGCTGTCAAAAAAGGATTCGTCCGGCCAGAAATGGACGCTGGTGCCGGTATTGCGTTTGCCACAGGTACCAATAACCTGCAAATCCTGCACTTTGTCGCCATTTTCAAAGGCGATGCTGTAGATTTGCCCGTCACGCTTAACGGTCACTTCCACGCGGCGCGACAAGGCATTCACCACGGAAATCCCTACGCCGTGCAAACCGCCTGAGAACTGATAGTTTTTATTGGAGAATTTACCGCCCGCGTGCAGACGACACAGGATCAGCTCAACGGCAGGTACGCCCTCTTCCGGGTGAATATCCACCGGCATACCGCGCCCGTCATCGATAACTTCCAGCGACTGATCGGCGTGCAGGATAACCTCCACGCGCTTTGCGTGGCCTGCCAGCGCTTCATCAACGCTGTTATCAATCACTTCCTGACCCAAATGGTTTGGGCGCGTGGTATCGGTATACATTCCGGGACGGCGGCGAACCGGCTCAAGCCCGGTGAGTACCTCTATGGCATCAGCGTTATAGGATTGCGTCATGGTTTGTTCGTAGATAGTGACCGCATCGTTTCCCTGCGCTATAGCCCAAGAAAATCGATTATCTGTGTGAAATGATCCTCAAAGCCCACAAAAGCGTGGTTACCGCCCTCTTCTACAGTCTGACGGCAGGCATCGTAGTATGCCACCGCCTGGCGGTAATCCAGCACTTCGTCCCCGGTTTGTTGCAACAACCAGATAAGATCCGGCGCTTCAAGCGGGTCAACTTGCATCACTTTGAGCTCGTAAATATGGCGAGACTCTAGCACATATTGCTGCCCAGTGTAGGGATTCTCGTTATTACCGAGGAAATCTGCCAGCAATTCGAACGGGCGTACCGCCGGATTGACGACCACCGCGGGTAACAGAAAGCATTGCGACAGCCATGTCGCATAGTATCCGCCAAGCGAGGAACCCACCACGCCAAGCTGTTCTCCGCCCTGCTTCAGCACCAAAGACTCCAGCAATTCTGCCGCGTCGGCAGGGTACGGCGGCAGCTGCGGCACCACCATGTCAATGTCCGGATGGTTGGCTTCCAGCCAGCCTTTTAGCTGCGTCGCTTTCGCCGAACGCGGCGAGCTGTTAAAGCCATGCAGATAGAGTAGCGTTGACATCAGTATCCTTCTGAAGCGGTATCCGGGCTGAATGCAGAACTTTGCAGGCGGCAAACTTCGGTCTGCAACGTACCGTCATCATATAACTCCAGCCAACGCCAGCCGGGTGCGATGGTATCCAGCGTGAAGTTGGCGCAGTGCGGCTTAAACTGTACGCAGGTGGAGGGCGTCGCCAGCAGACGGCGGCCATGCCAGTCAAGATCCAGCTCCTGATGGATATGCCCACACAGCAGATGCTGCACCCTGGGAAAATTTTGCAGCACATTATACAGCTCACCGGCGTTGCGCAGACTGTGCTGGTCGAGCCAGCTACAGCCAGAAGGCAGCGGGTGATGGTGCAGCAGCAACAGCGTGTGACGCTCAGGGCTGGCGGCCAGCTTTTGCTCCAGCCAGTCGAGCTGAAACTCGCTCAGTTCACCATGCGGGACGCCAAACACCTGGCTGTCCAGCAGCAGAATTTGCCAGCGTTCACCAATCAGAACACGCTTCGCCGATGAAATCCCCGACTCCTGCAAGGCACTGTACATTGCCGGTTGGAAATCATGGTTACCAGGTAGCCAGACGCAGGGCGCGCTAAAACTTGCGATCCCTTCGGCAAAGTGTTGATAGGCCGCGGCGCTATGATCCTGCGCCAGATCGCCTGTTGCGACGATCAGATCGCATGAACGATGCTGCGCCTGGATAGCCTCCAGTACCGCCTGGTAGCTCTCCCAGGTATTGACGCCCAGCAGCGTCTCATGCTTCTCGGCAAACAGGTGAGAATCGGTTATTTGTAAGATCCTGACCCTGGCCCCACCAGCCAGAGGAAGGTTTAACAGGCTTTCCAAATGGTGTCCTTAGGTTTCACTACGCTAACAAACCGGAATCGCCATTGCTCCATGTGCTAAACAGTAACGTAGCCAGTCGGCCAGAAACTGGTTAATTTGATGCTTTTCGTCGCGTTGATGCAACTTTTTATTGGGATAATCATAACGCGCTTTAAAGCGAAAGATCTGCTGACTTGAACACACTTCAGCCACCATCGCATCGTGGTACAGGCGCACCGTCATGGACGGCAGGCTCCAGTAGCTGATGGTGGGGGCCGTTTGCACGATTTCCACAAGCGTTGTGTAACGGGTGGATTCTGCGATGGTTAACCGGTATTGCGCATTGTTCACCTGATAACTCACCGCTTCGCCTGCCGCATCATTACGGGGTAACAGGCGGCGTAACTGGGCAAAATTGGTTTCGCACAGGCGCATCATTTCCGGGAAGTCAGGTGTGTAACGCTTCATTTTTTCCACTCGTTTTTTAAGCTCTCATGATGCAGCTGTAGCCATTGCAGGGCAATGACGGAGGCTGCGTTGTCGATTTTCCCCTCTTCTACCCACTGATAAGCCTGCTCCCGGCTCACCACATGAACACGAATGTCTTCGTTTTCATCTACCAGCCCGTGAATACCTTTGGCCCCGGTAGCGTCCACTTCGCCAACCAATATTGTTGAGCGCTCGCTGGTGCCGCCAGGGCTTGCCAGGTAACTCAACACATTTTTGACACGCCCAACCTGCAAACCCGCCTCTTCAACGGCTTCGCGGCGCACCACATCTTCAACGCTTTCGCCCTCTTCTATCATACCGGCGACCATTTCCAGTAACCATGGCGTTTCGCTGGTATCAAAGGCGGCAATTCGGATCTGCTCAATCAGCACAACTTCATCACGCACTGCGTCAAAGGGTAGCAAGACTGCGGCGTGCCCGCGTTCAAAAATTTCACGTTGCACCTCCCCGCTCATTTCTCCGTTAAACAAACGGTGGCGAAAACGATATAAATCAAGCGAAAAAAAACCGCTGTAACGTTTTTCTCGTGCAATAATTTCTACATCGTTTTTTGTGAAAGTAACGACGGACGTTTCTGGCGTACTCATGGCGACATCTCCTGAAATAATGATAAAAACTGCCGTTTCAAGCGCTATGTGGTAGATTGAGGCAAATTTACGCCAATGGCACGTAACGCCAAGCTTTCGCGGTGCCACTCTCTGATAGAATCGGCGATTATTTTTCCTAATTAGAAAAGCGCTAATACTGCTTCACAACAAGGAATGCAAATGAAGAAATTGCTCCCCCTCCTTATCGGCCTGAGCCTGACAGGTTTCAGCGCTATGAGCCAGGCAGAAAACCTGCTGCAGGTTTATCAGCAGGCGCGTTTAAGCAACCCGGACCTGCGCCGTTCTGCTGCGGAACGCGATGCGGCATTCGAAAAAATTAACGAAGCGCGCAGCCCGTTACTGCCACAGCTTGGTTTGGGTGCAGATTATACCTGGAACAATGGTTTTCGTGATAACACTGCTCCGGACTCCACGGTTACCAGCGGTTCATTGCAGTTGACCCAGACGATTTTTGACATGTCCAAATGGCGTGCGCTCACACTGCAGGAAAAAAGCGCGGGTATTCAGGATGTCACGTTCCAGACCGATCAACAATCCTTGATTCTCAACACGGCGACCGCGTACTTCAACGTGCTGAGCGCCATCGATGCGCTCTCTTACACCCAGGCGCAGAAAGAAGCTATCTATCGCCAGCTGGATCAGACCACACAGCGCTTTAACGTCGGTCTGGTCGCCATTACCGATGTGCAAAACGCCCGTGCCCAGTACGATACCGTGCTGGCAAACGAAGTGGCGGCGCGCAATGATCTGGATAACGCGGTGGAATCCCTGCGCCAGGTCACCGGCAACTACTACCCTGAGCTGGCGTCGCTGAATGTCGACCGCTTTATGACCGAAAAACCGCAGGCGGTGAATGCCCTGCTGAAACAGGCAGAAAGCCGTAACCTGTCGCTGTTACAGGCACGTCTGAATCAGGATCTGGCGCGTGAGCAAATTCGCCAGGCGCAGGATGGCCATCTGCCAACCCTCGGCCTGACCGCCTCGACCAGTCTCTCGGATACGAATTACAGCGGTTCTTCCCGCAACAATTCTGCACTGTCCACCTACAACGATCGCACTGCTGGCCAGAACTCCGTCGGCCTGAGCTTTAACCTGCCGTTATACAGCGGCGGCGCGGTAACCTCTCAGGTGAAACAGGCGCAGTACAACTTTGTCGGTGCCAGCGAGCAGCTGGAAAGCGCGCACCGCAGCGTCGTGCAGACCGTGCGTTCTTCCTTTAATAATGTGAACGCCTCCATCAGCACCATTAACGCTTACAAACAAGCAGTTGTTTCTGCGCAAAGCTCTCTGGATGCGATGGAAGCCGGGTATTCCGTGGGTACGCGTACCATTGTTGATGTGCTGGACGCAACCACCACGCTGTACAACGCCAAACGCCAGCTCTCCAGCGCGCGTTATAACTACTTAATCAACCTGCTGAATATTAAATCCGCGCTGGGCTCGCTCAACGAGCAGGATCTGGTGGCGCTGAATAATACGCTGGGTAAAGCCATTCCGACCTCTCCGGAAAGCGTGGCGCCGGAAAATCCGCAGCAGGCGGAAAACGTTAACCGCATGGCTGGCAGCGTACAACCAGCCGCCGCGCGGACGAACTAAGCGCTGTTCTGCACGTCGACGGGGGGCATCCAGCCCCCGTTTTTGCGTAAGGCAACGTAAAGGCCCGCTTTCCTCGCTTTAATTTGCCCCCCTCATCCTCTATCCTGAGCATGTATACATGTCTTTGGGGCTCGGGTAAAAAACAATGAAACGGACAAAAAATATTCAGCGTGCGACGTTCCGCAAAAGCTGGGGCGCGCGCCATTTAACGCCTGTCGCGCTGGCGGTCAGCGCCGTGTTTATGCTGGCAGGGTGTGAAAAAAGTGACGAAACCGTCTCCCTCTATCAAAACGCAGACGATTGCTCGTCGGCGAATCCTGGCAAGAGCGCGGAGTGCACCACAGCGTATAACAATGCGCTGAAAGAGGCCGAACGCACCGCGCCGAAATACGCCACGCGTGAAGATTGCGTCGCCGAGTTTGGTGAAGGGCAGTGCCAGCAGGCTCCTGTCCAGGCGGGCACATCGCCGGAAAACCAGGCGCAGGCGCAATCCAGCGGCAGCTTCTGGATGCCGCTGATGGCGGGCTATATGATGGGCCGACTGATGGGCGGCGGCGCAGGTTTTGCTCAGCAGCCGTTGTTCAGCTCGCGCAATCCGGCAAGTCCTGCCTATGGTCAGTACACCGACGCCTCCGGTAAAGGGTATGGCGCAGCGCAACCGGGCCGCACCATGACGGTGCCTAAAACGGCCATGGCACCGAAACCCGCCACCACCACCACCGTGACCCGTGGCGGTTTTGGCGAGTCCGTGGCGAAACAGTCCACCATGCAGCGTAGCGCTTCCGGCACCTCTTCCCGCTCAATGGGCGGTTAATCGCCATGGAAAGAATTCCCGTTGTCGAGCGCCCGGACTGGCGCGAGAAAGCCACAGAATATGGCTTTAATTTCCATACCATGTACGGCGAGCCGTACTGGTGCGAAGAGGCGTATTACAAACTGACGCTGGCGCAGGTTGAGAAGCTCGAAGAGGTCACCGCCAACCTGCACCAGATGTGCCTGCAAGTGGTGGATAAAGTCGTCGCCAGCGATGAACTGATGGCGAAGTTCCGTATTCCGAAGCATACCTGGGGTTTTGTGCGCCAGTCCTGGGCAACGGAGCAGCCGTCGCTCTATTCACGCCTCGACCTGGCGTGGGATGGCGCAGGAGAGCCTAAGCTTCTGGAGAATAACGCCGACACGCCGACCTCGCTGTATGAAGCCGCTTTTTTTCAGTGGATCTGGCTCGAAGATCAGCTAAACGCCGGTCAGCTTCCCGCCGGAAGCGATCAGTTCAACAGCTTGCAGGAAAAGCTCATTGAGCGTTTCGCCGAACTGCGCGAGCAGTACGGCTTCCAGTTGCTGCACTTCACTTGCTGTCGCGATACGGTTGAAGACCGGGGCACCGTGCAGTATATGCAGGATTGTGCTGCGGAAGCAGGCGTGGCGACGGATTTTCTCTATATCGACGATATCGGTCTGGGCGAAAAAGGCCAGTTTACCGATTTACAGGATCAGGTCATCGGTAACCTGTTTAAGCTCTATCCGTGGGAATATATGCTGCGCGAGATGTTCTCTACCAAGCTGGAAGACGCCGGTGTTCGCTGGCTGGAACCGGCCTGGAAAAGCATCATCTCTAACAAGGCGCTGCTGCCGATGCTGTGGGAGATGTTCCCGGATCATCCCAATCTGTTGCCTGCTTACTTCGCCGAGGACCCGCATCCAGAGATGGATAAATATGTCATCAAGCCTATATTTTCCCGCGAAGGGGCGAATGTCTCGATAATTGAGCAGGGTAAAACGCTGGAGGCTGTCGACGGGCCTTATGGCGAAGAAGGCATGATTGTGCAGCAGTTCTGCCCATTGCCGAAATTTGGTGACAGCTATACGTTGATCGGCAGCTGGCTTATTAACGATCAGCCAGCCGGTATTGGTATTCGCGAAGATCGGGCGCTGATAACCCAGGATTTATCACGTTTCTATCCACATATCTTTGTCGAATAAAACTCGCTGCGCCAAAGCGGTTATAACAGACCGCCTGGCGCAACGAACAGGAACGAAGTGCTTTTTTATCCTGTAACGTCATAACCTGACCGGCGGTTATCAAGGTTATGATTTGCAGTCTCCAGCCAGCAAATTACATCACGCCAAATAGTTTCGGCAGATAGAGCGATATCGCGGGGATATAGGTCACCAGCATCAGCACCATGAACAGGACTAAGTAGAACGGCAGCATGGCTTTTACAACCTGTTCTATCTTCTGTTTACTCACTGCGCTTGCCACAAACAGCACCGATCCTACCGGTGGCGTGATCAAACCAATGCCGAGGTTCACCAGCATGATCATGCCAAAATGCACAGGATCGATGCCCAGCGCCGTGGTCACGGGTAACAGCACCGGTGTCAGAATCAGGATCAGCGGGGCCATATCCATCAGCGTGCCCAGCAACAACAGCATGATATTAATGCACATCAAAATGACGTACTTGTTATCCGAAATTTGGGTGAATGCTTCGGTGATACGCCCCGGTAGCTGCATATACGTCATAATTGCGCCAAATGCAGCCGCAAAACCAATCAGGATCATTACGATCGTCACGGTTTTGACGGTGCGGTACATCAGTTTAGGCAGCTCTGACCATTTATAATCCCGGTAAATAAACATGGTGACAAAGAAGGCCCACAGGCAGGCGATGGCCGCAGACTCGGTGGCGGTAAAGATCCCGGACAGTATCCCGCCCATAATGATCACCACTGTCATCAGCCCC
The DNA here is from genome assembly GCF_052220145.1 of Vagococcus sp. WN89Y. NCBI lineage: Bacteria > Bacillati > Bacillota > Bacilli > Lactobacillales > Enterococcaceae > Vagococcus > Vagococcus sp. WN89Y. The sequence goes on along the minus strand of NZ_JBQPOM010000032.1, from coordinate 104,994 downwards.
CACAGGGTGTCGGCAAAAATCTTCAACGCCTGGCGAAACGGCACGCGCTCCCCTTTCGGGTAGCCTCGCTTATGGGCAAACGCAACGCACATCACCATCAGGGTAAAACTCAGCAACAGACCCGGCAGAATGCCCGCAATAAACAATGCGGCAATCGAAACCGTGCCGCCGGTCGCCAGCGAATAGATAACCGAATTATGGCTGGGCGGCGTCAGGATCGCCTGTACCGAGCCGCTGGCAGTGACCGCCGCCGCGAAATCGCGCGGGTAGCCTTTTTTATCCATCTCCGGGATCATGACCGAGCCAATTGATGCTGTATCCGCAACCGACGAGCCGGAAATAGCGCCAAAAAATGTCGAGGCGACAATATTGACCAGCGACAGACCGCCGCGAATAAAGCCAACAAAGATATAGGCAAAATTCACCAGTCTGCGGGCAATGCCACCTTCGGCCATAATTGCGCCAGCGAGAATAAAGAACGGGATCGCCAGCAGAGAAAATTTATTCACGCCACTGGTGAGCTGGATCATTAATGCTTCGAGGGGAATATCAATATACCACGCGCCCAGCACTGCGCTAATACCCACGGCATACGCGACCGGTACACCCACCGCCAACATAATGGCTAAAGTAAAGACCAGAATAAATGCATCCATAAACTATCCTTACAGGAGAATTAGCTCGTTGAACCCAGCATCACCACCGGGCGGTGATATTGCGCGCCTAACGCCATCTTTTCGATAATAAAAAGGATGGTGACCGCCGAGCCAATAGGCAGCGGTAAATAGCTTTCGCCCGCAGTAAAGAGCGGGAATTCAGCAACCGGCTGCTCCCACAGCTCAATACAGAGTGCTGCGCCGTACCAGAGGATAAAAATACTGATGGCCATGAGCATTAAGTCGGCGAAAATAAAACAGATTCTGGCCGCCTGCTCGCTTAATCTGTCGGTCACCATACTAACAGCAATATGCGAACCGGCACGGTAACTCACCGCTGCGCCGATAAAGGTAAAAGTCACCATACAAATAATGGCAACCGGCTCCGGCCAGGATAAGGCGCTATTGAGAATATAGCGGGCAAATATCCCGACAGGAATAACACCTACCATCACTAATAATGCCAGACCAGCAACCCACATAGACACCCGATAGAGAATATCCATCAACGACAAATAGCGCTTAGCCATAAAAATTGTCCTGGTGAAATAAGAGGAAAAGCGGGCAACTTTGCCCGCCGAAATTTATTGCACGGCCTGAATACGGCTTATTAAATCCTGGTGATCTTTCCCGTAGTTATCGCGTACCGATTGCGTGGCTTTATAAAACGCATCCGTATCAATATCGTGGAATTGCACACCGCCTGCTTTCATTGCCTCCAGCGATTTCTCGTTATAGCTTTTCCACAACTCGCGCTGTTCTGCCTGCGCCTCTTTTGCCAGCTTCAGGATCAACGCTTGATCTTCTTTTTTCAGCTTGTCCCATTTGGTTTTAGAGAATAAAAACAGTTCCGGGATAATAAAATGCTTACTCCAGGTATAATTTTTCACGACCGGTAAATAGTTATGGGCAACAAAGGTCGGCGGGTTATTTTCCGTGCCGTCAATCACCCCGGTCTGCATACCGCTAAAGACCTCGCTGACGCCCATCGCAACCGAGTTTGCCCCCATCGCTTTCAGCGTATCCAGCGCAATCGGGCTGCCCTGGACACGGATCTTCATGCCTTTTAAATCTTCCGCTTTGGTCACAGGCGCTTTGGTTATCAGGTTACGGGTACCGGCATCCATCCAGCCGAGAAATATCAATCTGGATTTGCTGCTTGCCGATAAACGATCGCCGATTTCCTGACCTATCATGCCGTCCAGCACTTTATGCATATGATCTTCGTCGCGAAAGATATAAGGCAGCGTAAAGACGTTAATTTCAGGCAATATGGCCGCCACCGGCGTCATGGAGACACGGATAATATCAATAGCGCCCATTTGCGCCTGTTCAATAACCTGTTTTTCATCACCCAACACGCCGCCAGGAAAGGTTTTAATTTCCAGACGCCCGTCGGTTGCCGCACTCAATTTCTCACCCATATGTTTTACAGCCACGACATTTGGGTAATCCGCAGGGTGAACATCGGCAGCACGGAACGTTTGAGCCAGCGAGGAATGGGAGATAAACAACAGAGCAGAACCGATACCTATGAGCAAGTTTTTCGCAGTATTCATATTTCCGTCTCTCCAGAGGATTTATTTTTTACGCATAACAATACCTGGCACGAACAAACTGCTCGTGTCACACACTCCGAATAATTTTTTATTGATATGTCTGAGAAACCAGACAGTCTGAAGAGTAGCGGCTGGCGGGAATTCTTGCGCGGATGTTCTTCACAAAAAACATCTAAATTCAGCACACTGTTTCATTTTTGCAGCATAGCTCATTTTATTTTCAAAAAAACGTTATTTCAGATGCTATTTTTTGCGATCTGTCTCTGAATTTGCCGTTTTAGGCCGTTGGGGGAAATGGCGCATTACGCGCCATTTGCTAGCCGACCTGGACTGAAAGCATGCTCAAGGACCCCATTTCGATGCCGTCGACCGGGATAGTTACGGCTTCTTCACCATCCCAGGCGCCAAGCACATATAACAGCGGTAGAAAGTGCTCCGGCGTAGGGTTCGCAAGCGAGCCGCCTTCATGGTCGAGGTAATTCACCAGCGGGTGCTGCTCTGCCGGCCCGCGCCAGGTCAGGTTCTCTTTCACGAAATCGTTAAACGACGTCGCCCAGGGATACGGGGTATTTTCTCCGTGCCAGCGCGCGGTACGCAGGTTATGCACCACGTTGCCGCTCGCCACCAGCATAATGCCCTCATCGCGCAGCGCCGCCAGTTTGCGCCCCATTTCAACGTGCCAGGCTGCCGGTGTGCTGCTATCAATGCTTAATTGCACCATCGGAATGTCGGCGTCCGGGTACATCTTAATCAGAACCCCCCAGGAGCCGTGGTCAAAACCCCAGGCGTCTTTATCGAGCATAACGGGCAGCGGCGCCAGCAGCTCCACGATATGACGCGCCAGCGTCGGAGAGCCAGGCGCGGGGTAATGCATATCATACAGCGCCTGCGGGAAGCCGCCGAAATCATGGATAGTCTGCGGCGCTTCCATTGCTGTCACGCCGGTGCCGCGTGTAAACCAGTGAGCAGACACCACCACGATCGCTTTCGGGCGTGGCAGCGTCTTACCCAGTTGCGCCCACGCGCGGGTATAAACGTTATCTTCCAGCACGTTCATCGGGCTACCGTGGCCTAAAAACAGTGCTGGCATACGCATTGCTGACATGATGGTATCCTTAAATATGTATCATTTTGTTAGCGACAGATTACGCTGATTCCGGGCAGGAAGAACTCTGATAAGCGTGATGAAGTTGTTCAATAAACTTGAATGTAAGAAATACGTAAAGGCAACCTGCCTGTCTCGCTTTTCAGGCAGTAAAAACTTACATTGTTGAGAATGATTATCATAAAGGAGTTGTCCATGTCAGCGCCCTTGATTCTGACCTTATTAGCAGGCGCCGCGACCTTCATCGGCGCTATTCTTGGGGTGATAGGCCAGAAACCATCAAACCGCGTTCTGGCGTTTTCCCTGGGGTTCGCCGCCGGTATCATGCTGCTTATCTCGTTGATGGAGATGCTTCCCGCTGCGCTTGGTACGCCGAACATGCCGCCCATGCTCGGTTACGGCATGTTTGTTGTCGGCCTGCTGGGTTATTTCGCCCTCGACAGAATATTACCCCATGCACACCCGCAAGATTTGAAGCCGGATGAGCGGCAACCTTTTACCACCGGCATTCGTCGTACCGCGATTTTACTGACGCTGGGCATCAGCCTGCATAACTTTCCGGAAGGTATCGCGACCTATGTGACCGCCAGTAACGACCTGGAGCTGGGGTTCGGGATTGCGCTGGCGGTTGCCTTGCACAATATTCCTGAAGGACTTGCCGTCGCAGGGCCAGTGTATGCCGCAACAGGCTCGAAGCGTAGCGCAGTGTTTTGGGCGGGTATCTCCGGGTTTGCGGAAATTCTGGGCGGGGTACTGGCATGGTTGATTTTAGGTAGCCTGGTGTCGCCGATCGTGATGGCGGCAATTATGGCGGCAGTCGCCGGAATTATGGTCGCGCTATCGGTTGATGAGCTGATGCCGCTGGCGAAAGAGATCGATCCTCACAATAACCCAAGCTATGGCGTGCTGTGCGGTATGTCCGTGATGGGGCTAAGCCTCGTTGCCCTTCAGGCGATGGGTTTTGGTGGTTAATGCTGCGCGGGCTGTCCTTATCACAGGCAGGGCGCGTTATTCGCCCTGCTTAAGGCCTTTGAGTTTTTGTAGCTCGTTGCTCATCCGCTGGTAGCCTTTTTGTAGCGCCTCCCGCTCCTGCCGATACGCTTTACAGCTCCGTTTGAGCGCATGAATATAGACGGCGATGAATAAAGCAATGACCAGCAGCCAGTACCACGAGATAAACATTCCGCCTCCCTACTAATATTTATAAAATCAATAAAATAGAAATAGTTTACTGCGCAGGCCGCCATTCACGTTGCGCCAGATACCACTTTATAAGTAGAGGGAGCGCTTTTCAATGCGCGAGGAAGAGAACTAAGACAAACTTTGATACAGAACAGGCAAAAAAAATCCGAAGCCGCAGACTTCGGATTTCTTATCAGCACGGTAAAGCGTTAGCTGGCTTTACGCTCATGCTCACGCCGCCATGCGACCAGATCTTCGATGGTCACAACCGGCATATTATGCTGTTTTGCAAAGGCGATACACTCCGGCGCGCGTGCCATCGTGCCATCGTCATTGGTGAGTTCGCAAAGCACGCCCGCCGGTTTAAAACCCGCCAGCGTCACTAAATCGATAGTCGCTTCGGTATGACCGCCACGGGTCAGCACGCCGCCAGGCTGCGCGCGCAGCGGGAACACATGACCTGGACGATTCAAGTCAGAAGGTTTTGCATCATCGGCAATCGCTGCACGAACGGTGGTGATACGGTCAGCGGCAGAAACGCCGGTGGTGACGCCGTGCGCGGCTTCAATGGTCACGGTAAAACCGGTGCCGAAAACGCTGGTGTTATTTTCCACCATCATCGGCAGGTCAAGCTGTTTACGACGCTCGTCAGTCAGGCACAGGCAGACAATACCGCTACCATGGCGAATAGTGAGCGCCATTTGCTCAACGGTCATGGTTTCGGCGGGGAAAATCATATCGCCTTCGTTTTCACGGTCCTCGTCATCGAGCACCATCACACCACGCCCTTCGCGCAAAGCGGCGAGCGCGTGTTCTACACGTTGGAAAGGCGTGCCAAAAGAAGAAAGCAGCGTCTGATTCATGGTAAAAGACCTCAGTAAAGTTATGGTTACCAGAATCAGGGCAGTCTTAGGAGTGTCACTTAGCGACAAAAAAATAACGCGGGCGGGCACAATGCCCGACAGAATCGTTACTCTCTCCCATCCGGACTTTAACCGTCGGCCCCGGAATTACACCGGATCTGCTGACCTTCAGGCATTGGCCTGAAGCGCTCGCGGGCTTTCAGCGTTCGCTGATTTACCGCCGGTGGGGAATTTCGCCCCGCCCTGAGAATAAGCGGGTTAACTATAGCGCCAATGATTACCTTCGGCAATGCATAACCTTCACACAATTCTGGTTTATCACCTCGGGTTATCACACTACAATAGAGATAAGAGCCTATCCGAACAGGGAATTGAAAATGATCGACCCAAAGAAAATCGAACAGATCGCACGCCAGGTGCACGAGTCTATGCCGAAAGGGATCCGTGAGTTCGGGGAAGACGTTGAGAAGAAAATTCGCCAGACTTTACAGGCACAGCTGACCCGCCTTGATCTGGTGAGCCGCGAAGAGTTTGACGTGCAAACGCAGGTGCTGCTGCGCACGCGTGAAAAGCTGGCAATGCTTGAGCAGCGCCTGAGCGAGCTGGAAAACCAGGGGAAAGCGGCAGATGTTTCCGTGGCCAGTCCCGCCGACGTATCAGAAGTCAAACCCGCTCCGGCTATCCCGCCGGTTGACGGCCAGGTATAAGCGCCGTGATGCCCGGTTAGCATTGCGCTACCGGGCAATACGTTTAATCGTTCTGCTTCTGAATTTTTTTGATGATGTTAGTGGTCGAGCAGCCATCTTCAAAGTTGAGCACCAGCACTTCCCCGCCGTTCGCCCAGACCTCTTCACTACCGGCAATCTCTTCAGGTTTGTAATCGCCGCCTTTTACCAGCAGATCCGGCAGGATCCCGGCAATCAGGCGCTGCGGCGTATCTTCTTCAAACGACACCACCCAGTCCACCGCCTCCAGCGCGCTCAGCACAATCATGCGCTGCTCCTGCGGATTCACCGGGCGCGTTTCGCCTTTCAGACGCCGGGTGGACGCATCGCTGTTGACCGCAACAATCAGGCGATCGCCCAGTTTGCGCGCGTTTGCCAGGTAAGAGACATGCCCGGCGTGCAGAATATCAAACACGCCGTTGGTCATCACGACCTTCTCGCCACGCTTACGTGCGGCAGCGACAGCCACTTTCAGCGCCTCTTCCGTCATCACGCCAAAGCCGGTTTCAGCCCGCCCGCGCACCGCGTTCTCAAGCTCAATGGGCGACACGGTAGAGGTGCCGAGTTTCCCAACCACCACGCCTGCGGCGGCGTTGGCAAAGAAGCAGGCCTCTTCAAGCGAGTTCCCGGCCGCAAGCGTCGCCGCCAGCACGCCAATCACCGTATCGCCTGCGCCAGTCACGTCATACACTTCCTGCGCCTGAGTAGGCATATGCAGCGGAGCTTTGCCCGGCTGCAGCAGCGTCATCCCCTGCTCAGAACGGGTCACCAGCAGCGCACTGAGATCATAGTCGGCGATAACTTTCATGCCGCGCTCAACGATCTCGTCTTCGCTTTTGCATTTACCCGCCACGGCTTCGAACTCGGACAGATTCGGCGTGAGCAGCGTTGCGCCGCGGTAACGTTCAAAATCCGTCCCTTTCGGATCGATAAGCACCGGCACGCCAGCGTTACGCGCCAGCGCAATCATCTGCTGCACGCTGGTCAGCGCACCTTTCGCATAATCAGACAGTACCAGCGCGCCGATGCTGCCGAGCGCCTGGCTGATGCGCTCATGCATCGGCTGCGGATCGACACCTTCAAACCCTTCTTCAAAATCCAGGCGAATCAACTGCTGATTGCGGGAAAGCACGCGCAGCTTGGTGATGGTCGGGTGAGTTGGCACAGAAACGAAGTCGCACTTCACATTCACGTCTGCCAGCGCTTTGCTCAGCGCACGCGCCGCATCATCAATACCGGTCAGGCCAACCAGACGTGCCGTTGCGCCCAGCGAGGCGATATTCATCGCCACGTTCGCCGCGCCGCCCGGACGTTCTTCAATCGTATCAACCTTGACCACCGGCACCGGCGCTTCCGGAGAGATGCGGCTGGTTGGCCCGTACCAGTAGCGGTCAAGCATCACATCGCCAACCACCATCACACCAGCTTGTTGAAACTCTGGCAGCGTAACTTTCATTCCTGTCTCCTGAGAGATACAAAATTTGCGCGCGATAATACCACACTTACAGCGCGGAGCACGGCTCCACCAGCCACTTATCCCAGCTGGCTTTAATCAACTGCCGCTGAGCAGTAAAACAGCTTTGCGGCACGAAACCCGGCAACTCCTGCAACGCCAGGTGGTGTAACTCATCGCGAAGCGTGGTGTAAGCGTTGGTCAATGCCTGCGCTTCGTCCTCCTTCATGATGCCGTTTTGCGCCAGACCTTCCAGAATGCGCACATTATCTGACCAGCGCGTCAGTTTTGGTTTATCGTGGGCATAACGCAGCACCAGATACTGGGCGATAAATTCAATGTCCGTGATCCCGCCCTCGTCGGCTTTCAGATCAAAACTGCCTTTGTGTTTGTTGCCAAGATGGGCGCGCATTTTCTCACGCATCTCGCGCACCTCGGTTTGCAGTTTTTCGCCATCGCGTGGCGTGGTCAGAATATCCCGGCGCACCACATCAAACTCATGAGCCAGCTGCGGGTCACCGTAGACCACGCGGGCGCGCGCCAGCGCCTGATGCTCCCAGGTCCAGGCTTCGTTTTTTTGATAATCAGCGAAGGCCTCAACGGTTGTCACCAGCATGCCGGCCGCGCCAGAGGGGCGCAGACGCGCATCGACTTCATAAAGAATGCCGGATGAGGTACGCGTACTGAACAGGTGCATAATGCGCTGGGCAAGACGCAGGTAGAACTGGCGGCCATCGATTTCCCGCTCGCCATCGGTTACCACATCCATCGGGCAGTCATGCAAAAACACCAGATCAAGATCGGAACTGTAGCCCAGCTCCCAGCCGCCGAGCTTGCCATAACCGACGACGGCAAAACCGCGCCCGTTACGATCGTGCAGATGCGCAGGCTTGCCGTAACGGGCCACCATTTGCCCCCAGGCCTGCTGCACTACCGCGTCGATAATGGCTTCAGCAAGCCATGTCAGGTGATCGCTCACTTTCATCACCGGCAGCGTTCCGGCAATGTCTGCCGCCGCTACGCGCAAGAGTTGCGCCTGCTTAAACTGGCGCAGCGCTTCAAGCTGCTGCTCTTCATCTTCTTCCGGCACGCGCAGCAGATATTGCCGCAGTTCGTCACGGTAGGCGTCCATCGCCATCGGCTGATAGAGCGTGTTGGGATCAAGCAGCTCATCAAGCAAAATGGGGTAGCGCGCGAGTTGGCTGGCAACCATCGGCGAGGCAGCACAGAGCGAAATCAAATGCTTCAGCGCGCCGGGATACTCACTTAACAGTTCAAGATAAGTGGTTCGGGTGATTATCCCGGTCAGCAACGGGGTGAGCCGTGAAAGCGGCACCGGCGCATCGTCGCGGGAACAGACATCGCTGAGCAGATGCGGCATCAATTGATCCAGCACCTGCCGTCCGCGCGGGCCGATGGTGCGCCTGGCGAGTTCTTTGCGAAAATCCGCGATCAGCGCCACCACGCGGCGACGATCGTCGTCTGACAAATGCGCCAGGCCCGGCGTCGTATCCTCTTCGTTCAGCGCATCCTGCCATAGCTCGCGCCACTGCTCGGACAGCTCTTCCTCCGGCGTCGCGGTTTCATCATCACCGATAAGCTCGTTAAAGACACGGCGTACCGCCGCCATATGACAGGCAAGCGTAGCGCTCAGCGTTTCCCAGTCTGCAACCCTCATCCCCCAGGCAAGCCTGGCGCGATTGAGTTCATCGCCTGGCAAGGTTTGCGTCTGCTCATCATTAATACTTTGCAGCAGGTTTTCCAGCCGACGAAGCCAGAGGTAAGCCTCGCGCAGCCTGCCCGCATCCCCGTCTGGCAGCAGATGTAACTGGTCGATGGCCGCAAGCGTTGGCAACAGCGCGCGGGACTGAAGCGACGGCTCGCGCCCGCCGCGAATCAGCTGAAAGACCTGCACGATAAATTCAATCTCACGGATGCCGCCCGCGCCGAGCTTGATATTGTCTTTTAGCCCCCGGCGGCGCACTTCGCGGGCAATCATGCCTTTCATATTGCGCAGCGACTGGATAACGCTGAAATCGATATAGCGACGGTAAACAAAAGGCCGCAGCATCGCCCGTAGCTCGCTGGCGTGCGCGCTGTCGTTATCGCCCATAATGCGCGCCTTCACCATGGCGTAGCGCTCCCAGTCGCGCCCCTGCTCCTGGTAATAATCTTCCAGCGCAGCGAAACTCAGCACCAGCGGGCCGCTGTCGCCAAACGGACGCAAGCGCATATCCACACGGTAGACAAAACCATCCTGCGTGGGCTGATCGAGCACTTTTATCAAACGCTGGCCAAGACGGGTGAAAAACTGGGCGTTGTCCAGTTCCCGCCGACCGCCACGCGTGCTGCCGTTTTCCGGCCAGGCGAAAATCAGATCGATATCCGATGAGAAGTTCAGTTCTCCGCCGCCCAGCTTGCCCATTCCCAGCACCAGCATCGGCTGCGGTACGCCGTCGTGATTACAGGGGGTTCCCCACTCGCGACAGCAGGCTTCATACAACCAGTCCCGCGCCGCGACAATCAGCGTTTCGGCCAGTACGCTGAGCTGTTGCAGGATAGCTTCGTCACTGACCTGCGACAGCGCCTGCGCCCAGGCAATACGCACCATTATGCGGCGGCGAAACAGGCGCAGCGCCCGCATCAGCGAGGCTTCATCCGTGGCCTCCTGCAACGCACTTTGCAGCCACGCGCCGTAGTGTCGCCACTCATCTTCCTGCACCGGCGCGCTTTCAAGCTCCGCCAGCCACTCGGGATGCAGCACGATGCTGTGCTGGACAAAATCACTAAAAGTGAGCACTGACTGCGCCTGCGAGCTTAGCGATTTCTCGGTTAGCGACGCTGGCAGGCGTGAAAGTACCGTTTGCCAGTGCTGCGATAACAATGAGGCGTGCGGCATCCTAAAATCCTTTCGTTAACGTTTTCCGCTGTGCAACCAAAATGGTGGCTGCGTGATAGCAGTATTGCGAAAATGTTCTATCTCAATACGCTGGCGCGTTTCAATGGCCTGGTGCAAACCCTGCCAGTTTTCCAGCCACTGAATGACCAGCGCCCGATCGTAATAGCCCGCCAGCAGCAACGCGCAGTCTATCTCACGCGCCAGGCGCGGCAGCTGGTCACGGTAGCTGTCGCCCAGCGGCTGGGCGAACGCCTTTTTCAGCTCGGCGGCAATACGTGAAAGGTGAATATCGGCAAAGCGTTTAAACGAATCGGCGAATTTCGCCTGCGCTTTCTCATCAAGGAATGTACGCCAGCCCTGGGTGACCAGCCATTCCGTCAGCAGCAGCTTCGCCATTGCTGATTGCGGGTTCCACACGGCAGTGCTGGCCGAGACTGCCGAGGTTATCGTTGCATCGGCCTGGGTCAGCAAATCACGTAAGTGAGTGCTCGCTTTACGTGGAACAATCCCGCCAAACAGCATCAGCGTGTGGCGCAATAGCGCGATGGCATCCAGCACATTTTGTTTCGCCGCTTCATTACCCCGCAGCCACACCTCTTCATTGTATTGCCACAACCCCAGCGCCTGCTCCAGAGCGCTGGCGAAGCCCTGCTCGACGCTGGCTTTAGGGGGTAATGTCAGGATATCTACCGGGCGAGGCTCGCGCGGGGCGTTGCCTTGTGCAAGGTGATAGCCGCGCGCCGCTTTGCTCAGACTGCCCTGGCGCAGGCCGGACAGCGTGACCAACTGGCGCGCCAGCTTGAGGATATCGGTCGCGTCACCGCTCAGCAGTTCCAGCTCCAGCTCGCAAATCGGCTCGGCCAGCTCACCGGCTTTCACCTCGCCTATATCCAGACCGATCTCGATGCGGCTTGCGCCCACGTTAATCAGCCATTTTTCACGCCAGAAATCGGTGCTAAAGAGCGGGCGCATGCGCGCCTGCAAATCCTCGGGCAGCGTGCTCTCTGGCCACACTTCTGCGGGAAAGCGCGCCAGATCCAGCTCGGGCTTTTCCAGCGGAATGTTATATTCAGGGCGCTGATGCAAACCACCGATAACGCGACCGGCAATTTTCATCGTCATCTCATATTTGCCATCAACGCCACGAATACGCAGCCCCATATCGTGACTGCGCAACCAGTTGTCCGGTGTCTCATAATAGATGTTCAGCAACTGGCCGGGCGCGATATGCTCTTCGGTTAGCGAGTGAAGATGTTGACGCAACGTTTCAACACTGTCAGCGTTAACGATAAATTTTAATTCGATTTCCTGAGCCATGGTCTGCACTTATGGTTATGTCATATCAGTGAAAAATGCGGCGAACTAACGCGCCCGATGTTTGTCAGTAGATAGTATTTTGTGCCAAATTGCCATGCAATGCGCAATCCGACTGCGATAAAAGTTCGTATACAGGTTCAGTTTGACCCGGAAGATTCCGATTGATGCCAACCGCAAGGTGTCGTCAGACTGTCACCCACTCTTTATCATTCACGTTTAACGAAAATAACGACTAACTGATGCCAAAATTACGCCTGATTGGATTAACCCTCTTTGCTCTTAGCGTGTCTGCCGGTATTCACGCTGAAGAAAAACGTTACGTTTCCGATGAACTCAATACCTGGGTTCGCAGCGGTCCGGGCGACAATTATCGCCTCGTGGGCACGGTAAATGCCGGCGAGGAAGTAGTGCTTTTACAGTCAAACAACGACTATGGCCAGGTGCGCGATAGCTCCGGGCGCACCGCCTGGATCCCGCTCAAAGAGCTGAACACGCAGCCCAGCCTGCGTACGCGCGTGCCGGAACTGGAAAACCAGGTCCAAACGTTGACCGATAAACTGGACAATATCGACAATACCTGGAACCAGCGTACCGCCGAAATGCAGCAAAAAGTTGCCCAAAGCGACGGTGTGATTAACGGCCTGAAAGATGAAAACCAGAAGCTTAAGAATGAACTGATTGTGGCGCAGAAGAAAGTGAATGCGGCAAATCTGCAACTGGATGACAAACAGCGCACCATTATCATGCAATGGTTTATGTATGGCGGCGGCGTGCTGGGTGCCGGTCTTATCCTCGGCCTGCTGCTGCCACATATGATCCCTAGCCGTAAACGCAAAGATCGCTGGATGAACTGAGCAAATTAGCCATCTTCTCTACACTTACGTATTATCTGGCAACGAAATAGGTAAGGAGAGTGGTGGCGTGAAGAGTTATCTGGTTGGTGGCGCAGTACGTGATAGGTTATTAGGCCTGCCAGTTAAAGACAGAGACTGGGTGGTTGTGGGAGCGACGCCAGAAGAGATGCTTGGCGCGGGTTACCAGCAGGTAGGCCGCGATTTCCCCGTGTTCCTCCATCCGCAAAGCCACGAAGAGTATGCGCTGGCGCGCACGGAACGTAAGTCTGGCTTTGGTTATACAGGTTTTACGTGCTACGCCGCGCCGGATGTCACCCTGGAGCAGGATTTGCTGCGCCGCGATTTAACCGTCAACGCCCTGGCGCAAGATGAGCACGGCCATATCATCGATCCGTATGGCGGCCAGCAGGACTTGCGTCAGCGTATTTTACGTCATGTTTCCCCCGCTTTTGGCGAAGATCCGCTGCGCGTGCTGCGCGTGGCGCGTTTTGCCGCACGCTATGCCCACCTCAGTTTTCGTATTGCTGACGAAACAATGTCGCTGATGCGCGAGATGACCGCCGCAGGCGAACTGGCGCATTTGACTCCGGAGCGCGTGTGGCAGGAGACGGATAATGCGCTGCGCACCCGCAATCCGCAGGTCTATTTTCAGGTATTACGTGATTGCGGCGCGCTGGAAGTGCTGTTTCCGGAAGTGGATGCCCTGTTTGGCGTCCCGGCACCGGCCAAATGGCACCCGGAGATCGACACCGGCGTGCACACGCTGATGACGCTATCAATGGCGGCGATGCTCAGCCCTGAAGTAGACGTGCGTTTCGCCACCTTGTGCCACGATCTGGGCAAAGGATTGACGCCAAAAGAGTTCTGGCCTCGCCACCATGGTCACGGCCCGGCAGGTGTCAAGCTTGTCGAAAAATTGTGCCAGCGTCTGCGCGTGCCAAATGAGATCCGCGACCTGGCAAAACTGGTGGCAGAGTTTCACGACCTGATTCACACGTTTCCAGTTTTGCAGCCAAAAACCATCGTAAAACTGTTTGATTCCATCGATGCCTGGCGTAAGCCGCAGCGGGTCGAGCAAATTGCGCTGACCAGCGAGGCCGATGTGCGCGGGCGTACCGGGTTTGAGTCCTGCGACTATTTTCAGGGGCGTTTATTGCGCGAAGCCTGGGATGTCGCGCGGGCGGTACCGACGAAAGAGGTGATTGAGGCCGGTTTTAAAGGCCCGGCGGTGCGTGAAGAACTGACTCGCCGCCGAATCAATGCGCTTGCCCGCTGGAAAGAACAGCACTGCCCTCAGCCCAAAGACTGAGGGCGCAAGCCTTAGAAGAAGACGACGTAAACGGCTGCCGCGACGATAAAGCGATAGATAGCAAACGGAATAAACGAGATACGTTTGATCAATTGCAGGAACGTTTTGATAGCGATCAGCGCGACAATAAACGCGGTCACGAAACCGACGGCAAACATCGGGATATCACCCGTGGTGAGAAACCCGATGCTTTTATAGAGATCCAGCGCCGTTGCGCCCATCATCATAGGCACCGCCAGCAGGAAAGAGAACTCCGAGGCGGCGTAACGGCTGACGCCCATCAGCATACCGCCGGAGATAGTCGCCCCGGAGCGCGAAAAACCCGGCCACAGCGCCAGACACTGGAAGCAGCCAATCATAAACGCCTGCCGGTAGGTGATATCATCCAGCCCTGCCGCGCGCGGCTCTTTCGGCTTCAGCACCTCAGCGGCAATCAGCAGCAGGCCGCCGACCACCAGCGCATACATCACATTGACAGGGTTAAATAACGATTTGATCGTATCGTGGAACACCAGCCCCAGCACCACCGCCGGGATCATGGCGAGCAGGATATGGCCCAGCGACAGACGACCTTTGCCCATTCCTTCATGCGGCGGATGACCAAAGTGGATGCCAATCAGACCAAACAGACGCCGCCAGAACATTACCACCACAGCCAGAATCGAACCCAACTGAATGACAACCTCAAAGGTTTCAGCCGTCTTCCCTTCAAAACCCAGCAGATGCCCGACGATTATCATATGACCGGTACTGGAGACCGGCAGAAACTCAGTGAGCCCTTCAACCACCCCGAGAATGGCTGCGACCAACAGCGAATGCATATCGCTCATTAATTAAACCCCTAAAAAGATAGAAAACACGGTATGCCTTTGAAGGCACCGCGAAAGGCCACTCTCTATGACCTGAATACTAGCGTTTGGTTTAACCGTAATGAATTTAAATAGTTTTTTTCGGATTTAGGCCACGCTCAATCACGACGCCCACGTTACGCGCCCGCGCAACCGCACCCGGTTTGCTGAGTTTGATGCGCACCCACGGGGAATTAAAGCGCGCCAGCAACAGCCCGGCGACCTCTTCCGCCACACGTTCCACCAGCGCAAAACGCCCCCCTTCTACATGGCTTATCACCACCTCTGCGATATCGGCGTAGCTTAAGCAATCATTCACATCATCACTTTCTGCCGCTTTGCGGTTATCCCAGGCCATTTCGATATCGAACACCAGCTGCTGTTCGATGGTCTGTTCCCAGTCGTAAACACCAATTGTGGTGATTGCCGAAAGTTGCTCTATAAAAACGATGTCCATCACGCCTCACTCGTTATCTCATCTACGTTCAAACCGCATCATCACTTGCAGCCTGTCATATTTTGAGCATCACCTGGATACCACTTTTCTGAATTTATGCGTATTATCCACAGATGCAGAGAATTAAACGACATTTTCAAAACGGAACAGCGTTATGAGTGCAATCGCGCCTGGAATGATCATCCTTGCGTACCTTTGTGGCTCAATTTCCAGCGCCATTCTGGTCTGCCGTATCGCTGGCCTGCCCGACCCACGCGAAAGTGGTTCCGGCAATCCCGGGGCGACCAACGTGTTACGAATTGGCGGCAAAGGTGCAGCCTTAGCGGTACTGGTTTTCGATATTCTCAAAGGAATGCTGCCGGTATGGGGCGCTTATGAACTGGGCGTGACACCGTTCTGGCTGGGGCTAATCGCTATTGCCGCATGTCTTGGGCATATCTGGCCCGTTTTCTTTAAATTTCAGGGCGGTAAAGGCGTAGCGACGGCATTTGGCGCCATTGCGCCTATCGGCTGGGATTTAACCGGCGTCATGGCGGGCACCTGGCTGCTAACGGTGCTGCTGAGCGGTTACTCTTCGCTTGGCGCGATTGTCAGCGCGCTGATCGCGCCGTTTTACGTCTGGTGGTTTAAGCCGCAGTTTACTTTCCCGGTAGCAATGCTTTCGTGCCTGATCCTGCTAAGGCATCACGACAATATTCAGCGCCTGTGGCGCCACCAGGAAACCAAAATCTGGTCGAAGCTGAAAAAGAAGAAAAAACCGCAGGGAGAGTAGCCCGGAAGCCGCACGCCGCCGGGCTGGCGCTTACGCCGCAGGCAGCTCTGCCAGCGGCCAGCGCGGGCGTACCGTTACACCGAGACCGGCATTGGTGCCCGCTTTCAGGCGCACCATACCCGCGTAAGCGATCATCGCGCCATTATCTGTACAAAACTCAGGGCGCGCATAGAACACTTCGCCGCGCCGTTTTTGCATCATCTCCGCCAGTTTTGCCCGCAGCGTACGGTTAGCGCTCACGCCTCCGGCCATCACCAGACGGGAAAAACCGGTTTTTTCCAGCGCGCGCTTGCATTTGATCATTAATGTATCAACAACCGCATCTTCAAAAGCGCGCGCGATATCGGCGCGGGTTTGCTCATCATCTCCACTGCTGCGAATGGTGTTAGCTGCGAAGGTTTTCAGGCCGGAAAAACTGAAATCCAGCCCCGGACGATCGGTCATCGGGCGCGGGAAAACAAAACGCCCGGCAACACCCTGAGAAGCCAGTTTAGACAGCATCGGACCGCCAGGATAATCCAGCCCCAGCAGTTTAGCCGTTTTATCAAAAGCCTCGCCTGCCGCATCATCAATAGATTCGCCGAGCAGCTCATACTGCCCGATACCGGTCACGCTAATAAGCTGCGTATGACCGCCGGAAACCAGCAACGCCACAAACGGGAACGCGGGGGGATTATCTTCGAGCATCGGTGCCAGCAGGTGCCCTTCCATATGGTGAACCGGAATCGCCGGAACCCCCCAGGCAAAAGCCAGAGAGCGCCCAACGGTCGCGCCTACCAGCAGCGCGCCGACAAGCCCTGGCCCTGCGGTATAAGCGACGGCATCAATATCCTTCGCGCTCAAACCCGACTCTTTCAGCGCCGCCTGGATAAGCGGCACGGTCTTGCGCACATGGTCGCGGGAGGCCAGCTCCGGCACGACGCCGCCGTAGTCAGCGTGCAGTTTTACCTGACTATACAGTTGGTTGGCTAATAGCCCCTGTTGTTCGTCATAGATTGCGATGCCAGTTTCATCGCAGGATGTTTCAATGCCCAGTACGCGCATGGCTCTGTTTACCTCTTTGCAATACCGCGCAGTGTAGGGCGAATGCGGGTCGATGTAAAACTTTGCTCACTCCTTCAGCATAGTTCGTGTATACTTCCGCCCCTTACAAAAGTCCCCTTTCAAAAAGGGCGGCGGTGCTTTACAAAGCAGCAGCACTTGCAGTAAAATTCCGCACCATTTTGAAATAAGCTGGCGTGAACGCCAGCGGCAAACCGATTTAATCAAAGGTGAGAGGCACATGCCGGTAATTAAAGTACGTGAAAACGAGCCGTTCGACGTAGCTCTGCGTCGCTTCAAGCGTTCCTGCGAGAAAGCAGGTGTTCTGGCGGAAGTTCGTCGTCGTGAGTTCTATGAAAAACCGACTACCGAACGTAAACGCGCTAAAGCATCCGCTGTGAAACGTCACGCGAAGAAACTGGCTCGCGAAAACGCACGCCGTACTCGTCTGTACTAATTCTGTTGGGGACCTGCGTCCTCAATAGCAGACCGAGTTGAAGTTGTAAGGCCGTGCTTCCGAAAGGAATGCGCGGCTTATTTTCGTTTATAAGCTGACTATTCTTTGGACTCTGGGTTGCTTCTACAGCGGCAGCTAAGCCACGCATTTGTCGCACAGATAGTGTGCGCGCCGGTGCGCGAAAGCAGCCAAAACGAGACGACTTGCAAGACCACGAATATTGAATAAACGGGGCCTATGGCTGGACGAATCCCACGCGTTTTTATCAATGACCTGCTGGCACGCACCGACATTGTCGATCTTATCGACGCGCGCGTGAAGCTCAAAAAGCAGGGCAAGAATTACCATGCGTGCTGTCCATTCCATAACGAAAAAACCCCTTCTTTCACCGTCAATGGTGAGAAACAGTTTTACCATTGCTTCGGCTGCGGCGCGCATGGAAATGCTCTCGACTTTTTAATGAACTACGACAAGCTCGAGTTCGTGGAGAGCGTGGAAGAACTTGCCGCCATGCATAACCTTGAAGTGCCATTCGAAGCAGGCAGCGGGCCAAGCCTGATAGAGCGTCATCAGCGGCAAAATCTCTATCAACTTATGGATGGCCTGAATGCATTTTATCAGCAATCGTTGACACAACCTGCCGCTGAATCCGCGCGCCAGTATCTGGCAAAACGTGGGATGAGCA
Source organism: Vagococcus sp. WN89Y (assembly GCF_052220145.1). Lineage (NCBI taxonomy): Bacteria > Bacillati > Bacillota > Bacilli > Lactobacillales > Enterococcaceae > Vagococcus > Vagococcus sp. WN89Y. The sequence continues at coordinate 86,812 of NZ_JBQPOM010000032.1, read as the reverse complement.
GTGAAATTATTACACGATTTGCTATCGGTTACGCCCCGCCCGGTTGGGACAATGTCTTAAAACGTTTTGGTGGCAATAGCGAAAACCGTAAGTCGCTGATCGATGCAGGTATGCTGGTAACCAACGATCAGGGGCGCAGTTACGATCGCTTCCGTGAACGGGTTATGTTCCCGATTCGCGACAAGCGTGGCCGGGTGATTGGTTTCGGCGGGCGCGTGCTCGGTAACGATACGCCGAAATATCTGAATTCTCCGGAAACCGATATTTTCCATAAAGGCCGCCAGCTGTATGGCCTTTATGAAGCGCAGCAGGATAACGATGAACCTCAGCGGCTTTTAGTCGTCGAAGGATACATGGACGTGGTCGCGCTGGCGCAGTATGGCATCAATTATGCCGTCGCGTCGCTTGGGACATCCACCACGGCTGACCATATCCAGCTGCTGTTCAGGGTGACGAAAAACGTCATCTGTTGTTACGACGGCGACCGTGCAGGCCGTGATGCCGCATGGCGCGCGCTGGAAACCGCGCTGCCTTATATGAGCGATGGTCGCCAGCTGCGTTTTATGTTCCTGCCGGACGGTGAAGATCCGGATACGCTGGTGCGTAAAGAGGGCAAAGAGGCGTTCGAAGCGCGGATGGAGCAGGCTCAGCCGCTCTCCACGTTTTTGTTTAACAGCCTGTTGCCGCAAGCGGATTTAACGACGCCGGATGGCAAAACGCAGCTTGCCGCGCTGGCGCTGCCGTTAATCAGCCAGGTGCCCGGCGAGACATTGCGCATCCAGCTGCGGCAGATACTGGGGAATAAGATAGGCATTTTCGACGACACACAGCTCGATCGTTTAATGCCAAGGCTTGCGGATAACGCAGCCGCACGTCCGACTCCGCAGCTAAAACGCACAACCATGCGTATACTTATAGGGTTGCTGATTCAAAATCCTGAGCTGGCGCCGCAGGTACCGTCTCTGAGTGGTCTGGACCCCTCAAGGTTGCCTGGACTTGGCTTATTTAAAGAATTGGTCAACACTTGTTTGTCTCAGCCAGGTCTGACCACAGGGCAGCTGCTGGAACATTATCGCGGAACAAAAGAAGCCGCAACCCTTGAAAAACTGTCGATGTGGGACGATATAGCCGATAAGGACATTGCGGAAAAGACTTTCACCGACGCGCTCAATCATATGTTTGATTCGATGCTTGAACGGCGACAAGAAGAGTTGATAGCTCGCGATCGCACGCATGGTTTAAGTAGCGAAGAACGCCGTGAACTCTGGCAATTAAACCAGGAACTGGCAAAAAAGTGAATTCAACGGCTTAAGTGCCGATAATCGATCGGGTAGATCCCGACAGCCGCGATGAGGGCCAGCGGCAAAAATATAAATATACCCTCGAGTTAAATGTTGGCGGTTTTATTTCGCTAACCGACACCAACCCTCATGAATTTAAGAGTGGATACCGTCTTATGGAGCAAAACCCGCAGTCACAGCTCAAACTTCTTGTCACCCGTGGTAAGGAGCAAGGCTATCTGACCTATGCCGAGGTCAATGACCATCTGCCGGAAGATATCGTCGACTCAGATCAGATCGAAGACATCATCCAAATGATCAACGACATGGGCATTCAGGTGATGGAAGAAGCGCCTGATGCTGATGATCTGTTACTCGCTGAAACAACCGCCGACACGGATGATGATGCAGCAGAAGCGGCTGCGCAGGTACTTTCCAGCGTTGAATCTGAAATCGGGCGAACCACCGACCCGGTGCGCATGTACATGCGTGAAATGGGTACTGTTGAACTGTTGACCCGCGAGGGCGAAATTGACATCGCCAAACGTATCGAAGATGGGATCAATCAGGTTCAGTGCTCTGTTGCCGAGTACCCGGAAGCGATTACTTATCTGCTGGAACAATACGACCGCGTAGAAGCAGAGCAGGCTCGCCTCTCCGATCTTATCACCGGCTTCGTCGATCCTAACGCTGAAGAAGATATGGCGCCGACGGCGACACATGTTGGTTCTGAATTATCCAGCGAAGAAATGGATGACGAGGACGATGAAGAAGACGAAGAAGATAGCGACGACAGCAGCGATGATGACAACAGCATCGATCCGGAGCTGGCGCGTGAGAAATTCGCAGAACTGCGTACGCAGTACGAACTGACCCGCGACACGATCAAAGCGAAAGGTCGCAGCCACGCCGCTGCTCAGGAAGAGATCCTTAAGCTTTCTGAAGTGTTTAAGCAGTTCCGCCTGGTGCCGAAGCAGTTCGACTACCTGGTGAACAGCATGCGCGTCATGATGGATCGTGTGCGTACTCAGGAACGCATCATCATGAAACTGTGCGTTGAACAGTGCAAAATGCCGAAGAAAAACTTCATCACGCTGTTCACCGGCAACGAAACCAGCGAAACCTGGTTCAATGCGGCGCTGGCCATGAATAAACCGTGGTCAGAGAAACTGCACGAAGTCGCAGAAGAAGTTCAGCGTAGCCTGGCGAAACTGCAGCAGATTGAAGAAGAAACCGGCCTGACAATCGAACAGGTAAAAGATATCAACCGTCGTATGTCTATCGGTGAAGCGAAAGCGCGCCGTGCGAAGAAAGAGATGGTTGAAGCGAACCTGCGTCTGGTTATTTCTATCGCCAAGAAATATACCAACCGTGGTCTGCAATTCCTCGATTTGATTCAGGAAGGCAATATTGGCCTGATGAAAGCGGTCGATAAGTTTGAATATCGTCGCGGCTACAAGTTCTCCACCTATGCAACCTGGTGGATCCGTCAGGCTATTACCCGTTCTATCGCGGATCAGGCGCGCACCATTCGTATTCCGGTGCATATGATTGAGACTATCAATAAACTCAATCGTATCTCCCGCCAGATGCTGCAAGAGATGGGGCGCGAACCGACGCCGGAAGAGCTGGCTGAACGCATGCTGATGCCGGAAGATAAGATTCGTAAAGTGCTGAAAATCGCCAAAGAGCCGATCTCCATGGAAACACCGATTGGTGATGATGAAGATTCGCATCTGGGTGATTTTATCGAGGATACCACTCTCGAGCTACCGCTGGACTCTGCGACCACCGAGAGCCTGCGTGCTGCCACGCACGATGTACTGGCTGGCCTCACCGCACGTGAAGCGAAAGTTCTGCGCATGCGTTTTGGTATCGATATGAATACCGACCATACGCTGGAAGAAGTGGGTAAACAGTTTGACGTTACCCGCGAACGTATCCGTCAGATTGAGGCGAAGGCGCTGCGTAAACTGCGCCACCCGAGCCGTTCTGAAGTGCTGCGCAGCTTCCTGGACGATTAAGTTTCAGGCAATAATAAGAAGGCTCCCTGCGGGGTAATGCCGGTCATTTAAGGTGACCGGCATTGTTTTTTAAGGGATATTTAGCTATCTTCTCCCTGATTTCCCTTGCGTATTCCCGTTCACGCCTCGGGGGGAGTTTCAGCATCGCGGCATTGCTGTAGAAGTGCTTCAGATGTCCCGGCACTGCTCCCGGTGAGGACCACGGCAGCCCGATTAACAGCCGCAGTATCTCTGCCACCGAACCACTGAAGCTCAGCTGATACGGCAGATAATCTCCTTTCAGGCTGAACGCCATTTTCACCATCTGATATCGCACCAGGTTATATGTCAGTAATATTCCCCACAGCTCTTGTCTGACCATTTCCGGTAATTTACTTCTCAGCGTCCAGCGGTTGCCGCACAGGAACTGCTTCGCTTCACGATACCCCAGTTCGATTTCCCACCGGTGTTCATAGAGTTCCGCTATGTCTGCCGCCGGGTAACGCATCGCATCCGTCATCGATGTGACAACCTGACGCTCCATGCCGTTAACCTTCCGCCTGATTAACCGGACAGTGAATTCATCCGGCAGACCTTCCCACTGTTTTCTGGCCTGCGGGTGGTCTTTAGCGTTATCAGTTCATCCTGCCTGCCCAGTCTGCGTATCACTTCATACTGCGTGCCTTTCTTCAGCGGCAGCAGCCAGTGGCGGTTCTCACCTGCCTTGTGCCAGTGCTGTTGCGTGAGGTTGAACAGTTCACGGATGGCATCTTCCCCCGGCTTTTTGCGGCGGGCAATGACGGAACCGGGCGCAGTAAAGGGTCTGCCGGTACGGTCAACGATATCCATCAGGTTGACGATATGAGAGAGGGGCTTGTTGTTGAATATCGCCATACCGATAACCAGCCAGACCATGGATTCAAGGGGAAGCTTCGCTTACGTAGCGTCACGGTATCCGTGAGGGTAAAGGCCTGCTGAATGAGGTCAGGGGGAAGAAGGTCGGCAAGACTCTGAACTTCATCGGGAGCGGTAAAATTAATAATGCCGAGGGCCTGTGAAAGTTCCATTAAAAAGGGTCCATGTGAAGACATGAACCCTTTTTACATCAGCCACCGGATCGGTCAACCGATCCTTAAACGATCGGCATTAGCCTGCGGGGAGCCTTTTTTATTGCGCCGCTACAGCCCACGCGTGATCAGCGCTTCATCCAGCTCACGATAGCTTTGCACCAGTTTATCCAGCGTCGCGCGGTTTAACCCGCTGGGATTGGGCAGCACCCAGATTTGCGTCGCGCCGATGGTCATTTGCTGCTTGCCCCAATTTACTCCCCTCACGCTAAAAGCTTGTTCAAAGGCTTTTTTACCCAGAATTGCCAGCGCAGAAGGTTGGTAGTCTTCGATTTTTTTAATCAATTCCCTGCCGCCAGTGCGCAACTCATGGAGTGCGACTTCGCTGGCTTGCACGGTTGGTCGTTCGACCAACATCGTTATCCCGCAGCGAGTATCCAGCAGATGTCGCTCATCTTCCGGGCGCAGCAGTCGTTCGGTGAACCCCGCTTGATAGATGACTTTCCAGAAGCGATTGCCGGGATGCGCAAAATGAAAACCTGTGTGGGCAGAAGATTTTCCCGGATTGATACCACAAAACACGACTCTTAATCCCGGCGCCAGAATATCGTTGATCATGCACATCTCCTTATAAAAAACGATTATCTAAGTATAAGGGATTGAAAATGCATTGTTTATAAAAACAACAAGCAGATAATTCATGCTGGATTGCGGGGATAAGTTACATTATAATTCTCCGCCACGGCCCCTTAGCTCAGTGGTTAGAGCAGGCGACTCATAATCGCTTGGTCGCTGGTTCAAGTCCAGCAGGGGCCACCAAATTTCCCTTATAGAATCATATATTTAGGCCATCCTTTGCGATGGCTTTTTTGTTTGAGATTTTCATAGTGGCGATAAAATGGCGATAGATTTTTTACGCCTGCCCATGTGTAGATAAGAAAAAGCCCACACGCGGTGGGCTGGATCAGCTGGTTTGTCTCAGAACCACATAGGCTGTTGCCCACCTCTAACCGGATGCGGTGGCGCGTGATCCACTTTCCCGGGCGTTACGATAAAGCGCTCTATCGACTCCATCGTCACAAAAGTGCAGCTGCAATTAATATTTGTGCACTGGTGATAACGCTCTTTGGTGTTTTCACTGAGATAACGACTGGTGCGCGCATGTGCCGCGTGCTTACATTTCGGACAATGGAACATGAAACGCCCCTCAATTCACACTTGGTGAATGAATGATACCCACTTTTTCACAATTTGAGAATGAGTTTATTCCAGTTCGTTCGCCGCGTCATACTCTACATCCATAAGCCGCACCTCAAGCTCCAGCGCCGTCGTATAGCCGTTATTACTGAGCGCGTGTGTTACCTTTGTAATTGTCCATGCCTGCGCGTCTATGACGTGCTTAAAGCCTGATACTTTGACCGGTGTCTCTGGGTAGAGATCAGCCCGCCCGACAGCGAGACTGATTGAGAATTCAGCAACGCCGCGCTGCAATTTGTCCCATTTGGCCTGAGCCGCCCGCATCGCCTGGGCTTTGGTGGAAAAGATGGTCGTGAGCGCAAAGACGTTATCCGCCTCACCGGTCATATACTCGCCCTGCCTCGCTTCCGGCTCTTTGGCCTTTTTCGCTTTCGGGTGCTTCGCTGCGTCAGTCGTCTGTGCTTTGGGTTTCCGCTGGAGCTTCACCTTCTGCTTTTGCGGCTTCGGGTCTTTGGTATGCAGCCATTTCGCCGTGACGCCGGTATACGCGCCACGGTCGGCGATAGAAAACTGGTGCCGGTCGCCATCGCCACGCGTGATCGTAACCTGCGGGATGGGTTTGCCGCTGGCCGTCACGCCCTGACCGGCTTTCATAAACAGCAGCTTTCCCGCCTTGACCGAGACTTCGCCGCCATTGCGCTCAGCAAGGCGCGTCAGGAATTTCGCGTCGGACTCCTGCGACTGATCGATATGCGGGATTTTAATCCCGGCCAGCACCGGCGCGACGCTGGCGGTCAACCTGTTCCGCCTGGCGATTGCCTCCACCATCGCGCCGAGCGTGGTGCCGTGCCAGGACTCCTCGCGGCGGGAATTTAATGAGCCACGAAAATCAGCGCTGCGGGCGCGGATGGTCACGGTGTCCGGTGCGCCGCGATGCTCCACCTCATCAACGGTAAAGCTGCCTTTTGACGTCAGCGCAGCGCCTTTCCAGCCGATAAATAAATCCAGCACCGCGCCGCGTATTGGCAGTTCAAACAGCCCGTCTGAATCATCCAGCTCAATGTCGAGCTGGTCAGCTTCAAAGCCGCGATTATCAGTAAGCGTGAGAGCTATCAACCGGTCGCTGATATTGGCGGTGATATCCTTTTGCCCGAGGCGCAGCATAAAATCAGGCGTCAGCGCGCCACCGGCATTCGTTGTCAGCGCATCCAGCATTAGCCCGCCCCCAGCATGCCGGTCACTTTTGACATCATCTCACCGGCCTTGCCGATAAGTGATTCTGCTTGTTTGCCGATATCGCCATACAGCGCAGCGAGCGATTCATCCACGCGGGTGAGGGTCAGGGTAAAGTCAATTTTGCGCGGCGAACCATCGGCAAAAAACAGGCTTCCGGTTTCGCTCACGCTGTTAATAACGTACATGCCGTAAATCGTGCCGCTGCCGTCCAGCAACGGCCAGGCGCGCCCCTCCTCTGCCATCTGTCTTACCGTGGTCATGGTCAGCCTGCCGCCGGTCAGCTCAGGGTAAAGCACGCCGGAAAGCGTGATTTTCTCCTCCCCGACGCCGAGAAACTGAAAGGCATCCCGTTTACCGATGCGGCTGTTTGACGGCCAGCGATAACTCGTTTCACGCTGCATATTCTGGTAAGGCAGCGTCTGGCGCATAAATACAAACATCCCGAGAGCAAGCATCATATTTCGTTATCTCCTCATCCGTCGTGCGCCATGCTGGCACGCATGCGGGCGCGCTTTTCACGCTCACGTTTTTCAATGGCCTCTTTAATCTGCTGGTCTATCCCTGCGCCGGATGAACCCGCACCGGACACGCTGATGTGATACTCATTTTTGCTCTGGTCGACATAAGAGCGCCCCGCTGAGGCGACCACCGGCTTATAACCCGGTGCGCTTCCCGGCGAGCTGCTTCGGCGCGAAGCGGCATCGGCTTTCGCCGCTTTCTGGTCAAGGTCGCCAGACTCTTTATTGATAATGCCGAGCTTTTCCAGCACCCAGTCGATGCCGGAGCGCAGCTTGTTAAAGGCGTTCAGCGGCATCATCAGTGCATCCGCCAGCGCCTGGCCGAACAGCACCCCGGCATCTTTGCAGGCATTAAGTTGTTCCTGAGAGGACTTAACCGGCTCCAGCAGGTTTTTAAACCAGTCGCATACGGCTTTAAGTTTTTCGCCCAGCCAGTCAAACATCGGTTTGAGCGGCGAGAACATTTCCGCGACCGGCGCGAATGCAGCCGTGATCCCTTCGATAACGCCACTAAAGAAAGCGCTGACGGGTTCCCAGCATTTACGGATAAGCAGCGCACCGGCGACAATCGCCGCCACCACGGCGACAACCGGCCAGGTCAGCGCGCCGAACACCGTCCCCAGCACACCGGCCACGGCAATGATGGCATTCACACCGGTGATGACCGGCCAGACAACCAGCCCGATCCCGCCCAGCACGGCGATTAGCCCGGCGGCCGCACCGGTCACCATGACGATTTTTGTCACCAGTTCCGGGTTCTTACTTACCCAGGTGTTCAGCTTTTCCAGCCATCCGCTGACGGTCTGCGTCAGTTTGCGCAGGCTCGTATCCATTTCAGCAAAGACCTGAAAACGCAGACGCGAAAACTCGCCCTGGAGTTTTGCCACATCACCCGACAGGTTATTGCGCAGGGTGCCGCCCATTCGTTCAGCGGCTCCGCTGACATCGCCGAGCTGGTTTTTTGTGCCCGCCAGCGCCGCGAGGAATTTCGGGATCTGGTCGACGGATAAATCCTCGACCGGCGTGCCGAACAGCATAATGGCGGTATTCGCCCGCTCTGCCGGGTCTTTAATGGATAACAGCCCCTGTGCGGTTTTCTGCATTGCCTGACGGGCTTTGTCCCCGCCGCTGGCAATCGCTGACGACATTTTTGCCGCGTTCAGGCCAATCTTCTTGTAAGCCTCCACGCTGTTTTTCGACATATCCGAGCCGCGAATGCTGAATTCCTTTATCGCATCGCCGGTTTTATCCAGCGCGAATTTTCCCTGGCGGGACATATCGACAAGCAGCGACATCGCTTCCGCGCCGCTGAATCCCATATTGCGGAAATGGGTCGAATATTCATGCAGGATTTCCGGCAGTTCACCGCGCATCTGCGCAGAGACTTTCTGCATCCCGGAAACGAGCAAATCCATCGCCTCATCGCTGCTGGCGGCAAGACCGTTTTTCATCATGATCGCGGCAATCTGAATGCTTTCCGGGACGTCGCTGCCGAAAGCGGTCTGCATATCCAGCGCCTTACGGGTGATGCGGTCGAGCTCAGCCTCGCCGGTAGCGCCCATCGTGCCGAGCGTACTGCGCACCGCTGACAGCGCTTCGGTGATTTGCTCAATATTGTCGCTGACGCCGGAGCCGTTAATATCCTGAATAATGCGCGTGTACTGCTGCCCCTGTTCAGCGCTCTCGCCCTGGCGGGCAGCAATCAGCGTGCCGTTTTTCTGTGTTTCCACCACCGGCGCCATCATGCGACTCCCCGCATACAGGCTGGCGGTGCCGATACCGAATGCAGCCGCACCGGTGTTACGCACGCCAGCGGCGATGGCTTTGCCGCGCTCATAACGTTTACTCACCGCGTTGAGCTTTTCCTGCTGCTGACTGACGCGAAGCAGTGCCGCGCGCTGCTGCTCAATCGTCGAGGTCGTGCGGGCGATATCGTTGCGCAGTCGCCGCTCGGCACCGGACAGGTTACGGGTATCGATACCCGCCTCCCTCAGTGCGGTACGCTGGCGCTGCGCCGACTCTTTCAGGCTGTCGTATTTTGTTTTTAACGCTGCGGCGCTGCGTCTGGCCTCTTCAAACGCTTTGATTTGCGCACGGGTCGGACTGGCGGTGCTGCGCATCTGCACGGCAAGCCTCGCGACTTCCTCCTGCGCCCGTTTCAGGGCGGTGCCGGTGACGCCAAGCTGACCGCTGGTTTTACGAAAGCCATCGATGCGGCCAGCCTGCGCGTTAAGCTCCCGCAGTTCCCCCTGCGACGTGCGGATGTTCCCCGCCAGCGTTCTGCTGGCGGCCTGCACGGCTTTAAAGGGGCGGGTCGCCTGGTCAACAGCCCTGAGCAATACCTGTAACTTAACGTTGTTACTCATTCGTGTTTCCGCTTCGCTGGAGCGCTTTTTCGCGCCATGTGATGAGCTCGGTCAGGCTCAGGGGATTTAACTCTGACGGCGGCCAGTGGAAGACCACCGCGATATCCGCCATCAGGTCATCGACCGACAGGTCTGCCGGAAACGTTACTGCACCGAACTCGGCGACAAAAAACCGACCACCTTACCGGCAAGCGCCACAAGGTCAGGCAGCTCCAGTGCGGCAACTTCCTGCTCGGTCAGGGAGGGCGCGGTCATACGCGGCAGCACCTTAATCAGCGCATCGACTTCGGAGTTTGCCACCGCCGCCAGGCTGACGCCGCGCAGCGTGCCGGTGTTGGGTTTTATCAGCGTGATTTCCCCGATAACCTGCTCGCCACGTTTGAGGGGATTCTCCAGGGTAATAATGTTTTCTGTGCTCATGGGGTTCTCACTTTAATCAGGGTTAACCGGCCAGGGTTGCTGGCCGGGGGAAATCACAGGCCGATATTGCGGCGGTGCTGTTCGAGGCGGTCGGAGCCGTTCACCTTCTCGACCATGTTGACGGTGTCGATTTCAACCAGTTCTTTACCGTCCATCGTCAGTTTGAAGTAGGTGCAGACCACCGAGATTTTTGATTCCGAGTCTTCGCCCTGCTTGCCTTCGCCGGTGTCGATTTCTTTCTGGCGGCCACGCATGACCACCTCGACCGCCACCGTTTCGCCGGTGTCGTCGCGCTGGTAGGAGCCCGCGAAGCGCACCGGCACGGCATCGACGCCGGTTGCGCCGTACAGCTCCCAGATGGCCGCATCGGGGAAGCCGCCGAGCGACCATTCCATCGACAGGGCATCATCATCGAGACCGAGGTCAACCGGCGCGGCACCGTTCATCNCAGTTTCGGCAGCGTGATGGATTTGGCGATCCCCTGATAGCTGTAGCCATTGAGGAACACATTCATATATTTAAGTTTTCGTGGCATTGCCATTTATCAGGCTCCTTAATTGCTGTTGACCGAGGAGACCAGATTCGCCAGATACTTATCGGTGATGCGCTGGCGTAAGGTCAGGTTTTCGAGCGGGGGAACCGGCGTATAGTCATAATCGATATACAGTTTCCCGGCTTTCAGGGTCTCTTTATCGTTGGCGTCTTCATCAAACCAGCAGGTCGCATCCACGATGTAGCCGTTGGTTTTCATCTCGCGAAATTTGGCGTTAATCCCGTCAACAATGTCGCGAATAAGCGTCGCGGTGATCGGCCTGTCGACCGCCCACATATGCGCATCCGCCATCGTGTCGGCGATAACCTGCGCGGTGCGGGTGTAGTTCTCAAACAGGAAAAGCGGGTCGTCCGAGCAGGTGCGGTTACCCCAGAAGCGAAAGCCATCCTTGCGAATCAGCGTCGTGACCCCGGCCTCGTTGAGCAGGTCGGCATCGGTGCCGGATTCCTGCAAATCCCAGAATACCGACGCGCTGATGCCGGTGACGCCGTTCACGCCAACGTTAGACAGGGTTTTATGCCAGCCCTGTTCCTGGTCGATTTTCGCACGCAGGCCGAGCGCGCGGGCGGTGGCATGCGCGGTTTGCGTGACGTTCGCGGTAGTATCCCACGCCAGAAAATCCGGCCAGATCACCATCAGCTCGCGCTGGCTGAAATTGTCGCGGTACTTAATGGCGTCGGAGACGGTTTTACAGCCCCACGCGCTGACGTAACCAAAGGCACGCAGTTTCTGACAGACAGGCGCAAGCGCGGTCGCCACGTCGAGGGTATCGAAGCCCGGCACGCCGAGAATGCGCGGCTTCACGCCGGTCACCGCCTCGGCAGTCAGCAGCGCTTTCAGGCCGGTGTATTTGCCGTTCTCATCCGTGGTGCCAATGATGTTAGAAACCGTCTGCGCAAGTGCAGCCTCCTCGTCGTCACCGGTTCCCTCTTCGACACGCACGACCACGACCACCGGTTTCGACTGGTCGGTAATAGCCTGGAGGGAGGCGGCCAGGGTGCCTTTTTTACCGGCTTTGGCGATAGCGCTTTGCACGCTGGTAATCAGCACCGGCTCATTAAGGGGAAAGGTTGCCGCGTCGGCATCGCTGGCGGTACAGACCATGCCGACAATTGCGGTCGAGACGGTGGAAATAACGCGCGTGCCGTCGTTGATTTCGACAACCTGCACGCCGTGGTGATAATCACTCATCCGTTTAACTCCGGGGTTATGGGGTGAGTGTTATTGTCCGGTGCGCCATCAGCGGACGCCATTTATCCGGGTTGGGGCTGGAGTGGTACAACAGGTAAAAGAAAAGGTGGGCAGATGCCCACCCGGCAGTTATTCGGGCTGTTGAGGCCATTCAATATCCGGCATATCCTCCGGTTGAATACGGTTCAGCAAAACCCGATATTTTTTCCATGTAATAAGGCGCGTTTTCTCTTCTTCCGTTGCCATATCAAAATCAACAGCATCCTGCAGGGTGGCAATAATTTCATTCGCCATTTTCATGCTGTTGCTTTTTGTGGTTTGAGCCTCGCTGACTAATGCGGTTCGCTCTGCTGTGGCATCCAGCACCCATGCATCACCATCCCATTTCTGCCACTGATATGACGGGGCAATTGTTGTGGTGCCTGACGGATAAGCCCCGAGCTCAGTGATATAAAACTGATTGCCCGTTTCAGTATCAAAGACAATTTCTCCCCGGTGATCTTCGCTGATATTCCACCGTTGTGTTTCTGTATCAAACACAGGGATAAATCCTTTTTTGGTTTCCGGAGGAACGGACATCGTACAGTTTGCTGGTAATCCCGTGTGAGCAGGAATAAATGCGTCACCCTTACCAATAAATTCATACGTGTCCGCACGCAGGTTATAAACAGTGACAGTCCGGTTTTCTCCGGTCATTTTGAAGGACATCAGGCAAGCCTCACAATGTAATTAAACGCAATGTTTCTGACGGTATTTTCTGTATTCCCGGCGGCATTAATAACGATGGCGTGGCTGTGAGAACCAAGCGTGATGGAATGCCCGTGCGCACCGATAGAAATATCATGGCTGTGAGCGCCAATATAAACGCTGTGTGCATGCGCCCCTGCCACCTCGGAATACGCCATAACCGCACTGGTGTTCGTACCGGCACTGACTCGCCCACCAAATGCAGTCGTGCCGGAAACAATACCGTGTGAGTGAGCGCCGGTGTTATCTGTACTTTTCCACCCATAATCAAACCCACCGGTGGCTTTTGAACCGTAGTCAAAGGTGGTGGTATTCTTCGAGCCTAAATCCGTACTGGCTACGCTTGCGCTATGTGTATGAGCTTTTATGTCATCAAGTTCCTGCGACAGAACCGCACGCCCGCCAGCAGGATTACCTTTAATCATCCAGCCGCGCATATCAGGAATGACGCCTGAAGGATAGGCCTCTGCCAGTAACGGATAAGCGCTTTTATCAAAGGTTTGTCCCTGCATCAGCGCATAGCCTGACGGCACCGTATCGGACGGCCACGGTATCGGCATCCCCACCGGGCAGTTGTTATAGCCGTCGTGATGGAGCATTTTCCAGCCGTTAAAAACGCCCGCACTCACGGCAGCAAACCCCATCATTTCGCCGTTAAAATCAATGCCGATAGTCGTGTTATAGCCCTGACTGTTACTGTGCGCGGCGTTGAAATAATGCTTCCAGGCATGTCCGCCGGGCATACCGTTGACAGCCTCAGAGGCATTAAAAAAGCCGGAGCGCTGGCGCAGGTCAGTCGCAACATTACTGATACTTTCCGCATAGGTATTCAGCCCCGCGCCTTTTGGTACGCGACTTTCTGCATTCTGGTTCGCTTGCGTGGCGAACATATAAGCCGCTTTAACGGCTTTCGGCGTCGCGGCCAGTGACTCCGCGTCGCTGTCCGTCGCGCTGCTCAACTGCGTAAACCCTTTTTCTTTCAGCGTGGCGTCAGGATGGTTGCGCGATTGCTCATGCTCCGCGAGTTTGTCGTCGACATAATCCTGCGTTGCCATCACGGTGCTTGAATCAATGGTCAGTTCAATCAATTCAAGTTCGCTGACAATAATGACCATGCGGCAGGTCTGCGCACGACCGGAACCCTCAGCCAGCTCAGGCTTGTAGCTTTCCGCCATATTCGCAACCGCAATCAACGTTCCGCTGTCGTCATACAGACCTAATTCACGCGCCCAGAATCCGCCGACCTCCGGCGGGATCACCAGTTCAGCAACGATATAATTTTTGTGCTTGTTGTCCTGGCTGATTTTATTCAGGCTGTGACGCCAGACCTCATTAACGAGAGCCGTCTGGCTGGTATCCGGCTGCGTAAGTTTGCCGCCGCCGTCGCCCACAGCCATTGCAACGATATTGACCTTTTTACCGTCCGGTAAGGAAGCGGCGGCAAATTTTGCCGCACCGGCGGTGGTGATCACCGTTCTGTATTTTTTACTCATGACGCCTCGTTTATCCGGGATAAATCGTAATAATGTCGCCCTCATACGCGACGCCGCCGGTGTACATATTGCCGGGCACATCCTGAAGGATATTCAGACCGAGCAAGTGGCGGCTGGCGGGCTTTGCATCAGCGATAAGCCGTTCCATTTCGGTATACATCTCCTCACTGATGCCGGTTTCCAGTACGCCGATATCCAGGCGAAAGGTGCCAGGCGGATCGCCGGTCGTCCACCACTCAGTGATTTTGATGACATAACCGAGCGGCTCCACCACGCGGCGCACTGCGCCGATAGTGCCTTTGTGGCTGTGAATAAAGCAGGCGCTGCGGATCACGTCGCGTTTGGTCTCTTCCGGCCAGTTCTCATCCCAGCGGTCTACCGAAAAAGCCCAGGCAAGATACGGCAAAAGGTTCACCGGGCAGGTGTCCGGGTTCCACAGACGGCGCAACGGTATCGGCGTGTTTTCGATATCCGCACAGGCGCGCGCGGCGGCCACTTCCAGTGGCGAGGAGCCCACCGGCAACAGCCTCGAATCACTCATCGGAGCCCCCGATCACAATCTGATAATCGGTGCAGTAAGACGCCTGAGTTTTATCGAGCACAATGTCGGCCACCGGTGCGGCCAGCTCGACGCGCTGCACACCTTCCACATGCAGCGCCGCATATATGGCGGATTTGCGTACATCGCGCCCGAGGCGGTGCTGCGCACCGATGTAGGCCTTGAGCTTTGTTTCAGCGGCGCTACGTACCGGCTCACTCTCCGGGCCAGGGTAGAGATACAGCGTGGCGTTAATCTGATAATCAATAATCTCCGCTGACTGCACCGTCACGCGGTCAGCCACCGGCCTGACATCCTCATCGTTAAGCGCATTACGCACCACGGCAAGCAACTCGTCCGATGCCGCGCCGTTTCCCTCACGCGATAATACCGAGACCGTTACGCAGGCAGGCTCCGGGCTGATAACCGAAATATCTGCAACACGCCCGTCGGCGCTGCGGCCATGAAATTCATAAGCACCGGTAGACCCGGCGACGCTCAGTCCTTCCAGTGCCTGCTGGATGCGCAGACGAAAATCGCTGTCCGACTCCATCACCGCCGCAACAGGAGGAATGGCGCTCTCATCGGCTGGGGTGATAATCAGGCGCGAAACGTTGTAATTTGCGCCGATAACGTCAAGGTCATTACCTGCCGCATAGGCCAGCATCGTTGCGCGGGCGGCTTCGTTGACCCGCTGACGCCAGATCACTTCACGGTAGGCATTTTCCTCCAGAAATTTGGTCAGCGGTTCGGACTCCAGCGCCAGCGTGCGGGCAACTGCTTCCTGCTGCTCTTCGGGAAACAGGGAAATCAGCGTCGCCTTACGTTCAGCCAGAATGGATTCGTAGTCGGGCTGCTCGACCACATCAGGCGCGGGGAGCTGGCTCAGGTCGATAATCGGCATGGTTTCAACTCACAGGGATGGTTAAAGAAAGGCTCTCGCCGGTATCGGTATGCTGGCCGGTTAGGCTGACAATCATCTGCCCGGTAAACTGGCGCTCCGTGGTGACGGATGTCAGGGTGATACGTGGCTCCCATTTCAGGACAGCCATATAACAGGCGGCCATGATTTGCAGCTCAAGGGCAGGCGTCTGCGGCTGGTCAATCATCGCCGACAGCAGCGAACCATAATCACGGCGCATTACGCGCGACCCGACCGGCGTGCGCAGGATATCGCTCAGGCTCTGGCTGATATGTTCGGCATCGGTAATGGTGCGCCCGTTGGTTCGGCTCATGCCAATATAACGTGCGGTCATAGTGGCGCTCCTGTTGTGCCGCCGCTGTCGCCGGGGTGTTGGTGGGTGTGCAGTACCTTGCCGTTTGAGGACAGCGCGCCGCCGGTATGCGCGATGTTGCCGCGCATCGTGCCGCCGTTTTGCACCTCCAGCGAACCGGTTACCAGCTTGTTTGTGCAGACCACTTCCGGCGTATCAAGCGTAACGCGGGAAGAAGCTTTGACCGTCACCACCGGCACGGTGGCGGTCAGGGATTCGGATGCCGTGACGTCAGCCGTTCTGATGCCGCTGACCGTCAGCGCACTGGTTTCGGGTTCGTACTCAATCACTGCGCCATCCGGGAAAGACATATGCCAGGCATCCGCCGAGGCTGACGGCGCAGGATGGTCATCGGAAAAAATAGCGGGCAGCACAAACGCGGTATCAAGCTCGCCGCCCACGGCCAGAATTAACACCTGTTCGCCAACGGATGGAGCCCACCAGGTACGCGAGCGCCCGGCGCGGTGCGTCAGCCACTGGAGCCAGTCGGTATAGATGCCGCCGGTCTGCACGCGACAACGACCGGCAATATGGTCGGTTTCGACAATAACGCCGGTGCGGATCATATTGCGCAGCGTACGGGCAAGTTCGTTGATGTTTGCTAGTGTGTTCATGGTACGTAGTGTGCGAAATATATGCTTGTCAACCAATCAAATGTCGTTCTACTATCAGCCAAACAAGATTTGTAATCCTTTAAAAAACATAAGGAAAGGAAATGGACTCGAATAATTATGATAAGGCATTTTCTATTAGAAAGTTTTCAGCACACAGAACCAAAATAGAAAAAAACAAACTTGCTCTTGAAAAGGCGCATGAGATTAGGAAATTTGAGATCGATTTATATTGGAAGCGAACCACTTATTTCTGGACAATTATCGCTGCTATATTCGCAGGTTACATACTGCTTGCCTCAAAAAACTCTGAAAAAACGATACAAAACGGCGATTGGTATCTCATTTTAATTGCCTTTGCAGGATTTATCTTTTCTTATGGTTGGTTCCTTCTTAATAAAGGCAGCAAATTCTGGCAAGAGAATTGGGAATTTCACATTGATAAACTGGAAGATGAAATAACTGGCCCTCTTTACAAAACCGTCTTATATAAAAAACCGTTAACAACCAAAGAGAAAAAATGGAAAAATCATCTATATGATTCAGGGAATTTTTCCGTATCTAAAATCAATCAATTTATCGCATTTTTCACTATGGTTTTATGGCTTATATTGATGGCAATGCCAAGCTCAACAATGTCAGAGTTCATTTCCATTATCCTTCTCATTTTGGTTATTACATATATTATGTGCAAGCATACCAGGAGTGAAATAACCGCAGAACCTGAAATCGTGAAAATAAAAGCAGCAAGCAGGAAAACAGAGTTTTAAAAACGATGGCGGCTAAATATCTGCCGCCAGTCTCGTAAATTGAGCTACTTTCATCACTCATTTTAGTTAGCGCTTTTTATTTTTATGCTTCTTTCTTCTTTTTCGTTCCAACGAATTCGTTATAGCTCGTTCTTTTTCAGCTTGTTTATTCCACAGTTCTACACCCATAGCTGCTTGCTCATACAAATTATTTATTACAGGGAAACTCTCAAACAGTTTCCGGAGGACAGGTGACGCTTCTAATTTCCCTTTATCCATCACAAAAACAACATGTTTGGCAAGGAAATATAATGATATTGAGTAACACAACACGGTAATTTGCCACCATATTGACTGTATTAGATTGAACTTACCATTCGCAATATCAAAAGACACCGTTAAGAAATAGCAAGATGTTAACAGGCTCATCGTAGTTAAAACTATCGCCGCTTTCTTCGGATATTTTTTGCGCCCCACTTTATATTTAAATAACCTAAATAAGCTAACATTCCCAAAAAGCATGAATCCAAATCCAGCCATACTAATATCAATAGTAACGTTTGTAAGTTTTGACGCTGTTGTTGCATATATGAAGCCCATAACCATTAAAAATGCCAGCAGGTTAAAAAGCTCAAATCTTGTACTTTTATAAAGCTCTCTAAAATAAGGTGTGCCTTTATTAAGCATCGCCATACCAAAATCATAAAAATATATTAAAACCACAACCCACATTACAGATGGTAGTATATATTTATATGCACCAACAATAGTATTCCACATTGCCTCAAATATATTTGCATATAAAAATGCAAAAATAGAACATTCAGGGAATGCAACAGTACTCCATATAGTCGATATAATAATCGTTAAATAGACCAAAAACTTCATTTAAGCTCCCAGATATTTTTATATATGCCATTCCAGTTCATCTTAAGCTGTCCAGTAATCTTTCTTCAATGAAATTGATGTCGTCTTTTTCGACTCCTAGCAACGGCCGTACAGAGTAGACGACTGCGGTATGGTTACGAGCCGGTTTATCTTTAAGTCCATACTGATGCACCCGCGCAATACGCTGCACCTTGCCGGTAAACTCGACCACTGCTTCGTTGTCATCCCCTCTGGCTTTCAAATAGCGATTCGTGCGCAGCTTCGCGAACATCTCACGCTTAACACGCCCCTGTTTGCCACGTATGGGCTGAGGCTTGCGCGGGGCATATGCAGTACCGTCCGGCGCTTTCTGCGCTTTAATACGCTGTTGCTGGCGCTGGCGCAGTTTCTTCGCAATATCGACAGCCATACTCCGGCGGCTGGTTGGTGAGAGCGCAGCGATCAGCCCGGCCAGCTTGTTATCGAACGGCGCGAACTCATCCATGCCACTTACTCACCAGTTCGCCGTTAACATACATCTCAACCGGGCGGGTGACCGGCTCGGGCGGTGGAGGTTCGGCAACCGTCTGCACATGGAGCGCAGCGTCAACTTCTTTAACCAGCGTGCGCTCGGTCAGCAACAGGCTGATGCTGATATCGAAACTGCTGTCATTGTTGATGTCGGCGTAAAAGGTAAAGCCCTTTTTCTGCCCTTCGTCGGTGGTCATGATGTCCGGCTGATGCTCGCGCAGCCAGGCCATCACCGGCACAAGCAGCAGGTCAAAGTCACCGGTGAAATCTGTCACTACCACATTGAGCGTGTATTGCTTTTCAAATGACAGCGACGCGGCCAGCGTGGCGGCAATTTTGCCGTTATCAATAAACAGGCGCAGCATATCGGGATTGGTGCGCAGCACCGGCACCGCATCAGTAAGCGCCTGGCGCAGGCTGTCGGGTTTCAGCATTTAATTCGTCCTGGCAGTGTTTGATAGTTTCAACCTGTAACGCGCAGTTTTCTAATGCACGCTCAAGGCTGCGGATATCGGCACTTAAATCGCCGTTAGTCTGCGGATCGCTTCCCGGCATCGGGCAGAGGCTCACCTTCGGGCAGGCGTTGTAAACAATCACCGGCGCTGGCGCAGGCGGCGCGCTTGTGCAACCGGCGCACAGCATCAGGCAAATCAGCGCTGTACCAGCGGCGAAAGGCTTCATTCTCATTAAGTAACCTCGTGATAGTTTTCTCCCGCTGCGCCTCACGTTCACTGGCGGCATTCAGCTTCTGGCGTAAATCCACCTGCGCCCGTTCGTTTTTATCCGCCCGGTCACTGGCAACAATGAGCTGGTTTTTCAGCATGCCGATCGTTGTTTTTTGTTCACTGGCGACACGGTTAGCTTTTTCCAGTGAGCGGCTCAGGTTGCCGTTTTCATGGCGCAGCCACAGCATCCCGGCGAGCGCCAGTAACCCGGTCAAAAATATCACAGCAAGTCTGGACACAGACCAGCCTCCTCAATGCGCTGACGGTAAGAGGTGCGCACTGCCCTGAATATCTGCACGCACATCACATACAGTAGCGCCGTAAAAATCCAGCCTGCACCGGCCAGGCAGGCGAAAGTGCCAGCAAAAATCATCAACGACCAGAAGGTGCTGAGCGCAGAGGGTTCGCGACAAAAGACTGCGCGAAAAATCTTCATATCCCTGTCATTCAGAGAGCCAGATTTGTGTCTGTTTCTCAGCCAGTGGTCATATGCGGCCACACCGGCAAGGCTGATAACAATACAAACCAGGCACTCGAAGAGCGCCCACGCAGCCACAAAGTTAACCGCCACGCTTTGCGGGGCTGTCAGTCCCCTGAACAGCATCAGCGCCAACAGGACATTAAAAATCTGTGAAATCAGAGCGTTCTTCATTGGGTTACTCCTTTCATGCAGTACGCCAGTTCCCGCGCGCGTCGATTCTCCAGCCCTTTATTCCTTGAGCCGTTGACGTACACCCAGCGGGTGAGCTGACTGCACGCCTGTTTCCATTTTTTCTGGTTCAGGAAATAAACCAGCGTGGACTTACACGCTGCGCCGCTTCCAACGTTAAAGGCGAAACTCACCACGGCGTCATACACGCGCGGCGGCATATCCACCGGCACGCAGACCGCGAGACGGCGCTCAACGTTCAGCACATCCGCAACCAGATTGCTGGCCGCCTGTTGCCCGGTAATGTCTCCTTTTGGTACCACCCCGGCAGTGTGGCCGATGCCTGATGTCCATACGCCCGCGCTGCACTGGTAGGGGCGCAGACGGCAACCTTCAAGGTCTGCAATCAGGGCAAGCCCCTCCCGCGAGGTATGGAGTAAACGAAAATCAGGCACCAGTGCCGCCAGCGCCAGCACGGCGGCCACACTGCAACGTTTAACGGTTAATGACATTACGCATTGCCTCCCCGGTGATGGTGCGTTGCTCAAGCTGCATCGACAGCAGCGCATAACTTTTGCGCCGGTAATACCAGTTCACGCCCACGGTCAGGACGACGCCCAGCACACCGAACCAGGCGGCAAAATCCTGCGGCGTCATCGCCCCGAACGCGGCCAGCGCCGCACTCAGCCAGTAAGCAATAAACGAGGTGATCCGTTCGATATTCAGTCCCACAGATTGACGGTCTCCGTAACGGGTGATGACTGGACGGCAGGCAGTTCAATGGCAGTGCCATGCGCCAGCACAGCCCCCAGCTCAGCCAGCCCCGGATTTGCGGCGAGCACCGTCTCGAAAACGCCCTCCGTGCGCCCGTAATACCGGGCGCAGATAACATCGAGCGTGTCGCCCTGCTGCGCGTAAACCTTCATCAGATTTGGCTCACAATGCAGCGGGGTTTGTCCTGAATGCGCGCCACTGACCAGCGCATATCACGCCACAACTCATCAATCGTGGTATCAATGCTGTCAGCTTTCTTGTCGCCTTTGGCGCTCGCATCAACGCCGCGATAACGTTCGTACAGCGTGGCGGTCGTCATCGCACAAACCGCGCGCTCGTAATGAAACACACGCATGTTTTCGCCATCGAGCGAGTCTGACGGCACATCGGCCAGTTGTTTAAACCCGGCGGCGAGCTGCGCCTGGCGGTATTCGTACAGCTCCGCATTGGTCTCGGCCATCCCGGATTTAATCGCTTCACGCAGGCGCGCCGGGGCGACGGTCTGCTCAAGGCGCATCAGGTCACGTACACGCTTCGGATCGATGTCGGGAAAGAAAAAGGTATTCTTTATCACCGGCTCATCGCTCGCTGACGGTGGGATAACCACCGTGCCGCCGACAGGCTGCGGCTCCTCGTTTTTTTGAATAATCAGCGTCGTCATGACTACCTCTGAAAAGGTGGGCGGTGGACGCCGGTCGCAGCGAAGGTGAACCACCTGCATTGACCGGCGTGCCGCCCTGGCGCGGGGCGCATTCGGTTAACCGGCGTTCTTTCGCGGGCGACCGCGTTTTGCCGGGGTCGCGCTTTTTGTTTTGCGCGGTGTTTTTACGGGTGCTCTGGCTGCGGGCTTCGGTTTCAGCTCGCGCTCAAGCCGTTCAATCTCTTTTTTCACTCCGGCCT
Organism: Vagococcus sp. WN89Y; assembly: GCF_052220145.1. NCBI lineage: Bacteria > Bacillati > Bacillota > Bacilli > Lactobacillales > Enterococcaceae > Vagococcus > Vagococcus sp. WN89Y. The sequence goes on along the minus strand of NZ_JBQPOM010000032.1, from coordinate 65,123 downwards.
GACAGTCGAGCTGCATCGCCCGTTGCAGATGTTCGAGCGCACCGGCAAATTGCTTCTCTTCGCGCAGGACAAACCCGGCGATTTTGTGCAGCTTTGCGCGCACCTCATCGGGCATATCGGCGGCAGCGGTCAGGGCAAGCGTGTCGAGTAGCTGACTCACCTCGACCGGCTCACCGGCGGCATGAGCGCGCATGGCGGCGAGCGCCACCTCTTCGGTGAACATGTAAGGCGGGGTGCGGCGGTGCCTGCCCGGCATGGTGAGACCGTACTTAAACGCATAGCGGGCGATGTCCAGCGCACCGGCGATATCACCGACATCGAGACGCCACAGCATGACCGTCATCAGAATGTCGTCCTGAGCACCCTTGCCCTGGTCGAGCACGCCACTGACCCACGGCAGATAAAAGGGCAGCAGCTCGCGCTTTTTCACGGCTTTCAGCTCTTTCGAGTAAATGGCTTTCAGGGTGCGTTGGTCTGCGGCCAGCTTAACCAGCATCTGCTCATAGGCAGTGGCATGTCGCAGCGGGTTGTCTTCCCGCTGCGCGGTCGTGATGGCCGAGACCCGCATCATGTGACGCTGTGCGGGGCTCGTCATCGGTTACGCCTCCGCTTTCGTGTCGTCAGCGGCTTTTGCTGGCGCAGAGAAATCACCGGTTTTAATGTTTTCCACCAGGCAACCGGCGGCGTAGTCTTCCACCACGTAATCGATGTTCATCGACTCGTAGTTTTCCACGCGGTCGAGCTTCGCATTCTCATCAATCACGCGGCGGTGGCTCTCATCCATAAAGTAGATGGAGAGATTATCGAGCCGGGTGATAAACATCGCGTCAGCCGGGAAGAACGGCACACGCACCGCCGGTAAATTGCCGATACGCTTCTGGCTGATGATGACATCAGCGGCCAGCATTTCGCTGTTGTCCTGCTCTTTGTTGACGATGGGGAAATATTTATCGGCCAGTAGCTGACGACCGACAATCACCACAAGGTCAGGGTCTTCCTGATACCACGGCGCGATCAGGTTGTTGGTCGCATCCATCACCACGGCGTCAAGGTTGGCAAAGTCCCCGCCCTGACCGACGCGGATCACATCAGAAATGACCTGCCCCTCTTCATCCGTCACCTTACTGAATACGCGCGCCGGGGCTTCGTTGCGGTACTTCTGCAACCAGCCGACCGCGACATCCTGCAATAACGGGTTTTCCGCACGGTTGGAGGTGGCTGCGCGCTTCACGCCATTGAAACCGGCCATGATGAAATCGAGCGACTGACGCTTGATGATGGCGTTACGGATACGCAACTGAAAATCCTGATAACGCGCCCACAGGTCGAGGGTTTTGTAACGGATATGGAAGTCGAAATTGATCTGATCGCATTCGTATTTATTGGATTCAAGCTGCGCAAAATCCTGCGTCTGGCGCGCGGTTCCGCCAGCGGTATCGGCAGTGCTGGCAATCGAGCCAGTGACGCCGACGCCAACCTTTTCGCCTTTCAGCTCACCGACCGGCACGATATTGATGCGGGTCAGAAAGTCTGAGGACTCCTGCACGGTATCCATCAACGTTTGCGTGACGGACGGTTCAACGGTGAATTTCTTTGACACATCACCGACGTCGATACCGTTCAGCTCGGCAACGCGGGACAAAAAAGCATTAAATTTAAATCGGGTTTCGGGGCGCATACGGTTTCCTGAATAAGGTATTTATCGGGTTATGGCTCTGGCCTGTCGGGTCACTGTCAGCAGTTGGTCTGCATCGCTTCGCCACTGCCGCCGGTGGCTTTGCTACGGCGCTGTTGCGTCAGGCTTTCGGTACTGTCGAGCGTGGTTTTAAGCTGCGTGAATGCCTGACTGGTCTGCTCGGCTTTGCTGGTCACCTCCTGCCTGAGCGCAGTAAAAGAGGTCTCCAGCTCCGCGATGCGTTTATCCGTTGCGCTGAGGTTTTCCTGCACATGCTCGCTGACGGCGGTCACGGCTTCGTGTACATCCTGAAAACGGGCGTCATCGCTGGCCTGCTTGCGGCTGAAAATGCCTTTCACTTTTTCGGTCAGGGCGGTGAATACTGTTTCGGGCAGGTCTTCGAACTCCAGTTCGGCGAGGGTTGCCACGGAAATCAGGTTTTCAGGATTCGCTTTGAAGCGGTTGAGCGGGTTGTGTTTTGCGTTGCGACAAAATTCCAGATATTCGGTGCCGAGGCTTGCCGGGTCATCGGTGACCGCCAGACCAACGAGATAGCATTTGCCACTGTTGGCGAAATTCGGCTGGATCTCCATTGAGGTGTAAACTTTCTGCCCTTTCGCCACCATGTCGACCAGTGTGTCGAGCGGGGCAATTTTGCCGAACAATGCCAGCTTGCCGTTAAGCACGGAATCGTCTTCAATTTTCTCCGCTTTCAGCTCAACCACATCGCCGTAACGGGCAAATGCGCCATCCGGCAGCAGGCCACGCAGGTGTTCAAGGTTGATGCGGCAGCCATAGACGCGCGGGTCGAAACTAGCGGCCATTTCCTGAATATCGGTCGCGCTGATAATGCGCCCGTCGCAGGTATCGCCCTCGACGCCGATACGAAAGAATTTTGATACTTTTTTTGCCATCGTCAGGAGTCCTGATTGTGTGAGAAGGGTTCACGTTTTTCAGGGGATAGTTTCCCGGCTCGTCCGTTGGTTCGCCATCAGTCACGGATGGCTTGCCCGCGACACATCAGTACCTTAGCGAATCGCCGCTCCCGCTTAAGTAGCCTTGCCGTGTACCAACAACGGCGAGGCATCCATGACCATCACCACAGACACATCACTCCTGCACGACCCGCGCAGAAAGGCTGCGCTGCTTTACTGGCAGGGGTTTTCCGTGCCGCAAATTTCGGCGATGTTGCAGACCAAACGGCCAACGGTGCAGAGCTGGAAACAGCGCGACGGGTGGGACGAAACGGCACCACTTAACCGGGTTGAAAACACGTTAGAAGCGCGGTTAATCCAGCTGTACGCCAAGCCGGAAATGACGGCGCATGATTTTAAGGTGGCGGATTTTCTGGCGCGCCAGATGGAGCGCTTTGCGCGCATCACCCGCTACGGCCAGACGGGTAACGAGGCTGACCTGAATCCGAACGTGGCGAACCGCAACAAGGGCGAGCGTAAAAAGCCGAAAAAGAATTTTTTCAGCGACGAGGCTGTCGAAAAGCTGGAGGAGATTTTTTTCGCGGAGTCCTTCGACTATCAGCTGCACTGGTATCGCGCCGGGCTGGCGCACCGCATCCGCGACATTCTGAAATCCCGCCAGATTGGCGCGACATTTTATTTTTCCCGCGAGGCGCTGCTGCGTGCGCTGAAAACCGGCCATAACCAGATATTTTTATCCGCCAGTAAAACGCAGGCGTATGTGTTTCGTGAATACATCATCCAGTTTGCGCGCCGGGTGGATGTCGACCTGAGCGGCGACCCGATTGTCATCGGCAACAACGGCGCAAAGCTGATTTTCCTCGGCACCAACTCCAACACTGCGCAGAGCCATAACGGCGACTTGTATGTCGATGAGATTTTCTGGATACCTAATTTCCAGCGGCTGCGCAAAGTTGCCTCCGGCATGGCCTCGCAAAAACACCTGCGCTCGACCTACTTCTCCACGCCCTCAACCCTCGGGCACGGCGCTTTCCCGTTCTGGTCTGGCGACCTGTTCAACAAGGGGCGCAGCAGCGCAAAAGAGCGTGTTGAAATTGATATCAACCATACCGCGCTGGCCGGTGGCGTTGCCTGTGACGATGGTCAGTGGCGGCAGATTGTCACCATCGAGGACGCCCTCGCCGGGGGCTGTACCCTGTTTGACCTGGACACGCTGCGCAAGGAAAACAGCGCCGAGGATTTCCGTAACCTGTTTATGTGCGAGTTCGTTGACGACAAGGCGTCGGTGTTTCCGTTCGAGGAGCTGCAACGCTGTATGGTCGACAGTCTGGAGGAGTGGGACGACTTCGCGCCCTTTGCCGCGCATCCGTTCGGCTCGCGCCCGGTATGGGTGGGTTACGACCCTTCGCACAGCGGCGACAGCGCCGGATGCGTAGTGCTTGCACCGCCAGTGGTTGCCGGTGGCAAGTTCCGCATTCTGGAGCGTCACCAGTGGAAAGGGATGGACTTTGCCACACAGGCCGATTCCATCCGCAAGCTCACCGAAAAATATAACGTCGAGTACATCGGTATCGATGCGACCGGCCTCGGCGTCGGCGTGTTCCAGCTTGTGCGCTCGTTCTATCCCGCCGCCCGTGACATACGTTACACGCCGGAAATGAAAACCGCGATGGTACTCAAGGCGAAAGACGTGATCCGCCGAGGCTGTCTCGAATATGACGTCAGCGCCACCGATATCACCACTTCGTTTATGGCAATCCGCAAAACCATGACCAGCAGCGGACGCAGTGCCACCTACGAGGCCAGCCGCAGCGAGGAAGCGAGTCACGCGGATGTGGCGTGGGCGACCATGCACGCGCTGTTAAACGAACCGCTGACCGCCGGTAGCGGCCATGCATCCCCATCCATTCTGGAGTTTAATTAATGAGTAAACAAAAGCGCCGTGCAACGCAGCAAAAGCCGGTTAACACTATGACTGCCAGCTCACCGAAAATGGAGGCATTCACCTTTGGCGAGCCGCTGCCGGTGCTCGACCGCCGCGATATTCTGGATTATGTGGAGTGCATCAGTAACGGTAAATGGTTCGAGCCGCCAATAAGCTTTACCGGGCTGGCGAAAAGCCTGCGAGCTGCGGTGCATCACAGCTCGCCGATATACGTGAAGCGCAATATTCTGGCCTCGACGTTTATTCCGCATCCGCTCTTATCTCAACAGGATTTCAGCCGCTTTGTGCTCGACTTTCTGGTGTTCGGTAACGCCTTTTTAGAAAAGCGGTTCAGCGCCACCGGCAAGGTGATGAAACTGGAGCCGTCCCCGGCCAAATATACCCGCCGGGGCGTGGAGGAGGATGTTTACTGGTGGGTACCGTCATTTGACCAGCCGCAGCCGTTCGCGCCGGGCTCAGTGTTTCATCTGCTGGAGCCGGATATCAATCAGGAGCTTTACGGGATGCCGGAATACCTCAGCGCATTAAATTCGGCCTGGCTGAATGAATCCGCCACGCTGTTCCGCCGCAAGTATTACCAGAACGGCGCGCATGCGGGTTACATCATGTACGTCACCGACGCTGCGCAAAGCAGTACCGATGTTGAGGCGCTGCGCGACGCCATGCGCAGCTCGAAAGGGCTCGGCAACTTTAAGAATCTGTTTTTCTACGCACCGAATGGAAAATCAGACGGCATTAAAATCGTGCCGCTCAGTGAGGTAGCGACAAAAGATGACTTTTTTAATATCAAGAAGGTCAGCGCCGGTGATCTACTCGACGCACACCGCATACCGTTTCAGCTTATGGGATGTAAACCGGAGAACGCCGGATCAGTGGGAGATGTTGAGAAGGTCGCGAAGGTATTTGTGCGTAATGAACTTATGCCGCTGCAGGACAGAATACGCGAGGTTAATGATTGGCTTAGAATAAACGTTATTACGTTTAAAAATTATAGCCTCGAAATTTAATTAACACTCAAGCAAACTTGATGAAACTGAGTCATAGAAATAAGCATCTTCATTTTCACTTCTTTTGCGGAAATCTTGCACAACCGTTATTATCTGGTTGTGCAATTGAGTAATATCTCTTCCATGCATCATCTTATTAATTTTAATTTCATAACTCGAGAATAAATATTCGTCATCATTAAAATATCCAAACCCACTCGCTGTAAATAAAAGGCATACGATCATAGAAGTGAAATTAAGAGGTATCGCAATGAACGTATGCACTTTTTTTGTATGATCAAACTTAAACTGAACATCAGGGAATTTAATTCTCAATGCAGGTCTAGAGCCATTATTTTTCAACATAGAAACCATAGTTTTGATATTATTTAAATTTTCATAAAAATCCCTAAAACTAAGCTGGCAATGTTTTACAAAATGATATTTGTTCGCTAATAGAACGAAATCTTTCATTGTGTCATGAAGTAGTTTAAGCTTTATTATCTCTTTTTTATCAACTTTATCATTGCCGGTTATTTTGTAGCAGAACTCCCTCCCCTCTCCATTAACCAAGCGAACTTTAAGTGAACTTGCGTCACAATAGAGATATTTTTTCAGCATCAATAAATCACTTAACTCAAGCAAATTAACGACCTTATCCTCCGAGGAAAAGATGATCTCTGCAATAGGCTTTTTTATACCTACATTCAAATCAAAGTTATCAGCTTTCACTCTAAATTCAGACAAATCTTCAGGGGCACTTAAAGCCAAAGGAGACATAAAACACTGGCAAGGGAACATTAATTCAAAACTATCCTTTTCAAAGAAAACGTTACCACAGAAATTAGCCGCCACCTCTGTTAATTTTATAGTTGCATTTTCAAGACTAAGATTATCAACTTTAATTTTAATACCAAATCGTTTATCCCACCCTCTAATATTAGTGATATTTACTTCGTTATCATAACCAAGAGAGGCTTTTACTATCGCTTTCAAATCATCTTTTGAGGCAAGGTCAAAGCTTAAATCCAGAATACCATTTTCGTACCCCAGCGTTTTCAAAAGTTCCAATTTTTTGGATGCATATGCTCCCATACCATCCTGAACATAAGATTCTATTTTTCTCTTAAGCGCAGCGCCACTATATTCACTAATTTTATCTTTATCACTATATGTGACGGACATCATTTTTTTATGAAGATTCGAGGCCTGGCTTACTTCACACTCCCTTACCTTTTTTAAAATTTTGAAGATCCATTCTCGATCAATATGCACCAGATAGATCGCTACCGGATTGATATCATTTCCATATTCAGCAAAAAAGAAAAAACATGGAAGATGAGACTCACAAAACCTTTTGAGATTAGAAAGCTTAACGCTTACTGATTTTTTATTTTTATCAGTTGATTTAATTTGGACCATACATTGTATAGGCTGCGTAGGTTGCTGCATTGTCAAGCTTGTATGGGAAGGTAACGGGAACTCTACAAAAGAATCCCATCCTGCGGAATCGTTGTTTTGCGAATTGTTACAGATCAACCCAACGGAAGAGCATAGCTTCGCAAAATCATTATGCCCCATGTCTCCTACTCTTCTTCCCATACAACCATTAATCCTATGTCTGGTAATGTTTCGCTCTATTAGCGTAATCAGCAAAGCCTTTTTATTTTAATGCAGATGAAAAAAAAGCAGAAGTATTAACTTCCCGCGCGCAGTGCTTTCCCCGCCTCGCCTGCCCGCTTCAGGGGCCGGTTTTAATGCAGTTGCATGAGACTCTTGGAACCGCGCCAGCTCTGGCATGGAGCCCCAAGAAAACAGCCAGGAAATGCATGCAATTTAAGACACGTTATGCATGCATGGCTTCGGAAAGGTTAATTCATGGATTACTCAGGGCTCATTGGCTCTCTGATCTTGCCCTCATCCTTAAGATCTTACCCACTACAGACACAGTTACGATAGCTAAAACGATGGAGAAAAGACCAAGAAAGATGAGCAAGGAAAGCAATGGATGTATCAACCCCCCCAGGCTTGTAAAATCACTCAGCCTACCTAGCTGTTCAGGAGAAAGAACACGTAAAATGATCTCTGGAATAATGAGAAAGAAAATAATAACGGTAAGAACATAAATTAGCACTTTTTTGGCTTTTCTCATATTCCTTCTTGCCCTCTTTGGCTACCCTGATCAATTATTGAATGATAATGATACAGCAAGGTTATATAAAATGGCACAAACATACTTGCAACTGAAAATGCAGTCTAATAAGCAATTAGCTATCGCGCTGACACATGCATTAAAAGACATGCATGCGGATCATATGGCCACCATAGAAAAAGTAAAACAAGGCGGGCAGCGGTTAGTAAACTATGGTTCTTGCCTTATGCCTGATGAATACTATCGTAGCGCCTGCCGGGATATGTTTAGAGAGGACAAGCGGTTAGTGTTTTCGGTAAGTGAAATTTACCATAGAGACGATGTGGTCCTGGATATGGTTGAAATTTACTTTCGGAAAACTCTTACAAGGCTTGGGGAACAAAAAAGCTTCAATCTCGTATCCCATGTTGAAAAACTGTTAGGCAAAGCAGCAGAGCACGCATCCGTGGGAGCCAGTAAAAAGTCTCTGGCATTTACTCTTGCCAAACTTATTATAAATAGCGGTGATTTCCAGCAGAAACACATTAAAATCGTCAATAGTTTTTCAACTTGGTTTGTGAATGGATTGACGTTATATTCCAAAGCGCAAGTAGCTGCATCAGCAGCAAATAGACTCAAGTATCAAGACTCTACTTACTATCAGGCGCTGTATAAAGAAAACCTTGAAATGCTCTACTTTCTTATTGAGCCAAACATGTCAGAAATAATTTATCAAATTAACTCAGGCGATAATAACGAAGAAAAAATTGGAGATGCTCTGTACGAGATTTTAAGAAAATGAAGCGTGCGATTCTTTGGCTATTACAGCAGCATTTATATTTAGTCCCTGCTGCTATTATAGTAGCAGGGGTTTATGCCTTTGCGCGTTTTATCCCAAATTATGCTGGCTTACTTAGTTTTCTGTGGATAGTCATAGTTTCTGTTGTATATATAAAATACAATAGATGGAATTAGTCGAAAAAATAATTACAAATCAATAGATTACATCACATGTTCACCCGGAAGTATTGAATAGATTATCAATACTCCGGGCCAGGCAGGACACTGCAATAATTTTACTTTTGTTCTAAAGGAGCCGCTGAGAAGGATACTTGATAAAAATTATTTTTTAGTAAGTTATCTCTCGCCATTTCTGCGATTAAATCTAACGCAATTTCACGATCCCTTTCGCGGCATACCCCTTCGGCAGTCAAACGCGCAATCATCTCAACTCGTTCCAGCATGACCCATTCTTTTAACTCTTCCGCCACTCGTGCTCCCCTTGCAATTCACTGTTTATTTATACAGTATAGCGCATTAAAAAAAGATGAAAAGAAAAAACAGCGACTCAGTGAAAAGTATATCTGTCTGATATATCGACAATTAAATTTAATCCTGCTTTACCGCATCAACCAGTGTCTCAAAACGCTTGAGAATTTTAAGGGCTTTCTCCTGGTACGATGGAGCTGCCGAAAATACCTCTCCCTGAGCCGAACCTCTGCACCACTTGCCGTTAAAACAGCTCTTACCGCCAGATACCAGGTGCAGGGCTTCGCCCCGGCTGATTTCAGTACCAGTAGTGATTCTAATCTCATCGATAGTGCGAGCTATTGATTCGCTTTGTTTATCCGTTCCGTGCATGAAATTGCGTCGCATAACAGGCTTTTTATCCCTTATCCGATTTGTTAGCTGCCTCCTTTCATATCGACTCAACGGCTTCGATAAATCCAGCACCGGCGGATCGCTTTCGCTTCCCGTACAGTTATTGACAGAACTCCGAGAGGGCGCAGGCGCGCCCTTAACTTCAACCCCCTCGACCTGCGCACGCTTCGGCACAATCTTCCACTGCGTAAGACGGGTCAAAATCGGGGAACCATCGCCGATATAAGTGTCATAAACACCACGAATACATACGGTCTCCTCACCGTACTGGTTATATTCGGTGCGCGCTTCATACAACGTGCGTACCTGGAGATCGTCACGGCGAACAAACGGGCCACCCTGAGCGTTAACGTAGCCAGCCCAATCACCCGCGTCAGCAGCATCATGAACAGCAGCAAACTCAACACTCAGACCATGAGCGGTTTCGGTGTCAGTCAGGCGGCGTAATTCCCGGTAAACGGTAACCGGCGCACCGCCGATAAACTGAAACTGTCGGATGCGCCAGCGCGCCGCCCAGGCTGAAACAGCGGGAGCCGTCTCTTTCAATAGCTCTCCGCTTTCATCGTCTTTTTCGTCATCGAGCGCATAACCATCGATATTCTTCGAAATGTATTTAGCGACATACCCCGTTGCGCTGCCCTTCTCCGGGTCAATCGCCTCGGCATGAAAGCGCGCCTTTTTGGCTTTATCGCTTTTCAGTTCGTGCGCATCTTCCTGCCATGCGTAATCGCGCAGAACGCTACGCACACGCTCGACATCTTCCGGCAGCATAAACATCAACATATGCCAGTGAGGCGTGCCGTCATGGTGTGGCTCAGCAACACGGATACCGAAAATACGGATTTCTTCGCGATGGAGTTTTGCGCGAATACGCGCCCATAAATCGGTGAGATAATTTTGTGTATCGGACGGGCTGGCACCGCTCCATTTGTGGTTACGGTATCCGGCTTTTGTTGTAGCGTGATATTTCGATGGTGCGGTCAGCGTATAAAATTCGCCAACGTAACCGAGCTCATTGCAGATATTTTCAAAGCCACGAATACGGGTCATCAGCTCACAACGACGGATCGCCGGATTAGCGACCGAGCCATCGTATTTTTCAATCAGGCTGATGCGGTTGCCGTCTTCGTCTTCAAGCTCAAGACCTTTGAGAAATTCGCGCGTGCGGCGCTTTTGTTCACGCCAGTCGGTTACGCAATTTTTACTCGCGTATGCGTGTTTTTTCTTGCTGACATTACCCATCGCGATTTGCAGATGTTCGCGCCACGACGCTGCGACTTTACGCAGACGGCTACGCCACCACGTTTCAGTAAACATGCGGATCACTGCCGGGGCGACTTTATCCTGATCCCAATACTTTGTTGTCGTTCCTCCCCAATGCGGCGGAGTGACATTAAATTGCAGCGTGATTAACCCGGCGCGCATATACCAGGCGTTGAGTGTCGCCAGTTCGCCTAAATCAGCATCATCATTATCAGCCAGTTCAGAGCGAATAAAATTCGCGATATCAGCAGCCAGTAAATCGATATCGGCTCTCGACATATCAGGAAGCCGGTTATAGCGAGCCACCATATTGACCATGCGTGAGGCGACATATTGCTGCAACTCAGTATCAAAATGACCACCAAATACCGAGGCGGAAACATCGCTTTTAATACCGGTGACCTGGTATTTTTTTGCGACCAGTTCAAGCCGTGGTAATGCTCTCTTGCAGAAGGTAACTAAAAAAGCATTGGCGCGGTGACTGCCCTGATGTTTTTCCAGTCCGTCAGCCGTGCGAAGCACGTCATAACGAACACACTCAGGCTGGAGAGAAAGCGCTTTTCGCGCATGCAGCAAAGCCGCAATCATGCGATCGCGGCGATACTGTTCGGCGTAGGTAATATAGGGGCTGGCTATTGCTGACCGTGGTGCGTTCCACTGATGAGCGTAGGAAATTGCCACGCTAAACCCCACGGTAGTGTTTGCTTTTCAGCTCTATGATTTGCTGGCATGTGACGCAGCAGGACACGCCAGGAATCGCAGCGCGGCGTGCTTCGGGGATTGGAGCATCACATTCTTCACAGATAAAGCGGGAAGGTAAAAGGATGCGGCTGCGCGCATTATTGATATGCAGCTCGCGTGATTCCTGTTCCCATTGCTGCGCACGATCCATTGCATCGGCCATTAGTGCAGCTCCTGAGATTCGTTTTCATAGCGAACTGCCTCACGGCGAAGGAGTTCAGCGGCTTCTTTACCGTTCATACCTTCTCGGGTGATGTGAATAGCCAGCGCTTCAAGGCGCAGCGATACTGCTAAAGCGCGGTCTTTACGCTCTTCACTTTTTGCTTTATTCAGCAATGCGACTAATGCGTCGTTATCAGCACTGAATTTATGGCTTTCGATATTTTGCATAATGCTTTCTCCTGATTTTTGGCAAAACAATGCCCGGCGGGTTTACGCCATTTTTTATGGTCGGGTTATTTAATCTTTAGGTAATACGCATTCGTGAATAGAAAAACGCCGCGGTAATAACGTGCCCCACCGTGCAATCTCATTCATTGCCTGGATAATCAGCACTCGCCTTTCCTGATCAAAATATTCAAAGGGCTGGCCGATTTCGTCGTGTTTGAAAGTCCCTGGATTGTGACGGTTCGCCAGAGTCATAACGACGAATTTAAAATCATCGCTTAATTTATTGAAATTACGCAGCGCCCCGTTTTGAGTGGCTTTTAATTTCTGATGAAAACGCGCGAAACATTCCCGCCCGCTCATTTTTGGTGGATTTAAATCAGCATTGATAAACGGATTCGCGGCAAAATCTGACGCAGTAGCACCATTGTTATTCATAACGCCTCCAGAAATCTTTTGAGCCTGGCGCGAAAAGAGAATTTCACACGGCTTTGCAATTCACTTAATAATGCAGACTGATTACGCTGCGGATGCCAGCGCTTGCCATCCTTACCCATGATCCAGCCGTGACCGTAATGCATTGAGGGGCTTTGCTTTACAAGCAATGATGCGAACGAAGGTTCATTGTTCAGCATAAACACCTCAAATCAGCCCGAAAGAGGCACCGATGCCGCTCACGCTATCAACCATGCCCGACATTGCCGGATTAACATGAAGCCGCGCCTGTAAGGCCAGTGCTGATAAAGACAGCATGCGAATACCAGCATTAACGCTTTCAATCATGCTGTGCTTACGTGCGGGCGTGAGACGCTCTGTTGCTACGGTACCGCTTGCCAGCGCACCGAGTTCGCTCATTGCGCGCATGACATAAGACTGCAATTTGTCTTTTGCCATCTCGTTAACCGGCACGCATGGCAGGCAATGAATCTGAGCCAGGAAACCGTCAACGAGAATTGAGTCTTCGGTCAGGTCAGTCAGCAGCCAAATTTCACGAGGTGTCAGTTGGTGCGGCTGCTCCGGGTTTAGCTTGTTATATAACGTGTGCGGTTTAATGCCTGCTTTATCCGCAAGCTCTTTCACATTGTGCGTAGCTGCAAATTTCCTGCACGACTCATCAAAATGTGCATGTGAGGAAACGCGAAAATCTAACATGTTGCGTCCTTATAATTCACATAAAGTGAATCAAGCACCAATGATGAGTTGAAAACGGGAATGACCCAATGCCTTACGCAACTGGTCTTCTTTCCAGCGCGCATAATAGATGCGAACCATACCGCTTGCTCGTTTGCTGCCTGGCTTAATGACTCGCGGCTCGATTGGTATGCAAGGATTGTTACCCGTAGTCCAGCGACGAACTGTAGCGATAGAGACTCTCTCTAGAGCTGCAAATTCATGGGGGGAGACTATCGCACTTGGAATTTTCACAATTGTAATTTCAGAAGCCATATTGCATCATTCCCTGTTTATCAATAATTGTCATTGAAGCTCTTCGATTGTCAGCGATTATCATCAATGAATTAAGGTTTAGCCGCATATTAATGCGCATAAGCCGCAACGGTCAATACGTGAGTGCGAATTTTATGGAAATCGATTCAGGAATCAGTAACGAGCATGTCTTAGACAGAATCTGTGAGGTCTACGGATTTACGCAAAAAATCCAGCTTGCACGGCACTTCAACATCGCGGCCAGCTCTCTTCAAAACCGCTATACCCGTGGTGCTATCTCTTATGACTTCATAGTTCACTGTTCTTTGGAAACAGGTGCAAACGTAGAGTGGTTGCTCACTGGTAAAGGAGAAAAACTATCTGGCAGCAACGTTAATACATCTACCGGATATGAAGATTTAACAGTTAAATCATTCACACTAAGTGAAGGTAGGTTGATAGAAGGTTCCAATTTGAGAATATCAAAAACTTTCTTCAGCCGAACTCCAAGCAACCCACAACGCATTCTGACAGACAATGCTGCGCATTTTATTGAACCCGATGCCTTACTATCAGATGGAGCATGGCTTGTAGACATTGAGGGAGCTAAAAGCATTCGTGAGTTAACTATTTTACCTGGTAAAAAACTGCACGTTGCCGGAGGAAAAGTACCTTTCGAATGCCATGTCGACGACATAAAAACAATCGGTCGAGTGATTGGGGTTTACAGCGAGGTTAACTGATGACCGTCCGTAAAAATCCTGCTGGCGGCTGGATTTGCGAGCTCTATCCAAACGGAGCGAAAGGCAAACGCATTAGAAAGAAATTCGCTACCAAAGGCGAGGCGCTGGCCTTTGAACAATATACGGTTCAAAATCCGTGGCAGGAAGAAAAAGAAGACAGGCGCACTGTCAAAGAGTTAATTGACGCATGGTATAGCGCTCACGGCATTACTCTGAAAGACGGACTAAAACGTCAGTTAGCAATGCATCATGCCTTTGAGTGTATGGGCGAACCGCTCGCACGCGACTTCGATGCGCAGATGTTTTCCCGCTACCGTGAAAAGCGGTTAAAGGGTGAATATGCCCGCTCAAACAGGGTTAAAGAGGTATCGCCCCGCACACTTAATCTTGAGCTGGCCTACTTTCGGGCGGTGTTCAATGAGCTTAATCGCCTCGGAGAATGGAAGGGGGAAAATCCACTGAAAAATATGCGCCCCTTCCGCACAGAAGAAATGGAAATGGCCTGGCTAACTCAAGACCAGATTGAGCTGTTGCTCGGAGAATGTAAGCGGCATGACCACCCTGATTTAGAAACCGTGGTAAGAATTTGTCTCGCCACTGGCGCTCGATGGTCTGAGGCTGAGAGCCTGAGAAAAAGTCAGCTCGCGAAATATAAAATTACCTACACCAACACGAAAGGCAGAAAAAACCGTACCGTACCCATTAGCAAAGAGCTTTACGAATCTCTGCCTGGTGATAAAAAAGGTCAGTTGTTTAGTGATTGCTATGGCGCATTCCGGTCTGCGCTGGAAAGAACAGGCATCGAATTACCGGCTGGGCAACTTACCCACGTTTTACGCCACACCTTCGCCAGCCACTTTATGATGAATGGAGGTAATATTCTGGTCTTGCAGCGCGTACTCGGCCATACAGATATCAAAATGACTATGCGATATGCTCACTTCGCCCCTGACCATTTGGAGGATGCCGTTAAGCTCAATCCATTAGCCGTGAGTGGCGATAAAGTGGCGGTAAAAATGAGTAACAATGATAATCGTAGATAATTTTTGATAATCTAACTTGCTGTTTTTAAATGCAAACTATTGATTTTCGGTTGTTCCGGTAGGAACTCATAATCGCTTGGTCGCTGGTTCAAGTCCAGCAGGGGCCACCAAATTTTAGCTTTAAAATCATATGATTAAGCCATCCCTTGTGATGGCTTTTTTATTATCTTAGTGTCAGATTGTCCCAAAAGTGGCGCTCAAAATTTATATATCGCAATAAAATCGATGGCAGAGGCATTAAAATACCGCCTCGACAAAATCTGAAATTGGCATACCAGCGTTATGGCTCAGCAATCGACCCCGTTAAAATCATCGCACCAGTGTTATTTAGGCAACCACGGTTGACCTCTCCCCACAACGAACTGGAGAGCGCACACTACAACAGCGATGCTGGTTGAGCTGATACCTGGCGCTGCGTTCAAATACATAGTGGCTGAGGGTTTGCTAAGCAATTTGCAGATATTTCTCAAAGTTCGCGCGAATCAGATACAGAGACGACCTGGCTGTCACATTACCATGGGCGCACCAGACCTGTGAGGCCCAAAAAGGCAGTCTTTCCTGATTTTGGCAGACCATTCATCCGATCTTTTATATGATGTAACAATGAGCATGAGAGAGGTTTTTCCTTTACCTCCACCAGGCAGCACGTTTATGCTTCTCTGATCGTTGACGTGCTGATTTTATAATTTTATATTTGCGATGCCAATTCCGGGCGATATTTATCAGAATATTTTCTGCTGATAATCAGGGAAAACAAAAATGTTTTGGGTGAAGTTATTAAAAATAATTAAGTGTATGTTTTTGTGGCTGCTGCAATCATTTTTTCCTGAAATCCTTTTCGCTATCATGGTGATGGGGTTGTGCGTTATTTTTCGCTTTATCCCTGACTATAATGCACCACTGGCTATCTTATGGGTTATCACGATATCTTTTATCTATATAAAATATAGCAAAGTGTAATAACACACCTCATAATATTGCATCAGGCATTTAAAAAAGGCCAACATTGTGGCCTTCGTTATGAAACAGATATTTTTATAAATGGTCGGTTAGTCTGTTTTTAAATAACTCAGTGAGCTGTCCAGGATGTTTAATAACAACCCGTTCGCCGACATTAATTTTATCTGCCCACCCTGCCATTTTTCTGGTGTATTCTTCATTCCATCCTTTTATCAGGCCAAATTTCCTGATCCTCTCACCCGCCAGAGGAAAACCTAATGATTTCAGATAGCTTAACATCTCTTTAGCTTTGCTCTCATCAACCGAATGCGGTGCAGAAACGGACGTATTCATTCGGTCTAATTCAACCAGAGCCTGATCCAGAATCGTAAACATATCTCACATCTCCATCGTAGTATTCAAAACAGCTTCCATTAACAACAAGCATATTCTGGATATAACATCTTTCATCTGTTTAATATTTTACTGCTACAGCTAATAAACGCTGAAATTTACCAGAACAAACACTACTCGCTAATTTTCATACTGAAGATTAATACAATAAATTTAATCTATTGATACAACTTATAGCGCTAATCTTCAGCGGCGTTGATATTAGCATTATGAATTACTTGATGTTGTGAATTTGGTCACGCGAATCATTATATTTACGTCAGGAAATTATCTTTAGCTAATTAATTAAAATGTTCTTATTACTGGAGTCATTAATAATAGTTGAGATAAAAATCTTAATGAAAAATAATTTTTCGCATTTACTTTCCCCTGAATTTTGTGCCAGAAGCTACGCTGGCCGTATAGCGCCATGACGTATACACCGAAACGTGTTCGAGGCTAAAACTACATGAGCAGATGCACTGGAGTGCTGATTCCCCCTTCGCCTTAAGCTTAAAAAATGGGCTAAAACGCAGACTTACGTGGAATTTCTTGATTCACAAAATATTTTTCATATAAATGCTTACGCATTGAAATATGTCCCATGTAATATGAGAACGGACCTTTAACCGACTCATTAAGCGCTTTGACGAAACGCCATGAACAAACCTATAAAACGGCTTGAAATCATTAAATACGCCATCGAACTGGAGGATGACGGGATCATCCTGAGTCAGCTTCCTTTGCTGAAAAATGAAGTCACGGACCCGGAGTTGGCGTTTATCGTCCATGCGCTTGATGAGAAGAATTACAGCGAAGCGATGCGCGCCATCACCAGTTGGTTGCAAAGCCAGCGTTCCGTCGTCGCCTGGCAGGACCCGCAGGTTGCAGCGAGTAAACTTGAACTGAAGGCTCTTGAGGAGCAACTGCGCGAGTTGATCGATAAGCGCAATGCGCGCCTGCAATTGCTGGATGATTTCAACGACCTTTATATGAATCGCCTTGGGCCGCTGATGTCACAGATCCTGCGCTTGCGTAAAATTCTCGCTGAAGCGGCAGTTCGCCGCCAGGAAGCAGAAGCCCGACGCCGTGAGGCAGACTACCTGCGCTGCCAGAAATACCTTTCCCAGGCCGTCGACGTGCTGAATACGCTGACACAGCGCTGGCTAAGCATGCCTGCGCACTCTATGCAGGCGGCGGAAGCGCGTAAACATTTGCAGCAGCAAAATGAGTTAATTGCTTCATTACTGGCTGAAGCGCAAGAACTTGAGCGCGGCCTTACGCGTGAGGAAGAACCCGCTCGCCAGGCACGGGAAGAAGCACGCCATGAGTATGAAAATCATCAGGAGCAGCAACACGACGCGGAACGCCGCTTCAGCTTTGAGCAAAAAATGAGCGAAGATGAACGTCTGGAGCTGAAACGCCTGTGGCGCCAGGCCAGCAAACTCTGCCACCCGGACCTGGTCGATAATGAGTTGAAGGAAGAAGCTAACGGCACAATGGTACAGCTGAATCAGGCTCGCCAGCGAGGCGATCTGAAAGCCATTCGCTCGATTCTGAGCCGCCTGCAAAAAGGACTGGAACCGCTAATGGCAAGCGACCGTTTAAATGATCTGCAGCGCTTGCGCCAGCGAATCGGGGAAGTTAAGCAGCATATTACCAGTCTGATTGAAGAACTGGCAGCGCTTGAAGAAGAAGAGTCCTGGCAGTTGGTCTCTTCGCTTGGCGATCAAGAAACCTACTTCAGCCAACAGGAAAAAGCGCTTAATGAGATTCGCCAGGCGCTGGAGCAACAGGTCAGCGAAGCTGAATACGACGAAGTTGCCTGAATGCAACAGGCCCGATGAGATTGCGGGCCATCTTGTTACTTTTTATGCCAGTATGCCTGCGCACGCATACATTGCGTATCAATTGCCAGCGTTTCAAAGTGATTAATTAACGATTTCACCACCTCTCCTTCCCCGGTTAACCAGATAAAATAATCCTGCGCAGGAACAGAGAGGGATGCCAGCGCATCGGCAAGGCGCTCCTGCTGATGCCCGACCACCCAGCGGATATCAAAACCGTCCAGGTGCGCCAGATAGTCCTGATAAGCAGCATCGTTGATTGAAATAACCGCCGTGACATGCGGGCGCACAGCAAGCTGACTTAGCCCTTCCAGGCGACGCCGCAATGCGGGCATTCCTGATTCATCGGTCACATACAGTTGCCAGGCATAGTCTTCCGGCACCACCAGCGAACCCCGCGGCCCGCCGATGGTTAGTGTATCGCCTGGCTGAGCATTCAGCGCCCATTGGCAGGCTACACCATCGTTATGGATATAGAAATCCAGCAACAGTTCGTGCCGACTGGCATCATACAGCGGCGTATAATCACGCGAGGCCGGGCGCGGACCGTCGCCCCAAAGAATCCCCTCATCGGTCACCACTGGCGGCAGAAAATGCTCCCCTGGTTTTGGGAAAAAAACTTTGCAGTGATCATCAAAACCGCGTGAAGTGAAACCATCAAGCTGTTCGCCGCCAAGCACCACGCGGCGAAAACCAACGCCTGGCTTTTCGACACGTAAAACGGTTAATTCGCGAAAACGCAGCTCATTTCGCACGCGCTGAGGGTATCGTTTTTGGATAGTCATAATCGGCCTTCGTGAAATAAATTCGATATATCTAAATATTGTGCAAATGATAATGATTGTTAATACAAAAGAAGGCAAGATCTTTTTACGATATAGCTCTCGCAAGCGCACGGCTTGCCAAACGAGAACAAAAGCATTTATCAATCAACAAATTATAAAAATAAATAACTTTTAAACTGTTCACAAAGCATCTTTAGATATAAATTAGATATATCAGATTATCCCGGAGAACTGAATGCGACCTCATCACAACGAAGCCCACGGCGAGCGCCATCATGGCCGCCGTCAGCGCTTTTTCGGCCACGGCGAGTTGCGGCTGGTGATCCTTTATTTACTCGGCAATAACGCCAGCCATGGCTATGAACTGATTAAAGAGATCGAAAACCTGACTCAGGGCAACTATACGCCGAGCGCTGGCGTGATCTATCCGACGCTGGATCTCTTAGAAGAGCACGAGTTCATCAGCGTCAGTGAAGAGGAGAACGGGCGTAAGAAAATCGCGATAACCCGATTAGGCCAGCACTGGCTTGCTGAACACCAGGCGCATCTGGAGCAAATCCAGCAGCGGATCAGCGCACGCAATATTGGCTATCAGCTGCGTAAGAACCCGCAAATGAAACGGGCGCTGGAAAATTTTAAAGCCGTGCTGGATTTACGCGTCAATCAGGGCGAGCTCAGCGCCGCGCAGCTTAAACAGATAATCGGTATTATCGACCGCGCAGCGCTGGATATTTCACAACTGGATTAAGCAGTCATTAACGCATGGCGCTGGCTGAAAGCCTGCCTATACCTGCAAAATGTTGCGCCTGTTGATGCTGCGCGGGATATTTCACAGCTGGATTAAGCAGGCACCGGTGCATCGTGCAGGCGGAAAACCTTCACCAGCTCGCGCAGATGCAGCGCCTGATCATTTAGCGCAGCGGCGGCAGCCACGGACTCCTCCACAAGGCTGGAGTTCTGCTGCGTGGTTGAGTCGATAAGCCCAATGGCGCTGTTAATCTGCGAAATCCCGTCGGTCTGCTCGCGGCTTGCCTGGCCAATCTCTCGCAAGATCACGTCCATCTCTTCAACGTTATTCACCATACCGTTAATCAGCGAGCTGGCTTTTTCCACCAGCGACATGCCTTCCCGGGTCTGGCTGGTCGAGCTTTCAATCAAATGACGAATATCATTCGCCGACGAGGCGCTTTTCTGTGCCAACTGGCGTACTTCGCCTGCAACAACAGCAAAACCACGACCATGTTCGCCAGCGCGCGCCGCTTCCACCGCCGCATTCAACGCCAGAATATTTGTCTGGAAAGCGATAGCATCAATCAGGTTAATGATATCTGACATACGGTTAGACGTGTCGTTGATAACGCGCATCTTCTCCGTCACCTGCTTCATCATCTCACCGTTACTTTTCACAACCGTTGCCGTCCCGGCTGAAAGCTGCGAGGCTTCAGACGTATGTTCTGCGGTGTTTTTAACCGTTGCGGTAATTTGCTCCATCGATGCTGCCGTCTGCTCAACAGAACTGGCCTGCTCTTCTGTTCTGGCTGCCAGATCCTGGTTGCCTGCAACGATTTGCGCTGCCGCGCTGGAGATACTTTCAGAGCCGTTTTGTACCTGATGAACAATCTCTACCAGGCGGTTTTTCATCTCTGAGAGCGCGCGCAGCAACACACCCGTTTCATCGCCGTGACGTGAATGAATGTTACGGGTCAAATCACCGCCTGCAATCGCTTCGGCAAATTCAACCGCTTCGCCCAGAGGCCGCGTAATCATCCGCACGATGTACCCCCCCATCAGGCTGCCTGCGGCGATACTCAGCACAGCCAGCAGGATAAGCATCAGGCGGTTGGAGGTGAAATCTTCCTGCACCCGATCGCCTGCATCACGCATTTGCCGATCCTGAATCGTAATCAGCGCCATCACTTTCGCTTTGTAGGCATTTTGTAAATTGACAGTCGTGGTCATCATCTCTTCGATAGCCGCTGCGCGATCGCTATTTTTTACGGCATCAAGGATGCGGAAGCGGGAATCAAGATACTGTTTACGGATAACCTGAAGTTCGGCAAGAATTTTCTGTGATGCGTCGTCGTGCGCGTTTTTCGACAAGTCAGCAAACAATGCGGTAATACGAGAACTGATATCGGTAAGTTGCTGCTGGGTCTGCGCCGCCCATTTACCTTCGCTATCCAGCAGCATCAGTTGCTGGGTATTGGTAAAATTATTGAAGTCATTGACAAGTTGGTTGGCCTTCACTGTGGTGGGATAGTCTGTATGCACTATCTTCTGCATTCCATTATTTGCGCGGTTCAGGCTGAAAAGTGAAAGAGAAGAACTTACCACCATCAACACAATAAAAAACCCGAACGCAAGAAATAACTTCGTGCCTATTTTTACGTCGCGTAAAAACATATTTTCTCCATAGACTGGCTTATTTTACTGACGAAAGCGCCGCGCCACGATCCTGAAGGCGTGCTTAAGTCCCTGGCGCAAATCAAAGGAATGCAACCACTACACGTTATCGGTAACCATTACGCTAACTTTATGAGTTTGATCGTTTTTTTATTTATTTACCACTCACACTGATAGATAAGAACGATTAATGACACTTTATCGATCGTTATATGTTCGTAATAACTGCTAATGACCACATATATTAATGCGGCTTAATTATTATTAATCCCCAATAAAATATAAATCGCGACATAATATAAGCTCGCGATAATTAGATGCGCACCCAATAATAAATTAACAATA
Source organism: Vagococcus sp. WN89Y (assembly GCF_052220145.1). NCBI lineage: Bacteria > Bacillati > Bacillota > Bacilli > Lactobacillales > Enterococcaceae > Vagococcus > Vagococcus sp. WN89Y. The sequence continues at coordinate 43,475 of NZ_JBQPOM010000032.1, read as the reverse complement.
CTAAAATATTATTATCACACAATAACAACATTTATTTTGTCGATAAAAAAACCGCCCGGAAAAGCAGGCGGTTGAGAGGAAACACGCGGAAGCTTAATGCAGTACGGACACCGCGTCCTGCAAACGCCCGGCGCGATGCTTCACCATTGCCGAAACAGTTGCGTTTTCTTCGACCAGGCCCGCATTTTTCTGCGTGATCGCATCCAGCTCTGCTACGGCTCGCGTGAGATCGGTCAGCCCGGCAGCTTGTTCTGACGAAGACTGGCTTATCTGAGCAATCAGCGCATTCACGTTTTGCACCTGGCTGACAATATCTTCCATGGTACGCTCCGCCGCATGCACCTGATCATAACCTGACTGTACTTTGCTGGCGCTGGCATCAATAAGTTTACGAATATCGTTAGCCGCGCTGGCGCTACGGCTTGCCAGATGGCGCACTTCGCCTGCAACCACCGCAAAACCCTTACCCTGCTCTCCCGCCCGTGCCGCCTCGACGGCCGCATTTAGCGCCAGAATATTTGTCTGGAAAGCAATATCATTAATCAGCTTGGTGATTGAGCCAATCTGTTGCGTGCTGTCGGCTATTTCATCCATTGTATGCACCACCGTTTGCATGGCCTTGCCGCCCTCAATTGCCGCACTGCTGGCCGCACTGGAGAGCTGGTCTGCAGCCGTAGCCGTTTCGGAGTTCGTTTTCACCGATTCTGCCATCTGATTCATGGTGGCGACAGTCTGCTGCACGTTGGCCACAGTCTGGCGGGTGCGTTCATTTAAATCGTCATTGCCTTTGGCCAGCGTTTCGCTGCCATTGCTCACACTGTTCACCTGCCCGGATACATCATTAATAAGCCAGCGACACATTAGCCCCAGTTGCCCTACTGCACGCAACGTTAGCCCCAGCTCATCGCTGCGATTGAGCGGCTTGACGCTGTCGCTTGTGCCTGTTGCAACGTTCAGCGCCTGGCGCGCGACATTTTCCGCCGGGCGAACAATTTGCCACTCAGAAGCTATCGCTCCCAGCAGTAGCGCCAGCGTAGCGACTCCCAGCGCTGGCAAGCCGCTACCAGCCAGCCACAGGGCCAGCGACTGGGCGACCCAAATACACACCATCACGCTTCGGGCGCGCCAGCGCAGCGGTACACTGGCAACTTTTCCCCACCAGTGCTTGCTGATAACCATACCTTTATAAATACGTTTATTGCCGTGCCCTTTGCGCAACGCTTTATAGAGCGGCTCCACGGCGGCAATCTCTTCCTTCGTCGCGCGGGTGCGAATCGACATATACCCCCTGAGCTTACCGCCACGTATCATCGGGATTGCATTCGCACGTACCCAGTAGTGATCGCCATTTTTCCGGCGATTTTTTACCACGCCGCTCCACGGCTCTCCCTGCTTGAGGGTGCACCACATATCAGCAAAAGCGGCTTTGGGCATATCCGGATGGCGGACAATATTGTGCGGCTGGCCGACGAGCTCTTGCAGACGATAACCGCTGGCATGCACGAAAGCATCGTTCGCATGGGTGATCTGACTTTGCGGATCGGTGGTCGACATAAGCGTGGCATCATCGTCCAACTCAAAGTTTTGTTGGCTGACGTACGGAGGAGAAGACATGATTGCGTCCTGTGCAGGTTGTGTGACTGTTAAAAAAAATTGCAGATGTTATTTCGGCGATAATTAATTTATCTTTAGTTGTTAAATTTGAATTAGATCGCAGTTTTGATTAAAACCGCATTTATTGCATGCTTTATAAAATCTTGATTTTCTTTAATTCGCCGAAAACTCATCTGATTAGCACTTTTAACACCGCACCATGAGTAAACATGGCTTGCACTGTTCTGGCACCGCCTATTAAAAATAGCACAAAAATAGCTCAATTTTTAATCACGCCAAAACGCGCTTTAAAGCGCTACGGCATGATTAAATTTTGTACTCTTTTATTTTGCCCTGGTGTTTATCCCGATTTTCAGCGCTTGTGCTGAAGTGGCGTAATCCCTGCAATACTTAATTTGGTATCACGTGATACGCCAGCTCCGGGAGCATATTTTGAACAGGTTACCTTCCAGCGCATCGGCTTTAGCGTGCAGCGCTCACGCCCTGAATCTCATCGAAAAGCGAACGCTTGATCATGAAGAAATGAAAGCTTTAAACCGAGAGGTCGTCGATTATTTCAAAGAGCATATTAATCCGGGTTTTTTAGAGTATCGAAAATCTGTTACCGCTGGCGGGGATTACGGAGCCGTAGAATGGCAAGCAGGGAGTTTAAATACGCTTGTCGACACCCAGGGACATGAGTTTGTGGATTGCCTGGGTGGATTTGGAATATTTAATGTGGGGCACCGTAATCCAGTTGTGGTTTCCGCCGTAGAGAATCAACTCGCTAAACAACCTCTGCATAGCCAGGAGCTTCTGGACCCGCTACGGGCGATGCTGGCTAAAACCCTGGCGGCGCTGACGCCTGGCAAACTGAAATACAGCTTCTTTAGTAACAGCGGGACAGAATCCGTCGAAGCTGCGCTGAAACTCGCCAAAGCATACCAGTCTCCACGGGGCAGATTTACGTTTGTGGCCGCCAGCGGTGCGTTCCACGGCAAGTCCCTCGGCGCGCTCTCGGCAACCGCTAAATCCACCTTCCGCACACCTTTTATGCCGCTGCTGCCCGGTTTTCGCCATGTGCCGTTTGGCGATATCGACGCAATGCGCACGTTGCTGAGCGCCTGCCATAAAACCGGTGACGATGTGGCGGCGGTGATCCTTGAACCTATCCAGGGTGAAGGCGGCGTCATCTTGCCTCCTGCGGGCTATTTGCCTGCGGTTCGTCAGCTTTGTGATGAGTTCGGCGCGCTGCTGATTTTCGACGAGGTGCAAACCGGTATGGGACGCACGGGCAAAATGTTCGCCTGCGAGCATGAAAACGTGCAGCCGGACATTCTGTGCCTTGCCAAAGCCCTGGGCGGCGGCGTGATGCCGATTGGCGCCACCATCGCCACGCAAGAGGTGTTTTCAGTGCTGTTCGATAATCCTTTCCTGCACACCACCACCTTCGGCGGCAATCCGCTCGCCTGTGCGGCAGCGCTGGCAACTATCAATGTGCTGCTGGAAGAAAACCTGCCCGCGCAGGCAGAGCAGAAAGGCGACATGCTACTGGATGGCTTTCAGGCGCTGGCACGCCAGTACCCTGAACTGATACATGAGGTACGGGGCCGAGGCATGTTGATGGCGATTGAATTTGTTGATAACGAAACAGGCTATAACTTTGCCAGTGAGATGTTCCGCCAGCGCGTGCTGGTAGCCGGAACGCTGAATAACGCCAAAACCATCCGTATCGAGCCGCCGCTGACGTTGACCATTGAGCTGTGTGAACAGGTGTTGCAAGCCGCTGGCCGCGCGCTGTCCGCTTTACGAATGGTGCCCGCGCAAGCGTAAGTTTCCCCCTTCGCCCTTGCAACAGGCGCGAAGGGGAAACAATCTTTGAATTCCATCACATTCTTCGCTGCCGCAGTTCCATTTTCCGTAACGACGGCTACAGTAGAACTCATCCGACCACATAACAATAATTTTACACTGGAAGCGCGCATGAGCCATTACCCGTCGTTATTTGCCCCGCTCGATCTGGGCTTTACTACCCTGAAAAACCGAGTGCTGATGGGCTCGATGCACACCGGGCTGGAGGAACGTCCCGATGGTGCTGAGCGGCTGGCGGCTTTTTATGCCGAGCGCGCCCGCCACGGCGTCGCGCTGATTGTCACCGGCGGTGTTGCGCCTGCGCCTTCCGGCGTGACGATGGAAGGCGGCGCGGTGCTCAGCCACGCCAGCCAGTTGCCGCACCACTGGCAAATCACCGATGCGGTGCATCAGGAAGGGGGCAAAATTGCGCTGCAAATCCTGCATACCGGGCGCTACAGTTACCAGCCGCAACTGGTGGCCCCCTCTGCAGTACAGGCCCCGATTAACCGTTTTACACCGCATGCCTTAACCCATGATGAAATCCTCGCCCTGATCGACGATTTCGCGCACTGCGCACAACTGGCGCAGCAGGCCGGTTACGATGGTGTGGAAGTAATGGGTTCCGAAGGCTATCTGATTAATGAATTTCTCGCGGCGCGAACCAATCACCGCGAAGATGAATGGGGCGGTGATTACCCGCGTCGTATGCGTTTTGCCCTCGAAGTGGTGCGCGCGGTGCGCGAGCGCGTCGGTCGCGAATTCATTATTATTTTCCGCTTATCGATGCTGGATCTGGTCGAGGGCGGCGGTACGCTGGACGAAGCCATTGCCCTGGCGCAAGGCATCGAAGCCGCCGGTGCGACCATTATCAACACCGGTATTGGCTGGCATGAAGCACGCATTCCGACGATTGCCACGCCGGTGCCACGCGGCGCTTTTAGCTGGGTGACGCGCAAGCTGAAAGGCAAGGTCAACATTCCGCTGGTGACGACCAACCGTATCAACGACCCACAGGTTGCCGATGCGATAATCGCCCACGGCGACGCGGATATGGTGTCGATGGCAAGACCGTTTCTTGCCGATGCAGAGCTTTTGTCAAAAGCGCAAAGCGGCCGCGCGGATGAAATCAACACCTGCATCGGCTGTAACCAGGCCTGCCTTGATCAGATTTTTGTCGGCCAGGTGACCTCTTGCCTCGTCAACCCACGCGCCTGCCATGAAACCCTGCTCCCGCTCATCCCGGCAACGCAGAAGAAAAACCTGGCGGTGGTCGGCGCAGGCCCGGCGGGCCTCGCATTTGCGGTGAACGCCGCACAGCGCGGGCATCGTGTGACGCTCTTTGATGCGCAGGCAGAACCTGGCGGGCAGTTTAATATTGCCAAACAGATCCCCGGCAAAGAGGAATTTTACGAAACGCTGCGCTACTACCGGCGCATGCTCGAGTTGACCGGCGTGACGCTGCATCTTAACCAGCGCGTCGATCCTTCGATGCTTTTACCCTTTGATGAGGTGATCCTGGCCTGCGGGATCGTGCCGCGAATGCCAGCGATCGAGGGGATCACGCATAAAAAAGTGCTGAGCTACCTGGATGTATTACGCGACAAAGTGCCGGTCGGCGAAAGCGTGGCGATTATTGGTTGCGGCGGAATAGGCTTTGACACCGCCATGTACCTGAGCCAGAGCGGAGAGTCCACCAGCCAGAGTATCGCGGAGTTTTGCGTTGAATGGGGCATCGATACCAGCCTGAAAATATCAGGCGGCCTGCGCCCGGAAGGGCCACAGCTCGCCAAAAGCCCGCGCCGCATTGTGATGCTACAGCGTAAAGCCAGCAAACCGGGCGAAGGCCTGGGGAAAACCACCGGCTGGATCCATCGGGCCACGCTGCTGTCACGCGGGGTTAAAATGATCCCGGCGGTGAGTTACCAGAAGATAGATGATGCCGGTCTGCATGTGTTGATCGCCGGAGAACCTCAGGTACTTAGCGTGGATCATGTGGTTATCTGCGCCGGTCAGGAGCCGGAACGCAGCCTGGCGCTACCGCTGCGCGAAGCGGGCAAAACGGTGCATCTTATTGGCGGTTGCGACGTGGCGCTGGAGCTGGATGCGCGCCGGGCGATAGCCCAGGGCACCACCCTTGCGCTGGCAATCTGAAGCCCAGGCCCTTATAGGGCCTGGCATCTCAGCGCTTTTTACGCACTTTTACCGCTTTGAGGATCACGAATTTGTTATTGGTCGCCAGCGTCTCGCAGTTACCAAACACCCTTTTTAGCTTGCGGAAATAGTCCAGATGGCGGTTGCCAACGATACGTAACTCGCCGCCATATTGCAGGCAGCGCTTAGCATCGTTAAACATCTGCCAGGCGATATGATCGGTGATGGCGCTTTGCTGATGAAAAGGCGGGTTGCATAAGACGGCAGAAAACCGATCCGCATCGACGCCTGACAGGGCGTTATTAATCATAAACTCGCTGCGCCCGCTTGCCTGTGGCAGGTTTGCCTCAACGTTCAACCGTGCCGAGGCCACCGCCATTGCCGACTCATCAACAAACAGCACGCGCGCCTGTGGGTTTTGCGCCAGCAACGTCAGGCCAATCACCCCGTTACCGCAGCCGAGATCCACCATCTCCCCTTCCCTTTCCTGCGGCAGATGCTGCAAAAAGAAGCGCGCGCCAATATCCAGGCCGCTGCGGGAAAAAACGTTAGCATGGTTATGGATAGTCCAGTCGGTGCCATCCAGACGCCAGCTCGCCAGTTGCGGCGCATCGTCGAGCGCTGGCGCGCTGAATGTGCAGTGGATCAGCCGCGCTTTCTTCCAGGCAAGCGTGGTTGTGGTCAGGCCAAGAATTTTTTCAAACAGAGCGAGGGTAGAGTTATGCACGTCGCGGGCTTTGGCACCGGCAATAATCCGCGTCTGCGGCGTCACCACCTTGCGTAGCGCGCGCAGTTGCTGCTCCAGCAGTGCCAGCTGTTTGGGCACTTTAATTAACACCAGCGCCGGGTTTTCAGGCAACTTGCTCAGGCTATCCTGAATCGTGACCTGCTCTTCATCCAGCGCGTTAATGCGCAGGTTGTGTCGGGTTGCCAGCGCAGTAATATATGAATCATTAATACTGACCGGGTGCGTATGCGCCAGCGCGCAAGCCAGCGCGCCGAAGCTATCGTTAAAGATGAGTACCGGGCCTGCGACATCACTCACCTGTTGCAGCAGGTATTCATCCGCTGCATCCCACGCCTGTAGCGACGCCTCTTCCACGCCGACAGGGAATCTGTCTAAAGTGAATGCTTGTCCGTTTAACTCAACCTGGCTCATCGCCCCTCCGCAGTGCTAATATTTGCGCGTTTTATCGCTTAATCGCCCGGAGAAGTAAACTTTTTTCGCCATGAATACGCTTGCCTACCTTCAGGGCTACCCTGAATCCCTGCTAAGCCAGGTTAACACGCTTATTGATCAGAACCGGCTGGGCGAGGTGCTGCAAAAACGCTACCCGGACAGCCACGAGATCAGTACCGATAAAGCGTTGTATCTCTACGTGCAGGCGCTGAAAAATCAGTTCCTGCGTAACGCCGCGCCGGTGAATAAAGTGATGTATGACAGCAAAATTCATGTGCTGAATAATGCGCTCGGCCTGCATACCACCGTGTCGCGCGTGCAGGGCGGCAAGTTGAAGGCAAAAGCCGAAATCCGCGTCGCGACGGTTTTTCGCGACGCGCCAGAGGCGTTTTTACGCATGATTGTGGTGCATGAGCTGGCGCACCTGAAAGAGAAAGAGCATAACAAAGCGTTCTACCAGCTGTGCTGCCATATGGAACCTCAGTATCATCAGCTGGAGTTTGATACCCGCCTCTGGCTGACGCATCTTGCGCTGGCTCGCAACGTGTAAATTTTTTGTCGGGAAAAAGCTGACTCTGCTCCTGCCCACTGGTTTTGTCATCCTGTCGTGATAGAGTGAGGAGGAACCCTTCTACGGAGAATTAGCGCCTTTATGATACGTTTCGCTGTCATAGGCACCAACTGGATAACTCGCCAGTTTGTCGATGCCGCCCATGAAACGGGCAAATATAAGCTCACCGCCGTCTACTCCCGCAGCCTTGAACAGGCTCAAACGTTCGCCAGCGATTATCCCGTTGAACATTTGTTTACCTCGACCGAGGATATGGCCCGCAGCGACGCTATTGACGCCGTTTATATTGCCAGCCCTAATTCCCTGCATTTCCCGCAAACGATGCAGTTTTTGCAGCATAAGAAGCATGTTATCTGCGAAAAACCGCTGGCCTCTAACCTGCGTGAAGTGGAAGCCGCCATTGCCTGCGCGCGCGAAAATCAGGTAGTGCTGTTTGAAGCCTTTAAAACCGCCAGCCTGCCGAATTTCATCCTGTTAAAACAGTCGCTGGCCAAAGCGGGCAAACTGCGCAAAGCGTTTTTTAACTACTGCCAGTATTCGTCACGTTACCAGCGCTATCTGGACGGGGAAAACCCGAACACCTTTAATCCGGCGTTTTCTAACGGATCGATTATGGATATTGGCTTCTACTGCCTGGCCTCAGCCGTTGCGCTGTGGGGCGAGCCGCATGGCGTGCAGGCCACGGCGAGCAAGCTGGCAAGCGGTGTGGATGCGCACGGCGTCGTGGTGATGGATTACGGTGACTTCAGCGTCACGCTGCACCACTCGAAAGTGAGCGATTCCGCGCTGGCGAGCGAAATCCAGGGGGAAGACGGCTCGCTGGTCATTGAGCATCTCTCTGAGTGTCAGAAAGTTGCGTTTGTGCCGCGCGGCGGCAAAGCGCAGGAGCTGACCCAGCCGCAGCACATCAATACCATGCTGTACGAAGCCCAGACCTTTGCCCGCCTGGTGGAGGATAACGAGATAAATCATCCGGGTCTCGCCGTCAGTCGCACCACGGCGAAGCTGCTCACCGAGATCCGCCGACAAACCGGCGTGATTTTCCCGGCAGATGATGTCGACCAGCAGATCACCGCGTAAAGGTTCGTAAAACAGGGCGTTTGTGACATTGACGGTCATCATTTGCTGACATACTTTGTTACGCGCAAAGGGGAGTAACTTTTTCGCCGGTGGATCGTCATTACGATGCGTAACCGCATCCGGTCGCCGGGCGTCTTAACGACGTAAGTGAGACCTTGCCGAAAGGCGGGCTCCCATTGCACCTGAAGCAAGCGGCTAACGTCTTTCGATGTTAGCCGTTTTTGTTTTCAGGAGCTTACGATGAATACTGTTGGTACGCCGATGTTATGGGGCGGTTTCGCCGTCGTGGTAGTCATTATGCTGGCGATAGACCTTCTGCTTCAGGGGCGTCGCGGCGCTCATACGATGACCATGAAGCAGGCGGCCATCTGGTCAGCTGTCTGGGTTAGCCTCTCTCTTCTTTTTAACGCTGCCTTCTGGTGGTATTTGACGCAGACCGAAGGGCGCGCGGTAGCCGACACCCAGGCGCTGGCATTCCTTACCGGTTATCTGATTGAAAAAGCGCTGGCGGTAGATAACGTCTTTGTCTGGCTGATGCTGTTCAGTTACTTCGCGGTGCCTGCGGCGTTGCAGCGCCGGGTGCTGATTTATGGCGTGCTCGGCGCGATTGTCCTGCGCACCGTGATGATCTTCGCGGGAAGCTGGCTCATCACGCAGTTTTCGTGGCTGCTGTATGTTTTCGGCGCGTTTTTGCTCTTTACCGGCGTGAAGATGGCGCTGGCAAAAGAAGACGAAACAGGGATTGGCGAAAAACCGCTGGTGCGCTGGCTGCGCAGCCATTTACGCATGACGGACAGCATCGAAAACGAACGTTTTTTTGTGCGCAAAAACGGTCTGCTCTACACCACTCCGCTGCTGCTGGTGCTTATTATGGTGGAGCTAAGCGATGTGATTTTCGCCGTCGACAGCATCCCGGCGATTTTCGCGGTAACGACCGATCCCTTTATCGTGCTGACTTCAAACTTGTTCGCTATTTTAGGGCTGCGCGCGATGTATTTCCTGCTGGCGGGCGTCGCAGAGCGCTTCTCCATGCTGAAGTATGGCCTGTCGGTGATTCTGGTGTTTATCGGTATCAAGATGCTGATCGTTGATTTCTTTCATATTCCTATCGCTCTCTCGCTTGGCGTGGTCGGCGGTATCCTGGTGGTGACGCTTATCATCAACGCCTGGGTGAATTACCAGCACGACAAGAAAAACGCGGCGTAAACCGTGCCTGAGTCGTCCGGCCTGAGTGTCGGGCGAGTTTTTCCTCACCTTGCCGGATATGTCACAAAAATGATAAACAAAAGTTAAAAATTAGAAAAAAGGTCGAAAAAGCAATACGCTGTGCTTCTTTATCTTTTCCGTCGCCATATACTCCTTGGTGCAAACTTTTGTTACATCCCGCAAACGTAAGCCAAAAATACGTCAGGGGGATGTGGCTCGACAACACGAAGGAAGAAGGTATGACTACACAACGTTCCACCGGAATGCTGCAACGTTTTATTGACGGCAGTCTGGTAAAACAAATTCTTATTGGCCTGCTGCTGGGGATTTTGCTGGCCTGGATTTCACCGGCCGCGGCGCTCGCCAGCGGTATCTTAGGTACGCTTTTTGTGAGCGCGCTGAAATCAGTGGCACCTGTGCTGGTTCTGATGCTGGTGATGTCCTCGATCGCCAGCCATCAGCAGGGGCAAAAAACCCATATCCGCCCGATCCTTGTTCTCTATTTGCTGGGCACCTTTTGTGCCGCGCTGACGGCGGTGGTGGTGAGTTTTCTCTTTCCTTCAATGCTGCATTTATCCACCGGTGCCACCGATATCACGCCGCCATCCGGTATTGTTGAAGTGCTGCGCGGGTTACTGACCAGCATGATTGCCAACCCGGTCACGGCGCTGATGGAAGCGAATTATATCGGTATTCTGGTGTGGGCCGTAGGGCTGGGGTTTGCGCTGCGCCACGGTAATGAAACCACGAAAAACCTGATTCAGGATATCTCTGGCGCGGTGACCTTTATGGTAAAAGTGGTGATCCGCTGCGCGCCCATCGGGATCTTCGGTCTGGTCGCTTCAACACTTGCCGCTTCCGGGTTTGCCACGTTGCTCGCCTATGCGCAGCTGCTGGTGGTATTGGTGGGCTGTATGCTTTTTGTCGCGCTGGTGCTCAACCCGCTGCTGGTTTTCTGGAAGAGCCGCCGCAATCCTTACCCGCTGGTATTTGCCTGCCTGCGTGAAAGCGGCGTGACGGCTTTTTTCACCCGCAGCTCAGCGGCCAATATTCCGGTGAATATGGCAATGTGTGAAAAGCTTAATCTGAACCGTGATACTTACGCGGTTTCTATTCCGCTGGGAGCGACCATTAATATGGCGGGCGCGGCAATTACCATTACCGTGCTGACGCTTGCGGCGGTACATACGCTTGGCATCACGGTTGATATTCCGACAGCGCTGTTGTTAAGCGTGGTTGCTTCTCTGTGCGCTTGCGGTGCGTCCGGCGTGGCCGGAGGGTCGCTGCTGCTGATCCCGCTGGCGTGCAATATGTTTGGTATTCCGAACGATGTGGCGATGCAGGTGGTGGCCGTTGGTTTTATTATTGGCGTGTTGCAGGACTCCTGCGAGACCGCGCTGAATTCCTCGACCGACGTGCTGTTTACCGCTGCCGTTTGCCAGGCTGAAGACGCGCGTTTAGCAAGCGATCCGCTGCGTAGTTAACGCTTTTGTTGCGCGGTGTCGATATGAAAAGGATCGATGCCGCGTTTTTGCATCCGCCAGAAGCGTATAATATTCAGCCCGTTCATTAGCAGAAAACTTCCCTCGATAAGCGTCCCGCCAATCGATCCCAGCCAGAAGTTATGGATAACCCAGCAGCCTGTGGAGCACCAGAGCACGCAGCGCATCGCCAGCCCTTTAAAACGAAACAGCGCCCAGGTGCTGACAATGGTTCCGGCAACCGGTAGCAGTTCGACAGGGTGGTGAAATTTGACCAGCCCCAACCCACCGGTCAGCACAATAAAGAGCGCCATGACCCACAAATTACGGGTGCGCAGGGTTATCAGGGTGCGGATGGCGTTGAGTATGGCGCTCGAACCGGCAGGAAACGCGCCCATCAGGAAGAAATGCACGCCAATAATGGCGCTATAGAGCGAGAGCTGTTTTTTGAAACGCCGCTCGTCGCGGTTAATAAAAGTTGTAATACCAATCAGAAAAGCAATGACCCCAACGCCCTGGGCAAGCCAATACGCAGTCATGGAAAATCCTTAGGAAATAAGGCATCGCTTAGCATCATTTTATTTACCACAAAAAAACTCATGGCAGCCATTTACCAAAAGCTTTCGCGTCAGGGCAAGGCGGCAAGCGCGTGAATCCCCGGGAGCTTACATTGGTAAGTGACCGGGGTGAACACGTGCGGCCAACGCAGCTATGGCGTGAAAGATGCCGGTAAATCCCCGGGAGCTTACATGAGTAAGTAACCGGGGTGAACGCATGCAGCCAACACAGCCATGGCGCGAAAGATGCAGGTAAATCGAAAGATGCAGCTAAATCAAAGCGTGACGCCGCTTTTAAATATCGCCAGCTCGCGGAAATCATTTTTCTCGTTACAGGTCTTCTTCCCGTTAGCGAAATCCACAATCACATCAACAAATTCATTGAGCAGTTGCGGCATCGCTTTGCCGTGGATAAGTTGACCCGCGTCGAAATCGATCCAGTGCTTTTTCTTCGCCGCCAGTTCACTGTTAGTAGCAATTTTAACCGTCGGCACAAAGCCACCGTAAGGCGTACCGCGACCGGTACTGAACAGCACCATATGGCAGCCAGCACCGGCCAGCGCACTGGTGGCGACCGCATCGTTCCCCGGCGCGCTCAGCAGGTTTAAACCGTGAGTTTGCAGACGTTCGCCATAACGCAGTACATCCACCACCTGGCTGGCGCCTGCTTTTTGAGTACAGCCCAGAGACTTTTCTTCAAGCGTCGTGATACCGCCCGCTTTGTTACCCGGCGATGGGTTTTCGTAAATCGGCTGGTTGTGCGCGATAAAGTACTGTTTGAAATCGTTAACCATGGTCACCGTCTTTTCAAACGTGCTCTCATCGCGGCAGTGACTCATCAGAATCTGCTCTGCGCCAAACATCTCCGGGACTTCGGTCAGTACGGTCGTGCCGCCATTGGCGATCACGTAGTCGGAAAAGCGCCCCAGCATCGGGTTTGCGGTAATGCCGGACAGCCCATCAGAACCGCCGCATTCGAGGCCAAATTTCAGCTCGCTCAATTTCCCCGGCTGGCGTTTATCGTGACGCATCACCTCATAAAGCGCATGCAAATGCTCCAGCCCGGCTTCCACTTCGTCATCCTGATGCTGGCAGATCATAAAGTGCACACGCTCAGGGTCGAACTCCCCCAGCGTCTCGCGAAACGCATCCACCTGGTTATTCTCACACCCCAGGCCAATCACCAGCACCGCGCCAGCGTTCGGGTGACGCACCATGTTTTGCAGCATGGTACGCGTGTTGATGTGATCGTCGCCGAGCTGGGAACACCCATAGGTATGGCTGAACAAATGGACGCCATCAATATCTTCAGCGTCATGCGTCTCTTTCAGAAAGCGGTTTTGGATCTGGCGGGCGATGCCGTTTACGCAGCCGACCGTAGGCAGGATCCACAGTTCATTACGAATGCCCACCTCACCGTTCGCGCGGCGGTAAACCTGGACATCCCGGTCCACCGCCTGGCTGCTTTCCGCCTGAAAATCAGGTTGATAGCTATACTCATCCAGATCGCTCAGATTGGTGCGCGCGTTGTGGGAATGGATATGCTCGCCCGGTGCGATATCGGTCGTCGCATGACCGATAGGCAGGCCATATTTGACGACATTCTCCCCCTGGGCAATGGGCTGCACGGCAAACTTATGCCCGCGCGCCACCGCCTGGAGCAGCCGAACGGTGTGGTTGTCGATAACGACTTCCGCGCCTTCAGCGAGATCTGCCAGTGCTACCGCAACGTTATCCAGCGAATGGATCTTGATGTATTGCATATCAACCTCAAACGGCCTTAGTTCAGTTCAATCGCGAAGTAATCACGCGCATTGTTAAAGCAAATGTTTTTCACCATCTCACCGAGCAGCTGAATATCCGCCGGCGCTTCGCCCGCTTCCACCCACCGGCCAATCATCTGGCACAGAATGCGGCGGAAATATTCATGGCGCGTATAAGAAAGGAAGCTGCGGCTATCGGTCAGCATGCCGACAAAACGGCTGAGCAGGCCAAGCTGTGCCAGCTGGGTCATCTGACGTTCCATGCCGTCTTTCTGATCGTTGAACCACCAGCCGGAACCAAACTGCATCTTGCCCGGCATCCCTTCGCCCTGGAAGTTACCGATCATCGTTCCCAGCACTTCGTTATCACGCGGGTTCAGGCAATAAAGGATCGTTTTTGGTAGCAGGTTCTCTTCGTTCTGCTTGCTCAGCAGCTTAGAGAGTTCTTCCGCCAGCGGACGGTCGTTGATGGAGTCGAAGCCGACATCTGGCCCCAGCAGTTTGAACTGGCGCAGGTTGTTATTACGCAGCGCGCCGATGTGGTACTGCTGTACCCATCCGCGACGAGCGTATTCAGCGCCGAGCCAGACCAGTACGGCAGTTTTGAACTGCGCCACTTCTTTCTCGCTCAGGGTTTCACCCGCCAGGCGACGAGCCAGAATGCTGTCCAGCTCAGCTTCGCTGGCTTCGGCAAACAGCACCACGTCGAGCGCATGGTCAGAGACTTTACAGCCGTGAGCGGCGAAGTGATCCAGACGTTTACCCAGCGCCGTTTGCAGATCGGCGAAGCGACGAATGTCGGTATCAGACACTTCGCCCAGTTTCGCCATGTAATCGTTAAACGTCGCCAGCTCAATATTAAAAGCTTTGTCAGGACGCCAGCTCGGCAGCACTTTGATAGTGAAGCTTGTATCTTTCGCCACGGCAGCGTGATGTTCCAGCGAATCCACCGGGTCGTCAGTGGTACCGACCATTTTTACATTCATCTGCTGCATGATGCCGCGCGCGGAGAACTTATCCTGCGCCAGCAGCGCGTTACCCTGCTCCCAGATTTCATCGGCCGTTGCCGGAGAAAGCAGCTTACCTGTAATACCAAACGGGCAACGCAGCTCCAGATGTGTCCAGTGGTATAACGGATTACCAATAGTATGCGGTACGGTGGCCGCCCAGGCGTCAAACTTCTCGCGGTCGGTCGCATCGCCGGTACACAGACGTTCCGGCACACCATTAGTGCGCATGGCGCGCCATTTATAGTGATCGCCTTTTAACCAGATGTCATACAGGTTTTTAAAACGATAGTTTTCAGCAATTTGCTGCGGCGGCAGATGGCAATGGTAGTCAAAAATCGGCTGATCTTTGGCGTAGTCATGGTAGAGACGGCGGGCAAATTCGGTATCTAACAGAAAATCTTCGGTCATAAACGGGGTCATTATCGTCTTCCTCTGTGGGAGTGCGTCAGATGTTTACCTTGATGCTGACAAAGTTATCACACCAATTTCTATAGACCGAAGATATTTTCGTGAGTTGGATCAATAAAAGCAGACAAATATTTACACTTCTCCCGGCGGAATATCACGCCAGGCCGCGCCAGAACTGGCTTTCCTCTGCAAAGATAAAGACCACACTAAGAAAAACACTTTTGTGATGTCACTCACCTTTTCAAGTTGTATGACAAGTTATCTTTTCCGCCGTCGAACACCTAAGCCGACGGAATGCATTTCCGATGATGAATTGATCGGACTTAACGGTACGGATGCCTGATTAAACACGCTTACTAATGGCAAAGTTTGGCCGTATCGGGAGTTTCCCGGTGACGTCCTCCCGTTTTCACCCTATGGGGGTGACCGTACAAGCGGCAATTACATAACGATGAGGTTTACATGCGTAAGATCAAAGGATTACGTTGGTACATGATAGCACTGGTGACGGTCGGCACCGTGCTCGGTTACCTGACACGTAACACCGTGGCGGCAGCGGCTCCAACGCTAATGGAAGAGCTGCACATCTCGACTCAGCAATACTCCTATATTATTGCGGCTTATTCCGCGGCTTATACCATTATGCAGCCTGTTGCAGGCTATGTTCTTGACGTTCTCGGCACCAAGATTGGCTACGCTTTCTTCGCCATTACCTGGGCGGTGTTCTGCGGCGCCACGGCGCTTGCAGGCAGCTGGGGCGGCCTGGCGCTGGCGCGCGGCGCGGTCGGTGCAGCAGAAGCAGCCATGATCCCTGCGGGTCTGAAAGCGGCGTCTGAGTGGTTTCCGGCGAAAGAGCGTTCTATCGCGGTCGGTTACTTCAACGTTGGTTCATCCATTGGCGCAATGATTGCTCCGCCGCTGGTGGTCTGGGCTATCGTTATGCACAGCTGGGAAATGGCCTTCATCATCTCTGGTGTTCTGAGCTTTATCTGGGCAATGGCGTGGTTGTACTTTTATAAACACCCGCGCGATCAGAAAAAACTCTCCGATGAAGAACGCGACTACATTATTGGTGGTCAGGAAGCACAGCATCAGACCAATAACGGCAAAAAAATGTCTGTCTGGCAGATCCTCGGTACCCGTCAGTTCTGGGGCATCGCGCTGCCGCGTTTTCTGGCTGAACCGGCGTGGGGGACATTCAACGCCTGGATCCCGCTGTTTATGTTTAAAGTTTACGGTTTTAACCTGAAAGAGATAGCCATGTTCGCCTGGATGCCGATGCTGTTCGCTGACCTGGGCTGCATTGTTGGGGGTTATCTGCCGCCGCTGTTCCAGCGTATTTTCGGTGTGAACCTGATCGTTTCACGTAAGTTGGTGGTAACGCTTGGCGCGCTGCTGATGATCGGCCCAGGTATGATCGGCCTGTTCACCAGCCCGTATGTTGCAATCGGCCTGCTGTGCATCGGTGGTTTTGCTCACCAGTCCCTGTCCGGTGCGCTGATTACCCTCTCTTCTGACGTGTTTGGTCGTAACGAAGTAGCCACCGCCAACGGCCTGACCGGGATGGCGGCATGGATGGCGAGCACAATGTTTGCGCTGGTAGTGGGTGCGCTGGCGGATACCATCGGCTTTAGCCCTCTGTTTGCGGTACTGGCGCTGTTTGACCTGATGGGCGCGGTTCTCATCTGGGTATTGCTGAAAAATAAACCTGCCGATGAGATATCGAAAGGCGATCCGCTAGGCGGCCCTGCTACGCAAAGTTAGATATTGCTTATCAATACATAACGATAACAAATCGTGAAAAGCCGCCGCATTCAGGGCGGCTTTTTCGTTAAACCTTTGTGGTGAGAATTGTGTAAAAGTGGTATAACAAATCTATTATTACCCTCCTTATGCCTGGAGCTTACATGGAAATCTCCGAATCACGACGTTTGTACCAGCAGCTTGCCGCCGAGCTTAAGAGCCGCATCGAGCAAGGTGTTTATCTGGTCGGGGACAAACTGCCCGCTGAACGCTTTATTGCTGATGAAAAAAGCGTAAGCAGAACGGTGGTTCGTGAAGCCATCATCATGCTGGAAGTTGAAGGGTATGTGGAGGTGCGTAAAGGTTCCGGCATTCATGTTATCTCTAATCAGCCGCGCTATAACCAGGTGCCGGATGAGAGCCTTGAGTTTGCCAACTATGGCCCCTTTGAACTGTTGCAGGCCCGTCAGCTTATTGAGAGCAATATCGCGGAGTTCGCCGCCACCCAGGTGACGAAGCAGGATATTATGAAGCTGATGGAGATTCAGGAAAAAGCGCGCAAAGAGAAGTGCTTTCGTGACTCCGAGTGGGATTTGCAGTTCCATGTGCAGGTAGCGCTGGCGACGCAAAACACGGCGCTGGCGGCCATTGTCGAAAAAATGTGGACGCAGCGCGTACATAACCCGTACTGGAAAAAGCTGCACGACCATATCGATCTCCGCACGGTGGATAACTGGTGTGACGATCATGACCAGATCCTGCGGGCATTGATCCGCAAAGATCCGCACGCAGCGAAACTGGCCATGTGGCAGCATCTTGAAAACACCAAGCTGATGCTGTTTAACGAAACCAGCGATGACTTTGAGTTTAACGCCGACCGGTATTTATTCGCTGAAAATCCGGTCGTTCATCTCGATACCGCCGCCACCGGCAGCAAATAACAGGCCGCTCGCCAGGCGCAGAATTCCCCTGCGCCGACTGCCCGTTTTGGGTAAGTAAAAAGTATAGAGTGTCAGCCTTTGTAAATACCCTCGCCACCCCCTCCTCTGACAAGCAAAATCAATCAAACTAAACGTTTTTCTGGCTGACGCACAACCGCGGAATTGGTTACAATTGGATGCATTTCGCGACTGTGTGCGTTAGTACTTGCTCACAGCGTTTCTTACCTGGATAACAACTGCACCCGGATGTGCCGCGAGCGACCATAATGTATTAAAGCTATCGCCGTGCTGTTCTGTACAGGTAGCAGACATGACGTAACCCGATGTACCAGGAACACTGAATGGAACTTTTAAGTCAATTGCTTCATGCCCTCTGGAGCCAGGATTTCGAAACGCTGTCGAATCCCGGTATGATTGGCATGCTTTATTTTGTGTTATTTGTCATTTTATTCCTTGAAAATGGTCTTCTTCCGGCCGCGTTTCTTCCGGGTGACAGCCTGTTGGTTCTGATTGGCGTGTTGATTGCAAAAGGCGCCCTTGGCTACCCGCAAACGATTCTGTTACTGACCGTTGCGGCAAGTCTCGGCTGCTGGCTGAGCTATATTCAAGGGCGATGGCTGGGCAATACCCGCATTGTGCAAAACTGGCTGTCGCATCTCCCCGCCCATTATCACCAGCGGGCGCATCATCTGTTTCATAAACACGGGCTGTCTGCGCTACTGATTGGCCGTTTTATCGCGTTTGTGCGCACCCTGTTGCCAACCATTGCCGGGCTTTCCGGCCTGAGCAATGCGCGCTTTCAGTTCTTTAACTGGATGAGCGGCCTGCTTTGGGTACTGATCCTGACATCGCTGGGCTATCTGCTCGGCAAGACGCCGGTGTTTCGTAAATATGAAGACGCGCTGATGTCCTGCCTGATGTTACTGCCAGTGGTGTTGCTGGTGATTGGCCTTGTCGGCTCGCTTGTCGTGCTATGGAAGAAAAAATATGGCAACCGGGGCTAACAAGATGTTTTTGCGTCGTCCGTTTATGCGCCCACTGATGCTGGGCATCGGCGTGATTGCGCTGGTGTGTGCGCTGGTGTTGTGCTGGGCGACGCTGCAACATCGCGAATCAACGCTGGCAATCCGCCCGGCATCGCAAAACGTGAGCGTGCCGGATGGTTTTTCCATCTGGCACCATCTTGACGCTAACGGCATCCGCTTTAAAAGCATTACGCCACAGGATGACGACACGTTATTGATTAAATTTGACTCCCGCGCGCAAAGCGCAGCGGCGAAAGCCGTACTGGATCGCACCCTTCCCCAGGGCTATATCATCGCCGCTCAGGACGATGAAGTCAGCCAGACTTCCGTATGGCTTAGCCGCTTGCGCAACAGCACTCATCGATTCGGATAACTCTCCAGGATTCTGAATCTTTTCACTGACTTTGGTGTTTAGCGTGAACTTAACTATGCTTGAGTACACGGAACTAGGGTTCATTCGACTGTTACTGGATGCTGGCGTTACGTCTGTTTCGCTGGCCAACAATGGAAGGTTCTATTATGAAAACTCGTATCGCTTTAGCGCTGACCCTTTTTTCTGTGAGCGCCATTTCCCAGGCCGCTTCTCTTTGTCACGAAAAGGAGCATGAGATCCTGCGTGAAATCAGCTATGCCGAGAAACACCACAATCAGCACCGTGTTGACGGTCTGAATAAAGCGCTGCATGAAGTGCGCGCGAACTGCTCGGACAGCAAACTGCGCGCCGATCACCAGAAGAAAATTGCTAAGCAAAAAGAAGAGATTGCTGAGCGCCTTCAGGATCTCGATGAAGCGAAGCAAAAAGGCGATGCGGAGAAGATAAGCAAACGTGAACAGAAGCTGAAAGAGGCACAGCTTGAGCTGAAAGCCCTGGAAGCTCGTGAATATTGAGTTTAAGGAAGTCACCACTCACTCACCTGGAGAGAATTATGTCGAAAGATAATGCTGATCATCTGCGCGCTGAACTGAAATCCCTTGCGGATACCCTGGAAGAAGTGCTGAGCAATTCAGGGGAAAAATCGAAAGAAGAGCTGAGTAAATTACGCGGCAAAGCCGAGCAGGCACTGCGTGACAGCCGTCACCGTCTGGGTGAAACCGGCGATATCCTTGCCCGCCAGACTCGCGAAGCAGCGGCACGTACCGATGAGTACGTTCGCGAAAATCCGTGGGCCAGCGTCGGCATTGGCGCAGCCATCGGTGTTATGTTGGGCGTACTGCTGACGCGTCGCTAAGATGGCAGAGTCACGACAAGCACAGGGACCGGGTAAAAGCGCGCTGGGCGTGGGTCAGCGAATACTCACAACGCTTGTGAGTATGGTTGAAACCCGCCTGCGGCTGGCGGTGGTCGAGCTGGAAGAAGAGAAAGCAAACTTGTTCCAGTTGCTCCTGATGGTGGGGCTGACCATGCTTTTTGCCGCCTTCGGTCTGATGAGCCTGATGGTGCTGATTATCTGGGCCATTGATGCGCAATATCGCCTGAACGCGATGATTGCAACCACCGTGGTGTTGCTGGTGCTGGCGCTGATTGGCGGCATCTGGACACTACGTAAAGCGCGCGCGACAACGCTTTTGCGCCATACCCGCCAGGAGCTGGCAAACGATCGCGCCTTGCTGGAGGACGATAAACCGTGAGCGGTAAAGCCGAGCGTCTGAAACGTAAAGCCCTGCTGCTTAGCGAGATCCAGCAGCAGAGGCTGGATCTTAGCGCCGGGCGCCGCGACTGGCTTGAGGCTACCGGCGCGTACGATCGCGGCTGGAACACCTTTCTAAGCATGCGTTCCTGGCTACTGGTCGGCAGCAGCGCAATGGCTATCTGGACGGTGCGCCATCCTAATATGCTGGTGCGCTGGACAAAACGCGGGCTTGGCGTCTGGAGCCTGTGGCGGCTGGTTAAAACCACACTCAGCGCCCCCGGGCGCTAACCTCTCTTCCAGGGCGACATCACTGTCGCCCTTTTCTCATCGTTGTCCCCTCGAATTATTACTCAGTTTTTTTGATAAATTTCGACAGATTTCCTTGCTAACAATGTATTCATGGCGCGATTAATATCCTTTCCAGAAACAGCAGTCACGCAGCGCACGGCGCGGACTATATTAATTAAGAATATTGATTCGGTACCTTTGAGGTTCCCTGGAGAGAAAGATGAAAAAGTTTGAAGATGTTG
Organism: Vagococcus sp. WN89Y; assembly: GCF_052220145.1. Taxonomy (NCBI): domain Bacteria; kingdom Bacillati; phylum Bacillota; class Bacilli; order Lactobacillales; family Enterococcaceae; genus Vagococcus; species Vagococcus sp. WN89Y. Next base: position 22,751 of record NZ_JBQPOM010000032.1, on the reverse strand, counting down.
GTTTTCTGGTGGCGCGTATCCTGATGCCAATCCTTTTTATCACAGCAGGTTGGGGCAAGATCACCGCGTACAGCGGTACACAACAGTATATGGAGTCGATGGGCGTTCCTGGATTTTTACTCCCGCTGACCATTCTGCTTGAGTTTGGCGGCGGCCTGGCCATTCTGTTTGGTTTCCTGACCCGTACCACGGCTATCTTTACGGCGGTCTTTACGCTACTGACGGCGGTACTCTTCCACAACAATTTTGCAGAGGGCGTGAACTCAATAATGTTCATGAAAAACCTGACGATTGCCGGTGGCTTCCTGCTGCTTGCCATTACCGGTCCTGGCGCATTCAGTATCGACCGTGTACTGAATAAAAAGTGGTAAACCCACTATACTGACAGGCAGAAACAGAGCAAAAGCGAGGAACAACGCCTCGCTTTTTCATTTCACTTTGTTCGCAAGGAGATGACAACGTGGGACAACTGATCGACGGTGTGTGGCATGACACCTGGTATGACACCAAATCCACCGGCGGGCGTTTCCAGCGCTCCGTCTCTGCATTTCGTAACTGGCTGACAGCCGATGGCGCGCCTGGCCCCTCAGGCGAAGGCGGCTTTGCGGCTGAAAAAGATCGCTACCATTTATATGTTTCGCTCGCCTGCCCGTGGGCACACCGCACGCTGATCCTGCGCAAGCTGAAAGGACTGGAACCCTTTATCAACGTTTCGGTTGTTCATCCGTTAATGCTGGAAAATGGCTGGACGTTTGGCAACGACTTCCCGGCGGCGACCGGCGACACGCTGTATCAGCATGATTTTCTCTACCAGCTCTATCTGCATGCAGACCCACAATACAGCGGGCGCGTCACCGTGCCGGTGCTGTGGGATAAAAAGAATCAGACGATTGTCAGTAATGAGTCTGCTGAAATCATTCGTATGTTTAATACAGCTTTCGACGCGCTGGGCGCCAAAGCCGGGGATTACTATCCGCCGGAATTACGCAGCCAGATTGATGAGCTGAATAGCTGGATCTATGACAACGTCAATAACGGCGTCTATAAAGCGGGTTTTGCCACCAGCCAGCAGGCCTATGACGACGCGGTGGGAAATGTGTTTAACGCGCTGGAACGCCTGGAGCAGATCCTCGGCCAGCACCGGTTTTTAACCGGCAATCGCCTGACCGAAGCGGATATTCGCCTGTGGACAACGCTTATTCGTTTTGACCCGGTGTATGTCACGCATTTTAAGTGCGACAAACATCGCATCAGCGATTATCTCAACCTGCACGGTTTCCTGCGCGATATTTACCAGATGCCGGGCATTGCTGAAACGGTCGATTTTGCCCACATCCGCAACCACTATTTCCGCAGCCATAAAACCATCAATCCGACGGGCATTATCTCTATCGGGCCGTGGCAGGATCTGGACGAACCCCACGGGCGCGATGTGCGTTTCGCCTGAATTTCCGGGCGCGTCACAACGCGCCCAAAAATTTCCTCGCTGTATTTATCGCTTTGTATTTTTGCCGTCTATTCTTACGTTAATCGCCAGAAAGCAACGACGCGATCGTTGAGCGAGGTAGACATTTGGACTGGTATTTCAAAGTACTAAGCCACTACGCAACCTTTCATGGGCGGGCGCACCGCCGTGAATTCTGGATGTTCACCCTGGTCAGTAGCGTTCTCTATGGTGTGCTGATTGTGGTGGATAAAATCCTCGGCTGGCAGCATGGCGGCCTTAGCCTGCTTTACACATTGCTGGTGCTTATACCGTCGCTGGCAGTACAGGTACGCCGCCTGCACGACACCGATCGCAGCTGGCGCTGGCTGCTGCTACTGGCGTTCCCGGTCTTTGGCTGGCTGGCGCTGCTGGCATTTTACAGCCAGCACGGCACGCCAGAAGAGAACCGCTTCGGCCCGGAGCCGAAAAGCGACCCGGAAGGTTCACTTACCCGCGAATAGCTTTGGGATCTCGCGCAGACACCAGGCTTTTGCCTCGCCCATACTGTCACGCCGCCAGGCCATAATAATGTCTACCTGGCTTGTGTATTCAGGACTCACCACGCGCAAGCGCCCTTCGGCAATATCCTGCTCGACCAGCGGATACGGCATAGTGGCGACTCCCAGCCCTGCCAGCAAAGCCTGCCGCTTGTCTTCAATGGTGCTCACCGTCAGCCTTGGCTGCTTATCTAACAGCTGCACGGTTAATACGGGCCGCTCGCGAGCGGTATCCGCCACCGCAACGCCGCGATACTTCACGCGGGTGACTTCGGATAACGGTTCCGGCTCCTGATGAATCGGATGCTGCGGCGCGGCAACATACACATTCATGACCGAATAGAGTTTGCGGGAATTTATTTCCGACGAGGAGCGAAAATGCATATCGGGCGCGACGACGATATCTGCGCGCCCCTGCTCCAGGCGCTCCCATGCGCCCGCCAGCACTTCGGTGATGAGCGACAGCTGAGTGTTGGCTTTCGCGGCGAGTTTTTCCACCAGCGGGAACAGCGCCGGGATCGGCACCAGCGCCTCGGTGACCAGCGTCAGGTGCGTCTCCCAGCCACGCGCCAGCGCTTCCGCATCGGTTGTCAATTTATCTGCCGCTTCCAGCAGCACGCGGCCGCGCTCCAGCAGCATCCGCCCTACGTTAGTAAATTTTGTACGATGGCCGGAGCGGTCAAACAACACGACGTCCAGCTCTTCTTCCAGCTTTTGCATGGTGTAGCTGAGCGCGGAAGGCACGCGCCCCAACTCATCGGCCGCAGCGGCAAAACTGCCGCGCCGGTCTATTGCATCCATCACGCGTAACGCTTCGAGCGTCAGTGCCCTTTCTTTTGCCATGTTTTGTCATTCAGGAAATTTGAATATACCAGGCAGAATATCTGGCTAACAATGCAGCGTCCATACCTTTAACATTGTTTCAGGTAAAGAGAGGTAAAGATTATGATTACGACCCGTACAGCCAAACAATGCGGACAAGCTGACTTCGGCTGGCTTCAGGCTCGCTACACCTTTTCTTTTGGGCACTACTTTGACCCGAAGCTTCTGGGCTATGCCTCACTGCGCGTATTAAACCAGGAAGTGCTGGCACCCGGCGCCTCCTTCCAGCCGCGTACTTACCCGAAGGTGGATATCTTAAATTTAATCCTTGAAGGCGAAGCAGAATATCGCGACAGCGAAGGTAACCATCTCCAGGCGAAGGCGGGCGAAGCATTGTTGATAGCGGCCCAGCCTGGTGTTAGCTATAGCGAGCACAATCTGAGCAAAGACAAATCCCTGACCCGTATGCAGCTTTGGCTTGATGCCTGCCCGGAGCGGGAAAACCCGCCGGTACAGAAAACAACGCTTCACCAGCGCCCGTTACAGTTGCTCGCCTCGCCGGATGGCAGCCAGCAGAGCTTACAACTACGCCAGCAGGTATGGCTGCATCATATCGAGCTGGAGCGAGGCGCAGAGCTAAGTTTTCAGCTGCACGGGCCGCGCGCCTACTTGCAGTCTATTCACGGCACGGTACAAGCGGTCACGCCGGGCGAAGCAAGAGAAGCCCTGACCTGTGGTGACGGTGCGTTTATTCGTGACGAGGCGCATATACGCCTGGTCGCCAATACGCCGCTGCGGGCGCTATTAATCGATCTACCTGTTTAATATTTTGATAAAAGTGAGAAGTAAGACAATGATGACTAATCAGCACACATCCCAGGCGTTTGGTTTTGAAGAGATGCTGACAGAACTGGAAGCGATTGTTGACGAAGCCAAAATCAGGCTGGCTGAAGAGGAGCAGGCCTGACCACCTCGCCGGGGCTGCACGGCCCTGGCGTCAACCCTTTCACCGCAGAGCATGCTCAGGCCGGGATTCGTGTGCATTATTCAGCCGAAACGTCCCTGGCGTCATGCCGAAGCGCAGTTTGAATGCCGCGATAAACGCGCTGACGTTATCGTACCCGCACTTTGCTGCCGCCTCACTCACTGTTTCTCCTTGCAGCAACCAGCCCATCGAAGCAAGAATCCTCGCCTGCTGCCGCCACTGGCTGAAACTCAGGCCGGTTTGCTCGCTAAAAAGCCGGCGCAATGTCCTGACGCTCAGGCCACAATGCGACGCCAGCGCTGCTTGTTGCTGATTGCGCTCTGGCGCTAACAGTAACTGTTCGGCGACCTGCCGCGCCCGCCGGTCAGTCGGAAGCAGCAGTTGCAGCGGCGCAACCGGTGCCAGACGAATCTCATCAGCTATGACCGCCAGAAGATGCTGTTGCCGGGAGAGTTGCGTATGCGTCAGGTCAATATTGCTTACCCTTTCCATTAGCAGCATTAAAAAGGGATCGGCAGGCCAGACGCCAGCGCCGGTGGGGAGCACATCGGCCTGGCTGAGTTGCACGCTACACCCTTCGGTCTCGCCCACCGTCCACGCGCAATGCCGCAAACCCGCCGGAAACCAGCCAATGGTGGCGGGCGTGAGCGCCCATTGCGCGCGCTCCGTTTGCACAATCATCATGCCGCGCCGGATGGCAAATAGCTGGCCGGTGGCATGTTGATGCCACGGCGTATGATGTTTGCTTTGATGTGAGAGCGTCTGGCTTTGCACAATCAACATGGCCGATTCACCGTATTTTTTGTCCTGTTACGGCTAATATACCGCACGGTGCTGGCGATATGCTGTTTATAACGACAATCAGTGAGATAAATACGATGAATAATATTCAGCATGTCGCGCAGGCGTTGCGTGAAATCATCTGCCACCCAGAACATAGCGAAGCAAAAATCCGCGATTTTTTCTCAGCGGACTATCAACAATATGTTGACGGTGAGACGCTCGATTTCGCCGGTTTTGTCAGCCATATGGCCACGCTTAAACGCCTTACCCAGGCGATGGATATTGAGCTGGTCGCTATTGCCGGGCAGAGTTCGACCGTTCTGACGCATCATATTGTGACGGTTAAAAAAGAGGGGCAGCAATCACGCATTGAGGTGTTTGCGCATTTTACGCTGCGGGACGGGCTGATTATCCGCTGCGAAGAGCTCACCCGGCTTGTGGCGGGTGCCGCGCAAGACAGGCTACTGGGAAGCCTGCGCTAGCTCACTCCACACGGCAACCTCCTGAGCGAAGCGGCGCAGAATTTCTGCCGCTCCGGGGGCCGGTAAGACGCCCGCGATTAAGCTGTCGGCATCGGTGCCTTCTTTCTCAATATTGGCCCGATTTAAACGTAACAGGTCGGTAGCGATGTCCGGCGTCATTTCCGGGTGAAACTGAACGGAAACCGCCTTTGGGCCATACCGGACAATTTGATAGTTATCGTGAACGGAGGCGGCGAGCGCCACAGCCCCTTGCGGCAGACGCGTGACGGTCTGGCGGTGCGTCAGATGCGCAGGGAAGTTTTCCGGGAGATGGCTGAGCAGCGGATCGCCTGCACCCGCTTCATTTAAGTAAATGGTTTTGGTGCCCGCTTCGCGGCCTTTGGGGTGATACTCAACATTGCCGCCCAGCGCCCATGCCATCAGGTGGTGACCGTAGCAGACGCCAAAAAGCGGCATGCTGATGGTCATCGCTTCACGGATCCATGCAGCGGTTTTCTCGCTCCACGGCAGTTTGTCTGACACCATCGCCCAGGAGCCGGTGATGATCGCAACCTGCGAGACATCGGGTTCGGGAAGCGTTTCACCTTCGAAAACCCGCACAACGTCGACATCTTCCAGCGAACAATCTAACAGCTGGCAGAACCAGAGAGGGATATCGCCGTGCGCATCACTCAGGGGCTGCGGAGCAGCTCCGGCCTGGATAATCATAACGGGTTTCTTGTCCACGGCGTGCCAACTCCTGTCGTAATGATTTTATGTGAGTGGTGTGCATCGTCTTCCGGATGATTATTTTTAACTCTACTCTATCGGGACAGTCAGTTCAAAAAAATGACGCCGTTCACAAAGCAAAACGCGGTGAGGCCAGCGGGTTTAGGTGCCACATAAATGAACTCTGATATGGGTAGCGCCATCATGTGGTGTTTGTTTCCGTTAAAATTGAATCATCCGCCACTGGTAAGTTAAAAGAAACTCTCCAGTCCAGTGGCTACGAAAATACCCGGCTATAGAATATTACATCCCTACAAAGTATTTAACAGAAAGAGTCACCATCATTGCCCCTACAGAAACAAACAATACTTTTCGTATAATCTCACCGTTTGTTTTTATAGCGTGCATGCTACCAATATGGTTACCAGCAAGACTTGCAATAATCATTGGAATACCAATAAAGCAGGCCATTTTCCCGGCAATAGCAAATGCAATAAATGCACCGATATTAGATGAGAAGTTGAATATTTTACTTGTTGCTGACGCCTGTAATAAACCAAACTTATTGATTACTGTGAGAGCAATGATAAATAAACTACCGGTACCTGGACCGAAAAAACCATCATAAAAACCGACAATAAAACAAACAATAAAAATAGAAATAAAACTGTTTTTAGTTGATTCTATAGCTGAATCTTTTATACGCCCCTTAACGGTAGCCGCAATTAATCCTACCGGTAGTAATGCAACTATTATTATAGATAGTGTTTCGGCTGGAAGTAATAGTATCACCTTTGCGCCAACATAAGCACCTGCGAGCGCAGATACCAGGCCTGCAGGAATGACGGACCATATCACCGATTTGTTTTTAACGAAGTTTTTAATTGCAGCGATAGTGCCAACAGTGCTGACGAGTTTTTCTTGCCCTAAAGCGAGTTGTGGAGGCAATCCTGTGAGGATAAAGGCAGGAATGAGTATTAACCCTGCACCTCCTGCAATTGCGTCTATATAACCAGCCACAAAAGAAGCTAAAATTAACAAGAACATGCCAATTACAAAATATTTTGCAATGATACTTCCATCAACAAATATTGAGGGGGTTATAAATTCAAACATGATGAACTCCGTTAAAGGGTGCGCAAATGATGAAGACAACTCTCTGGCTCAAGTAGCTGTGTCTCTAATGGTCGGTTTTTCATTCCAAAAATGCGGAGTAGCCACCTGTCTGAACCATCGAATCGAGGTTCGAAAGCATTCCGGGTATGCATCGTTCTTTGATTCAAAAATGTAACGGCATCACCGGGTTCAAGAGGTACATTGAACCATAGCTTTTTTTCAAGCGTAATATACCGCATCCTCTCCAGTGCGAGTTCTGCTGCTGGGGTCATACCCATTGTATTATGCCAGTCGAAGCGCGAGTACCAGGTTCCTTCTTTATTAACAATGACAGGAACCCCCTCAACCAGAGATTCTGAGGAAAAGCTAGCTGGCCTTTTGATTATAAAAAGTGGTTGAGAAAGTATCTCAATAGTTTGTTCAGAAAGTAGAGATATTACCTGATCCAATAGCAAAAGACTGGTATTAACACCATGTTCTTTCCGTAAACATAATAAAGTTAACGTATCCGGGCAACAGCCTAATCTGTGTGATGGAGTTTCACCAGTTATAGACAGGTCAGGGTTATCAACGTGCGGATAGAAATCAAATTTGGCTCCGTAAGAACTAATTTCACTCTCTGATTGCATCATTGGACAAACATGACGAATAAGATGACCGTCATTCTCACCCTGGTAAACTACTGGCCATAAACCTGCCTCAAAATGAGCTGCTAAATATGCCCCATGTAAATCTGAGTTTTTTGATTCCACGTAGTTAACGTAATCAGGCAGAACGGGAGTTTCTGTAAGATCTTCCTTTTTAAAATAGGGTAATTTCCAAATAACAAAGCATTCATCCTCAAGCTTTTTTCTGAATTTATTCACAGGCATGGGGAGTGCATCATGTATTTGATCCGCGATAATAAGTATCCGTTCGTTTTTCATTCGGTGACGTTAACCTCAATTCCTTGTGAGAGAGTATTAATTATCGTTACGTTATAATGCATAAAATTAATAGCATTTCTGCAAAGAAACTACCTTATATGTTGAGTAGGTATCAATGTGTGTTTGTTAAAACAATATGAAAAAATAATTACAACAGGCCATTTAAAATTTATGTTCCAATTTACATTGGATTTACATTGAAAGTAACATTTGCTGCTGACTTGATATTATTAATTATTAATATCAATACGTTATTTGTGCATTGTGCAATTCATTTCATTCGCTTGATGTATAGAAAATCAAAACTATTTCCGCCCCTGAATGAAATAGCCACTATTTGACCGTCTTTTGATTTTCACGCCACTGATAAGTTTGTGCTATGCAGTCTGGTGAGAATTTGGAATAACCTGAAACGGGGAGCTGATCAAACAGTTATTCATCTTTTTGCCCGCTCAAAAACAAAAACCCGCCAGCTATTCACTGACGGGTTTTCTTAGAAAAGTCGAAACTGACCGATAAGCCGCTTTCTTTTGAGTATAGCGTCGTGGACAGTCATTCATCTTCCTGCCCGCCTCTAAAAACAAAAACCCGCCAGCTATTCACTGACGGGTTTTCTTAGAAAAGTCGAAACTGACCGATAAGCCGGGTTCTGTCGTGGACAGTCATTCATCTAGGCCAGCAATCGCTCACTGGCTCAAGCAGCCTACCCGGGTTCAGTACGGGCCGTACCTTGTGAACCCCTATTTGGCCTTGCTCCGGGTGGAGTTTACCGTGCCGCGAACTGTTACCAGCCGCGCGGTGCGCTCTTACCGCACCCTTTCACCCTTACCTGATCCTGCTTGCGCAGGCCATCGGCGGTTTGCTCTCTGTTGCACTGGTCGTAGGCTTGCGCCTCCCAGGCGTTACCTGGCACCCTGCCCTGTGGAGCCCGGACTTTCCTCCCCTCCGCCCGTCTCCCCCGAAGGAGGACGACGACGAAGCGGCGACTGTCTGGTCAGCTTCGGCGCGCAGTATAGTGGGTTTGCGCCTCGCTGTCACCCTTCCGTCAACATTCCAACTTGCAAGGTCGCGGCAATATTGCGCGAAGCGCGATAAATATTGTCAAACGCGCCGCGAAACGCCTCTTCGAGCGTAGTAATACTCGTCAATACGCTAAATACCGCGTCGATACCATACTGATGCACCACGCCAACATCACTGGTTAAACTGCCCGCGATGCCAATCACCGGTTTGTGATATTTCTTGGCAACCTTTGCCACACCGACCGGTACTTTTCCGTGAATACTCTGGCTGTCGATACGCCCTTCGCCCGTCACCACCAGCGTACAATCGTGGATATGCTCCTCCAGATTCAACGCCTGCGTCACTATCTCAATACCGCTGCGCAACTCTGCGCCAAGAAACGCCATCAGCGCCGCGCCCATACCGCCTGCCGCTCCTGAACCAGGAACGTTTTTCACATCGACACGCAGCGATTTTTTAATCACATCGGCATAATGATCCAGATTGCGGTCTAACTCAGCGATCATCGCGTCGGTCGCGCCTTTTTGCGGCCCAAAAATGCGCGAAGCGCCTTCCTCGCCGATAAGTGGGTTAGTCACATCGCACGCGACCCGGATAGTGCAGCGGCTAAGACGCGGGTCCAGCCCGGAAATATCGATAGCGTTCAGGCTCATCAAACTCCCGCCGCCATAACCAATCTCTGTGCCGTTGGCATCCGTAAGCTTTGCGCCGAGCGCCTGAACCATCCCCGCGCCGCCATCGTTGGTCGCGCTGCCGCCAATCCCGATAATGATATTGGAAGCACCGTGCTCCAGCGCGTGCAAAATAAGCTCCCCGGTGCCGCGCGAGGTCGTCACCAGCGGATTGCGCTGTTCAGGCGGAACCAACGCTAAACCACTGGCAGCAGCCATTTCGATAAACGCCGTCTTGCCATCCCCGGACATTCCCCAGCAGGCAGCAACTTTTTCGCCCAGCGGGCCGGTAACATGCGCAGTATGCACAGCACCTTTTGTGGCGGCTATCATGGCTTCTACCGTACCTTCACCGCCGTCCGCGACCGGAACTGAAACATAGTGCGCATCGGGAAAAATTTCCCGGAATCCTTTTTCTATCGCCTGAGCCACTTCAGTAGCGGACAGGCTTTCTTTATACGAGTCTGGGGCGATTACGATTTTCATAATGGTTAGCCTGACAGTGCCACGAAAGGCATCTACAGAGTATCTTTAGCGATGCCGCACTGTTGGCAAGGCTTTCTGCCCGCTACAGTGCAGCATCCATGATGTTGCGTTTACTGTGCCTCTTTCTAAAGAAGCAAGTGCAAAGGGCGCGCCTGCGCCCTTCGGCTTACCGGGAGACTTCGATTTTCGCCAGTTTCTCGTAGTAGCACGCAATGGCGCTATGGTCAGCGTTGCCCAGGCCGTCAGCACGCAGCGCCTGCATCATCTCCATCACCGCCGCCGTCAGCGGCAGCTGAGCGCCGACGCCATGAGAAGTATCCAGCGCGTTAGCAAGGTCTTTGATATGCAGATCAATACGGAAGCCTGGTTTGAAGTTACGATCCATCACCATCGGCGCTTTCGCTTCCAGCACGGTGCTGCCAGCCAGACCGCCGCGAATGGCCTGGAACACCAGATCCGGGTTCACGCCTGCTTTGGTCGCCAGCGTCAGGGCTTCAGACATGGCGGCAATATTCAGCGCCACGATCACCTGGTTTGCCAGTTTGGTCACGTTGCCCGCACCGATATCACCGGTGTGCACCACGGAACCTGCCATGGATTTCATCAGATCGTAGTATTTATCGAAGGTAGCTTTATCGCCGCCCACCATCACAGAGAGCGTGCCGTCGATAGCTTTTGGTTCACCGCCGCTTACCGGCGCGTCCAGCATTTCCACACCTTTCGCTTTCAGTGCTTCACTGATTTCACGGCTTGCCAGCGGCGCGATAGAACTCATGTCAATAAGCACGGTGCCGGCTTTCGCGCCTTCAATAATCCCGCCTTCGCCCAGCGCAACTTCTTTTACATGCGGGGAGTTGGGCAGCATGGTAATAATCACATCACATTTTTCAGCCACCGCTTTCGCGCTGGTCGCCGCTTCTGCGCCTGCGGCGATCAGCTCAGCAACCGCTTCCTGGTTACGGTCCACGACCACCAGTGAGTAACCTGCTTTAATGAGGTTTTTACTCATTGGTTTACCCATAATACCCAGGCCAATGAAACCAACTTTCATCGTCATAATTGCGTCTCTCTCTATAAATGGTGGTTTAATTATTTTTTAAAGGCTTCGGCCAGTTTCTGCGTAGCCGAACGGAACACGCCCAGGTCGCTACCAACGGCAACGACAGTAGCTCCCCACTCCAGGTAGCGACGCGCGTCTGCCTCAACTGGCGCGAGGATACCGCTCGGTTTGTTATGCGCTTTAGCGCGAGAAAAAATGTGCTGGATAGTACGCTGCACTTCCGGGTGCGCCGCGTTGCCGATATAGCCAAGCGTGGCCGCCAAATCACTTGGCCCGACGAACACGCCGTCAACGCCCTCGGTCGCCAGAATGGCATCAAGATTATCAACGCCTGCCTGGCTCTCTATCTGCACCAGGATGGTGATGTTCGCATTGGACTGGCGGAAGTAATCCGGCACGGTGCCAAACATATTTGCGCGGTGAGAAACGGACACACCGCGAATGCCTTCCGGCGGATAACGGGTGGCGGCGACAGCGTTCACCGCTTCTTCTTCGGTTTCCACAAACGGGATGAGAAAGTTATAAAAACCGATATCCAACAGGCGCTTGATAACGACCGGATCGTTCGTTGGCACACGCACCACCGGCGCACTGGCACTGCCTTTTAAGGCCATTAATTGCGGTACAAAAGTGAGCACGTCGTTAGGGGCGTGTTCGCCATCCAGAAGCAGCCAGTCAAAGCCTGCCAGGCCCAGAACTTCAGTGCTGATATGACTACCCAGCGCAGACCAACAACCGATTTGAATCTGTTGTGCCGCCAGCGCGGCTTTGAATTTGTTTGGGAAGATATCGTTATTCATCTTTTGTACCTTTATTTAGTTGTTGCTTACTTCTTCAATTCCATACGTTTGATGTCACCTACCACGAACAGGTAGCAGACCATCATCATCAGCGCAGAACAGCCCACGAACACCAGCGCACCATTGAAAGAATGCAACTCTTTAACCATGTATCCGATAACCAGCGGCGTTACGATAGACGCCACGTTGCCGAATACGTTGAATACGCCACCGCACAGACCGACAATTTCTTTCGGTGCCACATCAGAGATAACCGGCCAGCCCAGCGCACCAAAACCTTTACCGAAGAACGCGAGCGCCATCAGTGCAACCACCAGCGCCGTGTTATTTGTGTAGTTACACAAAATAATGCTGGAGGCCAGTAACATGCCGAGCACGATAGGCACTTTACGCGCCACGGTCAGGGTTGAGCCACGTTTAATCAGGTAATCTGAGAACAACCCGCCCATCACGCCACCGGCAAAGCCGCACAGCGCAGGGATAGAGGCAACGAAACCGACTTTCAGAATCGACATGCCTTTTTCCTGCACCAGATAAATCGGGAACCAGGTCAGGAAGAACCAGGTAATAGTGTTCAGGAAGTACTGCCCAAAAAACACGCCGAGCATCATACGGCTGGAGAGCAGCTGCTTGATGTAATCCATCTTCGGACCGGATTTGCCCGCATCGGCTTTTTTGTGGTCCATATCAACAACGGCGCCGTTTTGCGAGATATAGTCAAGCTCTTCGCGGGTCATGCGCGGGTGGTCTGTCGGGTTATGGACGTATTTCACCCAGGCGAACGTCAGGACAAAACCGATGGCCCCCATCACGGTAAAGACATGTTCCCAGCCCCAGGCAAAAGTCAGCCAGCCCAGCAGTGGCGAGAAGAGCGCCAGAGAGAAGTACTGAGCAGAGTTAAAAATGGCCGATGCGGTACCGCGCTCTTTAGCCGGAAACCATGCCGCGACGATACGGGCGTTCGCCGGGAAGGAAGGCGCTTCGGAAAAGCCCAGCATAAAGCGCATGAAAAACATTGAAATACCGGCCCAGGCGATAGGGAAGATATCAACAAAGCCTTGTAAGAAGGTAAACAGCGACCAGAAAAACAAGCTATAGGTATAAACTTTTTTCGAACCAAAACGGTCCAGCAGCCAGCCGCCGGGAATTTGCATCAGCAAATAGGCCCAGCCGAATGCTGAGAAGATGTATCCCATAGAGACGGCATCAAGTTGCAGCTCTTTTGCGACCTCAGTTCCGGCAATAGAGAGTGTCGCGCGGTCTGCGTAGTTGACCGCGGTGACAATAAATATTATCAGCAGAATTAAATAACGGGTGGGTATTCCCCGTTTAGTTTCGACGGTATGTTCAATAGTCATTTTAATTTCCTCGGGCACCGCTAAATTTAGAATATAATTATTTTGATCTTGATTATCTGATTTCGTTTAAGCACAAAAATTAATATCAGATAATTGGCACTTCGATTTTATTAGCCCTCAGTATAATCAGCGCCCCTGGGCCACACACTGGTGGCTTGCTCAATTTTCGCATTATTCGAAAAGATTATTTTATGCATCTGCACATACGCCTGGGCGCTAATGCACAGATCTTGCAATATCCAGCCCCGCCAGCCGGGTAATCACAAAAATAAGTGATTTTGATCACATTTTATTATGAGGACTCCTGACATTCTTATTTTCAACAAATGAGATTTTTATTTTTGAAATAATTACTGACTCAAAAATGGTTCCTCTTTTATTTGAGTAATGCATCGTATAGCTAGCTGGAGATTACTTGAGAATGTCCGACATTGAAATTAGACAGCAATCGCCTGGGGCGTTTTATATTAAGGTACACGACACGGATAATGTCGCTATCATCGTCAATGACAATGGATTAAAGGCGGGAACCCGTTTTCCTGACGGTCTCGAGCTAATTGAGCATATCCCGCAGGGCCATAAAGTGGCGCTTGTGGATATTCCCCATCATGGCGAAATTGTGCGTTACGGTGAAGTGATTGGCTACGCCGTGCGCGATATTCCTCGCGGTAGCTGGATTGATGAATCCATGGTGGAGCTGCCAAAAGCGCCGCCGCTGAATACGCTGCCGCTGGCGACCAAAGTGCCGGAGCCGCTCCCGCCGCTGGAAGGATACACCTTTGAAGGTTACCGCAACGCAGATGGCAGCGTGGGTACCAAGAATCTGCTCGGTCTGACCACCAGCGTACATTGCGTGGCTGGCGTGGTGGACTATGTGGTGAAAATTATCGAGCGCGACCTGTTGCCGAAATACCCGAACGTAGATGGCGTGGTCGGTCTGAACCATTTATACGGCTGTGGCGTGGCGATTAACGCCCCGGCGGCGGTGATCCCCATCCGTACCATCCATAATATCTCGCTGAACCCAAACTTCGGCGGCGAAGTGATGGTGATTGGTCTCGGCTGTGAAAAACTCCAGCCGGAGCGTCTGTTACAGGGTACCGATGATGTGCAAGCGATCCCGGCAGACGGTGCCAGCATTGTGCGTTTACAAGATGAGCACCATGTCGGTTTTCGCTCCATGGTCGATGATATTTTGCAGGTTGCCGAGCGCCATCTGGAAAAACTGAACCAGCGCAAACGCGAAACCTGCCCGGCCTCTGAACTGGTTGTCGGTATGCAGTGCGGCGGCAGCGATGCGTTCTCTGGTGTGACGGCAAACCCGGCGGTCGGCTATGCCTCCGACCTGCTTATCCGCTGCGGCGGAACGGTGATGTTCTCAGAAGTGACCGAAGTGCGCGACGCCATCCATTTGCTGACACCGCGCGCCATTAACGAAGAGGTAGGCAAGCGCCTGCTTGAAGAGATGGCCTGGTACGATAACTACCTGGATATGGGCAAAACTGACCGCAGCGCTAACCCTTCGCCGGGCAACAAAAAAGGCGGCCTGGCAAATGTGGTTGAAAAAGCGCTGGGTTCGATTGCCAAATCGGGTAAGAGCGCCATTTCTGAAGTGCTCTCTCCGGGCCAGCGCCCGACAAAACGCGGGCTGATTTATGCGGCAACACCGGCGAGCGATTTCGTTTGTGGTACGCAGCAAGTAGCTTCAGGTATCACCGTACAGGTGTTTACCACGGGTCGCGGTACGCCTTATGGCCTGGTCGCCGTGCCGGTAATCAAAATGGCCACCCGTACCGAGCTGGCAAACCGTTGGTATGATCTGATGGACATCAACGCCGGGACTATCGCTACTGGCGAGGAGAGCATTGAAGATGTGGGCTGGAAGCTGTTCCACTTTATTCTTGATGTCGCCAGCGGTCGCAAAAAGACCTTCTCCGATCAATGGGGACTGCACAATCAGCTGGCGGTATTCAACCCGGCGCCGGTAACCTGATACTTAAAATAATGATGTAAGCCTCATCGTTCAGCATGGCTCCGGCCATGCTTTTTTTTATCTACCATTACCGTTCAAACGCAGCTTATTCATACCAGGCCGGCGGGAAAATCTCTGCCAGCACGTCAGGAAATTCCAGCTTATGATGCTCAATCATTGTTCTGGCAAGAATATCACTATTTTGAGGATGTTCCCTCGCCGATAATAAAACATTGCTCCAGTCCTCAATACCGCTTTTAAAAATTGTCCTGTCCAGTTGATATGCTTTATTCATCAGCGCCCAGGCATAAATTCGGATAGCTTCAGGCGATTCTTCTCGAGTGCCAAAAATATGTTCCCCGGCGCTTTTTATAAAGAATGTCGCCAGACTTAGCAGCATTTTCGCCTGATCAGTAGGGCTTTTGCCTGCAAACTTAAACGTTTTTAATAATGTCTGGCAATGTTTTTCATCCAGTATAAACACATCATGCCCCTGAGAGATTCTTAACCGGGGAGCGAATACCATGAGTAAATTAGTATTGTTTGTGCTCCCGATAAGCTTTTCTTCAGAGAGACGTTGTTGCCGCGCCGAAAGAAAAAGATTGCGCATGGACTCATTGTGCGGAATGATTTTCCCCAGCAGTTTAGCAAAGTGATTTTCGCGCGATACGCGTTCGGTGCACTCTAAAAACAGAGGATAATGCCCGGCAAAAAAATCTTCTAGCGGGTACTCTTCAAAATCCAGCTGCACACCTGATGGCGTATAAAGATGAAAAAAAGATTTATTGGGTTTTACCGGCTCTGTGCTCATCATTTTATGGAGCGTATCCTGCGAAACCAGCATACCGATTTTAAAATAGCTGGCAGGCAACATAATATAGTTATTGGCATGCCTGTTCTCCCAGTCAATCGATCGAGTTTCCGGGTGCCCAAATTCTGGGACGTTCGTATAACAGGCAATTTCACTGTGATGCAGATACCGGGCGTAGAGACGATGCGCTCTGGCGCGAATGGCATCATCCTGAACGCTATTCGCCAGGGCAATGAGCTGAATAAACGCAGCATTACCCGAAATCATTCTTTCGGGTTCCGTTTCAAACAGCGTAAAGGCGTTATTAAAGAAAAGCGTATGATAAGTCATAGGATGAGCGTCAAAAAAATCAATAAGCTCATCGTTTATTCTGCGCATTACAACATCAAGCTGTTTATTTATTTGCTGTTCATTGCCCGAAAAACTTACGCCAGCCAAAATATGGTAAAAAGAGAGCTGCGAATTTAAAGCGGATAGCGCTCTGATTTGCGCCACTTTTTCCTGAATATGCGCAGGCATTTTCGTTAACCAGTCGACCGGTAGCGCCGTATTATTGTTACAGGATTTCGAGAAAAAAGGTAACGCGGGCATATTTTGATATAAAAAACAGAACACGTAGCCAGATAAAAATAGCGAAGCGATCCAGGCACTCTCATCTATCCCGCGCGGCAGAAAACCACTTTGCGGCTTCTCCTCATAAAAAAAAGGAAAATCAAGCTCCGTATTATTATTTTTAACTTCGGTACTGTTTGTAATACTGTTTAAAAAATGAAGCAGAAATTTACCCTGCTGTATAATTGTGTCAGTGACTAATTGTATAAATGGCTCGCGTTTAGTAACCAGTGGAATCATTGTTTATCCTTTCTCATGCCTAATTTACCCAACAGGAAAATTTGAGAATTGCTAAAGCAATGCGTCGATTATTTAAGATGCACAGAAATGATCTATCAAAAAACGCGAAATAGAAGCCATAACCCGCCAGCCCGGTAAACAACGTACGAATTTCCTGGTGCCGACATATAAACTCCCCCCAACTGCAAGCCGTGTTTAATTGACCTGCCAGTAGCCGCCTTTTTTTGCGCCAATGCGTTGTAATTTATTTTTTTGCTGCAACGATTTTAGATAACGCTCAATACTGCGGGCGCTGACGCCTAATTTATCGGCAAGCGCCACCGCCGTCAGTGCTGGTTGCTCACGCAGCGCCTGCAGAATCGCTTTCTCGCGAGGGGAAACAGGGAAAATTTGTTCCGACATTTCTTCCGACACTTGTTCCGACAGCACAAAGCCTGGGTCCAGACCTTCGATCAGTGCCGCTGTTACCGCAGACAGCATAAATGCGACAAAAGAGGTGCAATCGCACGTTCTGTCACACTCACCCAGTACCTGATAATAACGCTCTTGCTGATAATGGATAATTGTCTCTACCGGCAGCCATGCCAGTTCACTACGCCACTCGCTGAGGATAAGCGTTTGCCATAAGCGCCCCATGCGCCCGTTACCATCGGCGAAAGAATGGATAAACTCGAATTCATAGTGAAAAACTGAACTGGCGACCAGCGGATGCAAATCCGTCGTTTTAAGCCACGCCAGTAAATCATCAATCAGTAGCGGTACCCGGGAGGCCGGGGGAGCCATATGGATAAGCCGGGTATCACGATAAATACCGACATTACTGTTGCGCAACCGCCCAGGATAATCCACCAGACCCTGCATCAATAATCCATGAGCTTTCAATAAATCTGACGCACGATGGCTTTTCCACGACGACATACGTTCATACGCTTTAATAGCATTACGAACTTCCTGAATATCTTTAACAGGTGCCAGCACCCTTTTACCTTCCAGCAAAGCAGTGACCTGGTTTGTCGTCAGGCTGTTATGTTCAATCGCTAAAGAAGCCTGGATGGTTCTGATACGGTTATTTTTACGCAACAAGGGCGAAGCGCGCCCGGTTTGCGCCGCCCAGTGCCCCAAAAGCTCCCCAATCTCTACAACCTGACTAAGAATTTGCGGCGTAATGGTAAAGGGCGGCACATACTGGCTCATAAAAGCATTACTCCTGCTGCTCCAGCGCGTATTTATACAGCGCGTTTTTCTTCACGCCGTGAATTTCCGCCGCCAGCGCAGCGGCTTTTTTCAGCGGCAGCTCGCTCTGTAAGAGCGCAAGTGTACGCAGTGCATCGGCGGGCAGCGCATCATCCTGCGCTTTATGCCCTTCGACAATCAGCACCATTTCGCCCTTTCGCCGGTTCTCATCCTCTTTAACCCATGCTAAAAGCTCGCCCACCGGTGCGCCCCGGATGCTCTCCCAGGTTTTCGTCAATTCGCGCGCCAGCACGACATAGCGCCCTTCGCCCCACACCGCGACCATATCCTCCAGGCTCTCCAGTAGACGATGCGTAGATTCATAAAAAATCAGCGTGCGGCTTTCGGTTTCCAGCGCTTTGAGCACATCCCGGCGGCCTTTTGATTTCGCTGGCAAAAAACCTTCATAGCAAAAACGATCCGACGGCAGCCCCGCAGCGCTCAACGCAGCGATAGCCGCGCAAGGTCCAGGCAGCGGCACCACGCGAATACCGGCCTCGCGGCAGGTGCGTACCAGATGATAACCAGGGTCGTTAATCAGCGGCGTTCCGGCATCCGAAACCAGCGCGATGTTTTGCCCTTCCTGTAACTTCGCCACCAGCGTTTCGGCTTTTTGCTGCTCGTTATGGTCATGCAGCGCAAACAAACGGGCGTTTATAGCGAAATGTTGAAGCAGTAAACCGGTGTGGCGGGTATCTTCAGCAGCAATCAAATCAACGCTTTGCAACACGGTAAGCGCACGCTGTGTAATATCAGACAAATTCCCGATAGGAGTGGGTACAATATAAAGCTGACCTTGAGAATTCTCCGCTGATTCGTGTTGTTTCATTGTTTCATCCGTATTGCCGATTTAATATTGAGCATTGCGTAAAAAATGTCACTGGATACAGTATGCTACCGTCAAGATTTTTACCCTCAAAAGCCACACGCTGTCTGCCTGTGGTGCTGGCCGCCCTGATTTTTGCAGGATGCGGAACGCAGTCCACAGACCAAAGCGCCAGTCATATGCAGGGTGCTGCGCAGGCTGATTCTGGTTACTATCTGCAACAAATGCAGCAAAGTTCAGATGATAGCAAGACCAACTGGCAATTACTCGCCATTCGTGCGCTGTTGAACGAGGGGAAAACCCAGCGGGCAAGCGAAGTGTTTAGCCAGTTGCCGCAAGATCTGAATGAAAACCAGCGCAACGAGCGCGCATTGCTGGACGCAGGGCTAAAAGTGGCCCAGGGTGATGCCCCTGGCGCGCAGGCACTGCTTGAGAAGATTGATCCCGGCAAGCTTGAGCAGGCCCAGCAGGAGCGCTACTGGCGCATTGCTATCGCCGCTGCGCAGGGCAAACCTTCCCTGACGCTGCTGCGCGCGCTGATTGCGCAAGAACCGCTGTTAACCGCACCGGCGGAAAAACAAAAAAATATCGACAGCACATGGCAAGCGCTCGCCTCTATGTCCCAGGACGAAGCCAAAACGCTGGTTATCAATGCTGATGAAGTCACGCTGCAAGGCTGGCTTGATTTGCAACGCGTCTGGTTCGATAACCGCAGCGATGCCAGTATGCTCAAAGCGGGCCTCGCTGACTGGCAGACTCGCTACCCGCAAAACCCGGGCGCGAAAATGCTGCCAACGCAGCTGGCGAACATGCAAAACTTCCAGGCCGCATCGACCAACAAAATTGCGCTGCTGCTGCCGTTAAACGGCCAGGCGGCGGTGTTTGGCCGCGCCATTCAGCAAGGTTTTGAAGCGGCGAAAAACGGCGCGGCGGCGGTGTCCGGTCCGGCGGTGCCAACGCAGGAAGCCCAGGCCGCCACGCAGGATGTGGTCAGCCCTGCGCAGGCGAACGTCAGCGATCTTACCGAGGCGCAGCAAAACGCCGCGCCTGAAGCTTCGCCCGTGCAGGCTCCCGATAGCGCAGCGCAGAGCGCAGAAAGCACCGACGATGCATCAACAGCCTCTGGCGAGCAAACCACTGCCGCGGCCTCCTCACCCACGGTCGCCAACGCCCCGGCAAACCCAGGCGCTGAGCTAAAAATCTACGACACCAGCGCACAGCCCATGGATCAGTTGCTCAACCAGGTCCAGCAAGAGGGTGCCAGCATTATTATCGGCCCGCTGCTGAAAAATAATGTTGAGGAACTGATGCGCAGCCAGACCCCACTCAATGTGCTGGCGCTTAACCAGCCGGAAAATGTCGAGAACCGCGCCAATATTTGTTATTTCGCCCTCTCACCGGAAGATGAAGCCCGCGATGCGGCGCGTCATATCCATGCCCAGGGGCGTCAGGCTCCTCTGCTGCTGGTGCCTCGCAGCGCACTGGGCGAGCGTGTCAGCAACGCCTTTGCGCAGGAGTGGCAAAACCTGGGCGGCGGTATCGTATTGCAGCAAAAATTCGGCTCGACCGCCGAGCTGCGTATGGGCCTGAACAGCGGTTCCGGGATTGCCATGACCGGTAGCCCGGTGACCGCCAGCCTGCCGCAGCAGCAAGGCGTCACAATTGGCGGTCTGAACATCCCTGCGCCGCCGACGGATGCGCAAATTAGCGGCGGCGGCAAAGTCGATGCGGCGTATATTGTGGCGACGCCAGATGAGATCGCGCTACTGAAACCGATGATTACCCTGCGTACCGGCAGCCAGAGCAACGTGATGCTGTATGCCAGCTCGCGCAGCGCACAAGGCGGCGCGGGGCCAGATTTCCGTCTCGAAATGGAAGGCCTGCAATTTAATGAAATCCCGATGCTGGCTGGCGCTAACCCGTCGCTAATGCAGCAGGCGCTGAGATCGGTGAATAATGATTACTCCCTGGCGCGTCTTTACGCCATGGGCGCGGATGCGTGGACGCTGGCGAACAACTTCTCGCAAATGCGCCAGGTGCCGGGTTTCGAGCTGTACGGGAATACCGGTGATTTAACCGCTAATCAGGACTGCGTGATCAACAGGAAGTTGTCATGGCTCAAATACCAGCAGGGGCAAATCGTCCCGGCGAATTAAGCCGTAAACAGACCGGCGACGCGTGGGAAACCCGTGCGCGTCGCTGGCTTGAAGGCAAAGGACTGCGTTTTATTGCCGCGAACGTCCGCGAGCGAGGTGGAGAAATAGACCTGGTAATGCGCCACGGTCGCACCACCGTTTTTGTTGAAGTGCGCTACCGCCGGTCGGCCAGTTTTGGCGGTGCAGCGGGGAGTGTCACACGCGCTAAACAAGCGAAGCTTCTGCATACCGCACGCCTGTGGCTTGCCCGGCACAATGGGAGTTTTGATACTGTGGATTGCCGGTTTGATGTGGTAGCCTTCACCGGAAATGATCTTGAGTGGATACAAAATGCGTTTAACGACCACTCATAATTGCTGAATTAATAGGGATTATCGTGCTCGAACGAATTAAAGTTTGCTTTACAGAAAGCATTCAAACCCAGATTGCGGCGGCGGAAGCGCTGCCGGACGCAATTTCCCGTGCGGCCATGACCATGGTTCACTCCCTGCTAAATGGCAACAAAATCCTCTGTTGTGGCAATGGCACCTCTGCCGCCAACGCACAGCATTTTGCTGCCAGCATGATTAACCGTTTTGAAACCGAGCGCCCAAGTTTACCCGCGATTGCACTAAATACCGATAATGTGGTCTTAACGGCAATAGCGAACGATCGTCTGCATGATGAGATTTATGCCAAGCAGGTTCGTGCGCTCGGCCATGCCGGCGATATCCTGCTTGCCATCTCCACCAGGGGCAATTCGCGCGATATTGTCAAAGCCGTAGAGGCTGCGGTCACGCGTGATATGTCTATCGTGGCGCTGACGGGCTATGACGGGGGCGAACTGGCGGGTTTGCTGGGGCCACAAGATGTTGAAATACGTATTCCTTCTCACCGCAGCGCGCGCATTCAGGAAATGCACATGCTGACGGTAAATTGCTTATGCGATTTGATTGATAACACGCTTTTCCCTCACCAGGATGATTAAGGAGTACACATGAAGGCATTTACGCCCCTCGCAGTCCTTATTTCCGCACTGCTGTTACAAGGTTGTGTTGGCGCAGTAGTGGTAGGTTCTGCGGCTGTGGGTACCAAAGCCGCAACGGACCCGCGCACCGTCGGTACCCAGGTGGATGACAGTACGCTGGAACTGCGCGTGAATAGCGCGCTGTCGAAAGATGAGCAAATCAAAAAAGAAGCGCGGGTGAATGTCACCGCTTATCAGGGAAAAGTGCTGCTGACCGGACAGTCTCCGAACAGTGAACTGTCGTCGCGAGCCAAACAGATAGCCGTCGGTACCGAAGGCGCGGTCGAAGTCTTTAACGAAATTCGTCAGGGCCAGCCGGTAGGCCTGGGCACCGCGTCGTCCGACACATGGATAACCACGAAAGTCCGCTCTCAGCTGCTGGGCAGCGACCAGGTCAAATCGTCAAACGTGAAAGTCACCACAGAAAATGGCGAAGTGTTCCTGATGGGGCTGGTCACCGATCGCGAAGGCAAGGCCGCGGCCGATATTGCCAGCCGCGTCAACGGCGTGAAGCGCGTGACCACGGCGTTTACCTATCTTAAATAACAAAAAGCCCGGCATCTCGTGGACTGCACCCCAAAAGTTGGACACCCAACTGACTGAGGTGCAGTTTTTTATGAGTAGTCGTAAATTTTCACTTGAGCTACGGCTTGCTGCCGTACAACATTATCTTTCCGGTAAAGATGGTTTTC